>JADFJT010000004.1 GCA_022566015.1 Pseudomonadota bacterium | reverse complement strand
CACAGGTTCTCGGAGATGCAAGAATTGCTACGGGACACTATGTGCGTTCGAGGCGAATTGACAGCGAAACCCAGTTATTGAGAGGAATAGATGAAAATAAGGATCAATCCTATTTTTTATACGCTTTAAATCAATACCAGATTTCCCATGCGATTTTTCCGATTGGTGATCTCGTTAAACCCGAAGTCAGAAAACTGGCAGCCAGGCAGGGATTTGCAGTTCACGATAAAAAAGACAGCACCGGTATCTGTTTTATCGGTGAGCGCAAATTCAAGGACTTTTTGGAAGTTTATATAACTGCACAACCCGGTGCTATCGAAACCACAGAAGGAGAAGTCGTTGGCGATCACAGCGGCTTGATGTATTACACCATTGGCCAAAGACAGGGCCTGGGTATAGGTGGCAAGATTGAGAGTACCGACGATCCCTGGTATGTCGTCAGTAAAGACCAGCCCACTAATACACTGGTGGTGGCACAGGGTCATCAGCACCCTGATCTATTTTGCGACAGTTGCAGAATTACTGAATTACACTGGATTAACCCGTTCGATAATATTCTTCCCTATGCCTGCAGTGCTAAAATTCGTTACCGACAAAAAGATGAGTCCTGCCAAATAACAATTATCGAAGACCATAGTGCTGTGATAAAATTTGACCGACCCCAACGAGCCGTCACACCAGGGCAAGCCCTGGTTTTCTATCAAAATGAGATATGCCTCGGAGGTGGTACGATAGAAGCGGGATTTAACGATGGTGTGAGCCATGAGTGACCTGAAAAACCAGACGATGGCGTTGGCTGGTCTATTCCAGTGCGCCGCATTAATCGAACAGATGGCAACCCAGGGAAGCATTAACCAGGCGGCTTTCGATTGCAGTTTCGATAGTTTATTTGCTTTTAATGCACCGACTACAGTGGATGTTTTCGGCGATTTGGCTGGCATCTCGCGCGGACTAGATGTACTTACCCAATATCTGGGTGGAGGCAGTCGACCATCCGGCAAGCATATTGCCTACTATGTTCTGTCGATGTTAAAAATAGCCACGCGGCTTCAAAGCGATAAAAAAATGGCTACAGAAATCCTCACTCGACTACAAAAAATAGATTCCCAGGCGCGTGAATTTGAATTTAGCAGAAAAAATATTATTGCCAAAATCGATGGGGTTTATCAAAATACTGTGAGTACCATCAATCCTCGCATTCTGGTACATGGAGAACAAAATTATCTTAGCAATAGTGATAATGCGAGCAAAATTAGAACCCTGCTGCTGGCCGGGATTCGCGCATCGATTTTGTGGTACCAGCTGGGTGGGAGTAAATGGAAGTTATTTTTTTCCAGAAAGAAATACGTACAGGCGGCAAAACAGCTTTCAGGTAACCTTTGAACTTTTTAGCCGGTGTTACCGTTATAGCCCATACTGCTGCCGGATGTGCTTCAGTAATCCTTCCGATGCATCGACTATCATATCGAATACCTGATCAAATCCACCGTCTCCATAATAAGGGTCTGGCACTTCTTTCTGTTTAATATTATTAGAATACTCAAGCATTAAAGCCAGGTGTGCCTGCCCATTACCCGGGTTTAATGCCGCCATAATAGACCGGTTGGAATGATCCATCGCGATCAGGTAATCGAATTCAATAAAGTCATCGGATTGAAATTGCCGAGCGCATAACCCAGATAAGTCTACGCCACGCGATAAGGCCGTAGACTGTGAGCGAGGGTCAGGTGGACTACCGATGTGGTAACTATGTGTGCCGGCTGAATCGACCAGGACTTCCTCGCTCAATCCCTGTTCATCAACCAAAGCCTGAAACACGCCATGTGCTGTGGGTGATCGACATATATTACCCATGCAAACAAACAGGACTTTTACTGGTTTTATATTGTCCATAACTTATTGATTTAATGGATTATTATGGTTTACTCGTTTTGTACTGCTCATAGTAACATCATACAATCTTGTACCCATTATTGTATCCATAGAAACGAAAAATGCTATCGCTCTCAACTGGGATACCTGGGGAAATGACCAGATATTAAAGTCGATGATAAAAGTCGGTGTGATCAAACCGGTAATAATAAATAATGACTAACCGGGTGGATCAAATTAAGATTGCACGAACAGCACTAAGTGGGTTAGTTTTCAGTTGCAGTTGGCATATTCACTTTGACTAAAAATGAGATCGCCTAATCTGGTATAATTTTTACCCTACTCCACGAATAAATTTGCGTGCAGGCCATGTTAATTATCCCGGAAATACAAATTCAGGACGGACAAGTTGTTACCCTTTCGACCATAGAGGGTAGTAAAACGATTCACGACATTTCACCCCAGGACGCTGTGAAGAAATTTGTCGATGGCGGGGCTGAAATGCTGCAGATAGTCGATATAGATGCTGCCCGGTCGAAGCCGACTAATAATGAAAAATTAATCAAGCAATTGGTTCGTGATTCGGAAATTCCCGTTCAGGTGTCGGGAGGCATTCGAACACTAAATCAGATTAATGACTGGTTTGAATCGGGTGCCGCACGCGTCGTCCTGGGTACTGTCGCAATCACCGATACACCTTTAGTGATCGAAGCCGCAAGTCGTCACCCTGGTGGAATCATCGCACACCTGACTACTCGCGATGGTTTTGTTATCATTGATGGCTTGAAAACTCAGACAGCCTTTAGACCGCAGGATCTGATTCGTGAATTGCAGATGACGGGAATAGCAGGTGTTATTCATAAGGCTACTGATCGCATGGACGGTGATTTTACAGAAGAGTTGGCACTGACCGAACAGCTTAGCCACGATGTATCGATACCGGTATATTCCAGTGGTACCGTGCGTACCCTCGATGATATTGCCCGATTACGCTATTTACCGAATATTAACGGCGCTATTATTAGCCACGCACTCATTTCAAATGATATTTCGCTAGCCGATGCTCTGGAGGTCGCCGCACAAAAGGAAACCACTCTGGAGCCAGAATCGATCACACCGAACGTCAAGATGGGTATACACAGTGGGATCAGGGCTTACCTCGCTGCTTATAACAGCGCACAGGCGTCGCGCGTCTGGAATCTAGCCTTACGTGATACCATTACGAGCGATAATCCTTACATGGAAATCGTCATCCCGCAGGTAGACCTGGATATTGATGAAGACGCATTGTCTCCGAGAGAACTACAGGAATGTTACCAGGCTGAACTGGATAAAGCTGATATTGTTATCGTTATACTGGAAGGTGTGGAGAATACAGCATGGACAGGATTCGAATGTGGTTACGCCCGAGCCAAGGGCAAGTATATTTATGGCGTTACTTCGAATCTTGAAATTGTAGGCTCAAGTCAGAAGCGATTTGCAGCGATGTGCGATGAACTGATCTACTATACGCCTGGCGACGACTGGGGCAAGTCACACAGTGAAATATCACATGCCCTGGCCACCAGGGCAATGGTACAAAACCAGTAAATTTTTAACGATTTAATCTTCTGGCTAAGCGTCCGGATCGATACATTTGTAAACTACAAACGTTTGCATTCCCTGATCGATTACGGTTAAGGGAACGATAGTATCGCCACCCATTCTATCAGCACTATTTCGAGCAATAATCTGCAGTTCTCGTTGCAGCGCTTCTATGGGCCTGTCGATCCCCAGTATACTGTCGGTAATTGATGTATTAGTTTTACCCAGCTTTTTGCAGCTAGATACTTCATTGGGTGCGAGTACTCGAATTTTATTACCACCGTCTGTTAATTTAAGGGTTGCACAGCCGCTGAGCATCAGATTAAGGATTACGATAGAAGCGATAGCAATTTTGTAATACATAGGTTTATGTCCCGGGTTTTATGTCCTGTTTGTGAACTGCATTCGCATTTTCAGGTACACGAAGCCTGAAAAATACTTTCAATAGCCCCATCGAGCATTGCATTAAATTCGTCATCAGATTGTTGCGTGGAAAGGCCTTCGGTCAGGGCGCGTGAAAAACTGGCAACCAGGCGATTATTATTAGCCAGGCGCCTATTGGCTTCTTCACGGCTATAACCACCGGATAAAGCCACCACCTTCAGTATATTAGGGTGATCGATACAGGCGTCGTAAAAATTATCCTGCTCGGGCAACGTAAGCTTCAACATCACGAATTGGTCCTCGCCCAACCGATTCAGATGGGTCAATAACGCATCTTTCAATAATATTTCGGCTTGCAACTTTTCTGGGGAGTGTATATCCACCTCTGGCTCAATAATGGGTACTAGCCCGGCCTCAACTATTCTTATCCCAATTTTGAATTGTTGATCGACTACGGCATTTACCCCTTCGATATTCGCCGTTTTAATCACCGAACGCATCTTGGTACCAAAAACACCCTTATCGCGAGCCCTGGCAAGTAGATTATCTAGGTCCGGCATCGATTTCATTAACTGGACACCATTGATTTCATCGCCAAGACCTTTATCGACTTTGAGAAATGGCACCACATTTTTTGTTTCCCATAAATACTCTGCAGTGTCATGCCCGTCGATTTTGCGGTCCATGGTGTTTTCAAACAGGATAGCCCCCATGATGCGTTCGCCATTAAAACCCGGACTGGTTACGATGCGGGTGCGCATTTCGTGTACCAACTGATACATTTCGTCATCGTTAGTAAAGGCATCTGCACCGACACCATAATTGGCCAGGGCCTTTGGGGTGCTACCTCCACTTTGATCCAGAGCTGCGATAAATCCGGGTTGCGATTTGATTTTCTCAATTTGTTGGTTAAAGTTGGTCACGGGTACTCGTTTTGATTAGATAATCTTCAGGAATTTGATTTCGTAAATACGCAGTATAAACATTGTTTATTTCTATTACAATTTTGATACGCCTCGTGTCTCAACCATCCATACCAACATACCCATCCAGTGACTGAATTTTATCTAGCCAGTTAAGGATTTCAGAATATCCAGACAGGTCGAATCCACCTTCATCGGCTACATGGGTGTAAGCATAAAGCGATATGTCGGTTATGGTGCATTGGTTTCCGACCAGGTAGCTATTATTAACCAGATGATTTTCCATGAGGTCGAGTGCCTGATACCCACGAATTTGTTTTTTCTGTAATTGCTCTCTTCTTTCTTCTGGCATCCCCAGGTAACGCATGATATATCGAGCGACGGCGATATAGGGTTCGTGGCTATATTGTTCAAAAAATTGCCACTGCAAAACCCTGGCCAGTTGAAGTTTATTTTTTGGTAACAAGAAACTGTCCAGCGCCAAATAAAATAGTATCGCATTGGACTCAGCAAGATAGTGACCCTCGGAAGTAACTAATTAAGGGTATCTTTCCGTTAGGATTCATCTTTAAAAATTCGGGTGTTTCGGATTCACCCTTGAGGATATCAATTGCTATCCACTGGTGATCGATAGACAGCATTGAACAAAGCAATTTAAGCTTATAACAATTTCCAGAATAAATGTCGCCGTATATTTTCATGAAATGAGTAGGCACTCGCACGTAACCGATTGAACCTACTGCTCTATCAAATTAACAAAGCTGTACTCAATGCGGGAGACCCCTTACATCAATACTTCGATTTTATATCGAGCATTCGGCTAGATATCAAAGTATCGCGATTCAGAGATTTATCGAAAACAGTCGCATAGGCGAGTACCGCCTGTATATAGTTTCTGGTTTCCTTAAATGGGACTGTTTCCACCCACAGGTCTGCCGGCATTCCGTCTTCGGTGGGTAACCAGCGGCGAATATTGAGCGGACCGGCATTGTAGGCGGCGATAGCTAAAGATACGTTATTCTTGAATCGATTTAAAACCGTCCTGAAATAATAGGTACCAAAGTTTATATTGTTTTCAATATTCAGAATGTCAGACTGCCGAGGACGCTTCATACCGAGCAATTTCGCCACTCGTCTAGCGGTAGATGGCATTAGTTGCATCAACCCAAGCGCACCCACTTCAGATTTTGCCAATGGGTCAAACAGGCTTTCCCGACGCATAACGCCATAGATGACCGAAGCATCGAGTTGCTTGGAATTAGCGTGGATCAGAACCTGCTGCTTATAGGGCATCGGAAATCGAAGGCTATAGTCATTCCTGTGCGATGTTCTTGCAACGGTCTTGATGGCGCTGTAGTGCCAATCCCAGCTTGAAGCGATAACGGCAGCCTGTTTTATTTGTTCGGTATCCAGAGACCTTAGCCCCTGGAACCATTCCCGTTTTGCGTCGACTGGTCGATTCAGAAAAAACAATTCTCTGGCTCGTAACATATTGGCGTTCGAAGCTAGCAGCGCTGCTTCGTCGGTCTCATTGGTGGTCGCGACATTTTCCTGCTCAATACGGTAAGATTTCTGTAATCTATCGGCTGCCAGGAATCCGTAATAGCTACTCTTAGTTGAGAGAAAATCGAATTTTTCCTTGGAAATCACCTGGTATCCTAGCGATTCGAAAGCCCTGGCCAACCAATATTGCCATTCGTTTTCCTGTTGGAGATGCGCTGGCATTTGCTTAATAATTTCCATCAAGCCCTGCCAGTCCTGTCCTCTAAGAATTATTCTCGCGAGCATCAAATAAATCTGGTCATCCTTAATCTCTGTTGGCAGATCAGAAAGTAATGCGCGTGCTTCTGGTAATTTCTGATGGCCAGCAGAAAGGGCAATTCTCCTGGTCACTGCATTTTTTTGGTACAGGCTAAAACTGTAGCCTGGTTCGATTTCCAGCCACAAATTACGCGCTTTTAAACTGTCTTTACGCGCCAGCCGGTCGATTGCATGCAGAATAATTTTAATGTTTCGAGTGCTGTCGCTGAAGTCAGATAATGAGATTAAAAATTTTTCTGGTCTACGATGTGCCTGGTACCAGATATCCACTATCGCCTGATCCGCAATATCAAGATTTTTCTTTAAATAAGCCGCCAGGTTTGGTCTTCGCGCGTTAAAGGCTTTCTCAATTCGCAACCATATAACTTCCCGAGCATCGTTGTGGGTCTCCAGGAAATACTCGAAAATCCGGTCACAGACTCGTGGTTGCGAATATCCGCTAAGCCAGATTTTCTCTATCTCGTTATTAATGTTCTCAACCTGGCCAAGCTGTAATCGAGCCCAGAAGGCCAGGCATTGAAATTTCGCGTTTTCTCGCTTATCGAAAAAATGTAAATAATTTTTCCAGTCCTGGCGACGCGCCATTTCAGTTAACCAGGAAGCGCGTAGACGATAAATAAATGAATAGTCCTGATATAAATCAAAAAAACGAGTCATTTCTTCAACAGACACCCGAGCTAGTCGTGCTTTGAAGGCGTCAAAAGAGAGATAAGCCCTAACAGGATAACCTTCTAGCTGCTTAAACAGGTGATTAAATTTTGTGATCTGTCCAGACGTCAAAGCGTAGGATGCGTCTTGAAATAGCTTCCGTTGGTGATCGATATTCGCCTGAATAGTCATACTCGCCAATAGCACGCAAACACTAATCAAACCTGTCAGGAATGTTCTAATTCGACCGAAATATCTGAATTTAGAGGTAAGTTTATTCAAGCTAACCCTTTAATATTCAATGCTTTACAAGCGATTGTAAATGTATAGTATGAGTATTGCAAGGAATGATTGTGTATTTCCGACAGACTGGATGACGAACCTTAATCTTTCACTTAAAAACAATACTACCCGTACTTGTATAGCATTAAATCCTGGAGTTATAACGGAAATAATCAGTGAAACAGGCCATAAATCACAATAAGAATATTTTATCGAATAATTTCTGTTCCAGGGAATTGAGCCTGTCAATATTCCTGACTGGAATTTGATCAGGCGCAGGATAAGTTTTGACTGCAAGCGAAACGCTGCGCTCACGTAATATATGATAAATCGGGTAGGGTGAACGGTTACTCCAATTTTCCCGATCCTCGGGTTGAGTACCCTCAAATTGATAATTCGGATGAAAACTGGCTACCTGAAACTCATCAGACCAGGCATAGGTATCTAGCAAAGCATCAACTGTATCCAGAGAATTGTTATAGTCCTCGAATTTGAATAATTGTGACGGGATAATTATCAGCGTCGTTTCAACCTCGGAACATTCCTGCAAATGACAAATTTCCTGATACAAATCAAACATCAATGCATTTAAATCCCTGGATTTGCTGAGCACATATTTTATTCTTTTCTGTCTAAACACGGGTTCGGCAAATGGGCAAAGATTTAAGCCGATGACAGCAAATTCTACCCAGTCAATCACACGTTCGATAATTTCGCTATCCAATGTCATAATATTCAGTGTACATATTTCAGGAGTTCGTGTCCCAGTTCACAAATATGTAAGTATAATTAGGGGTATGTATAATAAAATTGGTAGAATAGTGTCCGACATTGCGACTAAAGCGGCCATGATCAAAAACTAACGGGGAACAGCCAATGCAAGAAGATGAAGATACGGTAGTATTAACTCCCGAAGAAAAAGAGAAAATTCTTAAAGACCTGTCCGATAATAACCAGCAGGAAAGCGAAGATAACGAGGAAGATTAGAGGCAATTAGACAGGATCGCAGCGAATCGCCTTTGCGCTTCCGACATATTCTTTGATGTCGAGGCGCAGTGTATGTAGTACATAAACGGCGTCAGCACCCACACTGGCCGCCTGCAGTCGCATTTCCCCGAATAGAGATTTCAAGGAATAGTAGCCACCCTCAATCAAAATATAACCTACGGTTTCGAAGTTACAATCTGGTCTCTGTGGGTAATAAATAACTACTTCACTGCTATCGATACGCGCCCCAACTGGCCCAACCACGGTGATTGGGAGCACACATCCAATTAACAAAGTGGTCAGAGTTACCAATAAAACTAATTTCAGGCGAACCATTAAGATACCTCTTAGCTATGTTGGGTATCGGCAAGTAGGACAAATTATTAAACGGGCATTATTTCGTACCAGGGATGACCCTTCCCGGCATGATTAACAGTACCTTAGCTAAAGCTCCGAGACAATTTGACATACCACATCGCATAGATTTATTAAGTCCGACTCCCCAATAATATATGGCGGCATCAAATATACCAGTTTACCAAAAGGCCTCACCCACACACCCTGTTCTACGAAACGTGCAGTAATGCTGGCCATGTCAACGGCTGTTTTCAGTTCAATCACGCCAATTGCCCCAAGTACTCTGACGTCTTCCACGTGATCCAGACTACGGCAAATGGAAAGACGCGATTCCAGAATGGTTGATATCTTACTTACCCGGGCGGACCAGGCTGTATCCCGTAGTAAAGAAATACTCGCGATTGATACAGCACAGGCGAGCGGGTTAGCCATGAATGTAGGGCCGTGCATGAATACACCAGGTTCGTGACTATCGATAGTCTGGCTGATTTCCTCAGTAGCCAAAGTAGCCGCCATACTCATATAGCCACCAGTCATAGCTTTGCCTATACACATGATGTCGGGAGAAATATCCGCATGTTCGCAGGCAAATAGTTTACCTGTGCGGCCAAATCCGGTCGCTATTTCATCGGCGATCAATAACACCTGGAATTGATCGCAGATTTCACGAATCTGGCATAAATAATCGGCGGAATAAAAAAGCATTCCCCCCGCACCCTGGACGATTGGCTCCAATATGACCGCAGCAATTTTCTGGTGATTTTTTTCGAGTAATTCACGCACTGGATTAATATGCCGGGCTTCGCACTCGGCACCGAATCGGCAACCGGGCGAATCGATAAAATACTGTTTGGCCAGCACATCAGAAAACAGGCTATGCATGCCGTTTACCGGATCGCACACCGACATTGCCCCGAAGGTGTCGCCGTGATAACCGCTACGCAGGCTGACTAAGCGCTGTTTATTCGGAAGTGAACGGGCGTTCCAGTACTGGATCGCCATTTTCATAGCGACTTCCACAGCCACCGAACCGGAATCAGAAAAAAAGATGGCTACCAGTGGATCAGGTGTAATTTCGATTAATTTTTCGGCCAGGCCTACCGCGGGAGAATGAGTCAGTCCGCCAAACATCACGTGCGACATATTTAACAGTTGATCGAGAATAGCTTTATTTAAAACCGGATGATTGTATCCGTGGACCGCACACCACCAGGAAGACATACCATCGATTAATTCACGTCCGTCGGCAAGCCGAATACGTACCCCCTGCGCTGAAATGACGGGGTAAACCGGAATATCACTATGCATAGCGCTATAGGGGTGCCAGATATATTGTCTATCGCTTGCTAAAAGTTTACTAATTTCCTGTTCAGGGATATATTTCATGCTATCAGTGTATCTGCATAGATGCGGCTACAGAAGCGATTCTAATATTGGTTAGTATTAAGGCTGGGTTAGAAACCATTTATTGCTTATTCAAGTCAGTATTATATAATTGCTATAGATCGTTGATAATTATACATAAATTTAGGGCTGATCGGAGTTACTATAGATCGTCCTCAATACCATATTCGCAGGGTAAGAGTGCGGAGAAATAGTGAATCATTGGCTACAACATGATGAATTTGTCGATATGGTGGTGAGCCACCACCATGACAAATTTACTGGTTTGATCACCGGTGTAAGTGACAGTGAACACTCATTTCAAATTGGATTTAAGCACGGGCAGATCCTACATTTATCCTATCGTATTACCAAGGGTGTCGCCGCACTCGACAAAATAGCCAGCATCGAGCTTGCCAAGATCACCGAACACCCGACGACAGACTTACCTGATTCACAGGAAGAATTACCAGCTACCAGTGATATTTTAATCAGGCTTTCCAGCACCCCTACCGTGACTGAAACAGACCTGGATACGATCAACATGCCACCTCCACTGCGAACCGTGCAGTCATCGGCCGGGAAGGTGACCGGTGCAAAATTGAGAAAAATTATCGAGGCGGCCGCAGTCCAGCATTTTGGCCCTATCGGTGCCATGGTTTGCGAAGAGCGCCTGACGCACAACGACCAGGATGATGCGAATTTTAATACCCTGATGCTTCGCATAGCCGCCGATGTCGGCGCAAGCGATTCCGAAACAAAGGCATTTATAGATACCGTGACCCAGCCGCTAGCGAAGTAAGTCGGGTTGTTTAACAGCTGTCCAGCCGGGGTTGGCATAGCCTTTCATTGCATCGATAAAAAGCCCTGCTCCCGCCCTAGCTGACTTCACTTCAAACTCCTTCATTTCTGAATAATCGGATGGAAACCCCAGCTTAAGCTGACTCAGAATATCACCCTGGTCAAATGTCTGATTTATCAAATGCAATGTAACTCCCAGTTCGACTTTACCGTCGGAAAACTGATCGTATATTGGGTTGGCACCACGATATTTAGGTAATAAAGAGGGATGAATATTGAGTGCTGCCTTACCGGCAAGCCCTGTAATATCCCGGCCAATCAAATAAGGCCAGCAGGCTACCAGAATATAATCGACCTGAATCTCAGATAACTGTAATGGTAAATTATGCTGGCATTTTTCCGGAGCATAAATGACCGGAATGGATGAATCTAGCACCTTGACAATAAATTCACTGGGATCCGTATTATCTTCGATCACTATCCCCGGTAAATTTTCGATTGACGCTGGCGCATAGACAGGGAGGACTACAGCAGCAGGCTTTATATTTTTATCTATCAAGGTGTCAAGTACGGTTTGAGAAAATAACGCCCCTGTCGCAAACAGGATTATTTGATCGCGGTACTTCACGGCAAGTCCCTAACGCACCTTATTTTTGTCATCGTCGCAGGGCTGTGGTGCCATTAGTCCACTATTTTCGAGTTCCTGGCAAAAACCAAAATAACGCATGTCTTTGATTCTTTGCGGATATAAAATACCATCCAGGTGGTCACACTCGTGTTGTACGACGCGGGCATGGAAATCACTTGCTTTACGTTCGATCAGGTGACCATTCTGATCTATCCCACTATATTGAATATGGGTATATCGGGGTACCAGCCCTCGCATACCCGGCACACTTAAGCACCCTTCCCAACCCTCCTCTATCAAATCACTAAGCGCGGTTATAACCGGGTTAATCAACACAGTTTCGGGAATAGCCGGCTCATCCGGGTAGCGCGGGTTAGCGTCATAGCCAAATACAACAACCCGTAAATTCACCCCGATCTGTGGAGCAGCCAACCCAGCGCCCTCCTCTGCGGCCATCGTATCCCACATATCCTGTAGCAGTGAATCGAGTTCTCCGCTGACGAAATCATTTACCTCGTTTGATCTTTCGAACAAACTTTCCTCACCCATTCTTAATACTGGCCTGACTGCCATTCGTATACCATAAATTAGCTAAATATCTAATTTCTACCGTGTACTCTTGACTTAAAGATTCTGTGATCAAGTCAAGAATGAACATCCCCTACTCTAAAATAATCAGTCTCTGCATTGCCTACACGGATGTAGCGGTCCGACGTATCGGTAGGGGCGTGAGCAATAATGGAAGCGTTGTGAAACCGGGCAAATAGTGGTGCTAATACCTGCGTCCCACGCCTTGCTTCTGATCATTTCGAATCACAATCTGAATCGTTCAGACTGAACCAGGGGCTCCTCCGATTGATTGTGACATATTTCAATGTTATAACAATTTTAAATTATTTAAATGCCACATTACCTGGGAATTTCTCATGGCTGAAAAAACGCCACCGATCGAACCTGTCAGCGGTACCGTAATTCCCCGCTTTGCTGGGCCATCGACTTTTTGCCGCATACCCGAATTACGCGACGTGCCCTACTGCGATGTCGCAATACTGGGTATTCCATTCGATTCGGGAACGAGTTATCGACCAGGCGCCCGTTTTGGGCCCCAGGCGATCCGCCAGGCTTCGCGTCATCTACGCACAAATTTCCATCCGGCCTACGATACTGAGCCGTTTAAAACGATACAGGTAGCAGATGCCGGAGATGTTGGCTGCAACCCTTTTAATATCGACGAAGCTATTGCACAAATCGAATCAGCTGCTAATGAATTATTTAACCAGGCTGGGGCTATCGTCAGCCTCGGCGGAGATCACACGATCGCGCTGCCGCTGTTGCGTGCGGTCAACAAGCAGGTGGGACAAGTCGCATTGGTTCACTTCGATGCTCACCTCGATACCTGGGATACTTATTTTGGCGCTCCATACACACACGGTACGCCTTTTCGACGGGCGGCCGAAGAAAATTTGTTTAACGACGCAGCCTCGATACACGTCGGAATCCGGGGCCCTCTATATAGCCCTGATGACCTTGCTAGAGACGAGGAACTGGGTTTCAAGGTGATTCACTGTGACGAAATGGAAACCCACGGTGTAGATCACGTGGTGAAACGAATTCGTGATCGTGTGGGTGACCACCCGTTATACCTGTCGATCGACATCGATGTACTCGACCCTGCCCACGCTCCGGGAACTGGTACACCCGAAATAGGCGGTTTAACCAGTCGCGAACTAATCAATATTATCCGTGGGCTTCAGGGTTTAAATCTGGTTGCTGCCGATATTGTCGAAGTGGCACCCGCCTACGACCATGCCGAAATAACATCGCTCGCGGCCGCGACTATAGTTTTCGAAATGATCAATTTGATCGCTTATAATTCAAAGCCCTGACGCTTCAAATTATATGGTAGTCTGCAGGAAATCATTATCCTGGTAATGCGGATAAGAATAATTAACACGCAGGGGCCCGAATCCTTACAACACCTGAAGCATATTATTATGAAAATCGTGTCCAGCATCGTTGCGCAAATGCCAGGGACGAATTTAAGTTCGCGACCAAAGGACAGCCATTTTGGAGTTTAAATATTTGTAGCCAGGAAGATTGAGATACTTTGCGGCTGAAACTTCCTCATAATCAATGACCCTTATCTCTTATGGAGGTGTTTATAATGTCAAGTTACATCCTTTCAGATCCCAATTTCAGTGATGGTACGCGCTCGGATGTCATAGAAAAAATTATTGACCAGTTACGGGGACGTGACGGCGTCAAGCTTATCGGGTATGAGCCAGATCCTGATTTTGATCGCCTGCCTGCCGAAGTGCTAGGTCGACCCGAAGCGATGAAAGAGGCATTACTAGACGCGGCAGGCCAGGCTTACGAACTGATCGACATGGAGAAGCAACACGGTCGACACCCGCGTATTGGGGCCGTAGACACTATTGAGATTTACCCATGCAAAGACATTACCATTGACGAATGTAAAGAGTTCGCCGAGGATCTGGGTCAGGAGTTGTATAAGCGCTACGACGTACCCATTTATTTTACCGGTAAGAACGCACGCCGCGAAGAGAATGAAGGATTAACTTCCATCCGTAAAGGCAACTACGAAGGGCTCAGAGAGGCTATTCTCGTAGATCCGGAGCGAGCGCCCGACATTGGACCTGCAAAATTGCATCCGACGGCGGGAGCCACCATCGTCGGGGCGCTGGAAGAACACGATGCCTATTTCAACGTGGTGCTGGACACGACTGATTTAGCAATAGCGAAAAAACTTGCCAGCTATGTGCGCGGTAAGCATGGAGGCTTCGCTAACATACAGGGTGTAATCGGCCTACCGCAAACCCACCGTCGAACCGGCAAGGCTTGTACGATTGTATCCTGCGAGATAACCAACCCGCTTAAGACGCCCCTCCATCGCGTCTACAACTTGCTGAAAGCTGAAGCCGCTCGGTATGGTGTGAACGTTATCGCATCGCAAGTCTGCGGCACCATTTCGGCGGAGGTGCTTGTCCAGACTGCCGAGTGGTATCTGCAACTTGAAGCGATTAACGGTCCCTGGGATTACCAGAGTCAAATTATCGAGAATCATCTGCTGGAGCTCGATTCTTAGATCATTCCTGAACCCCTGTTTCTCGACTAAAACTAAAATCGCAGTGTGGTGAAAGAATGGGACTTCAGCTTAGGTCAGGAAACCAAAATAGATGTCGTGATGGTAATCGGTAAGGACTATTTATGCTCGTAAAATTACCAGTTGAAGAATTTAGCCAGGTTCTAGGATCAAATTCCCCTGCACCTGGTGGCGGAAGTGTGGCAGCGCTCTCCGGGGCTTTAGGAGCAAACCTGGTCTCAATGGTCTGTAACCTGAGCATAGGGAAGAAGGGCTATGAGCCCTTTTATACCGAACTTACCGAGGTTCTCAAAAATGCTCAGACACTCTCGAAAAGCCTTCTTAAAAGGGTAGATCTTGATGCGGAGGCCTTTGACGGTGTAATGGCTGCCTTCAAAATGGCGAAAGAAACAGAGGAAGATAAGAAATCAAGAAAAGAGGCAATACAAAAGGGCTTCAAGGAAGCAGTTCAATCACCTCTCGGAATAGCGCGTGAATGTCTTGAGGTCCTGAAACTGGCTGCTAAGCTTCTTGCCAAATCTAATTCCAATGCCCTTAGCGACCTTGGCGTCGCGTCACAACAGGCCTATGCAGGACTCGAAGGAGCAATAATGAATATAAAAATAAACATGCCTTCCATCCAGGATGAGGGCTTCATAGATGACACTACTTTAGAAATTACAACACTTCTCGAACAGGGAAGCAGGATCAGTAAAGATATCTATAAGTATGTAGTTGAAAATATCGGCTGAAAGAAAAAGCATATAGGATTTCGGTTAATAAGGACGAATACAGTTAAAATATCACCATTTATATATGAGATAAATATCAATGCCATTACCTGCGCCAATAACACGTGAACTCGCCCATACCCGAGTGGTTACTTGCCTTGGGTACCAACGGTCAGACCAATTGTGGGACATCGAAGGGCGTATTGTGGACACCAAGCCTTACCGATTTCCTAATAAAGATCGCGGTGGCCATATCGAAGCTGAAGAACCATTACATGATATGTCGATTCGCCTTACTATCGATTTGGATCTTAACGTAGTCGACAGCGAAGCTGTGATCGATGCATCGCCCTACAACTATTGCAAGAGCGTTTCTTCAATTGTAAAACAGCTGATCGGGTTAAAGATAGCAGCTGGGTGGACGAAGAAATCTAAGCTTGCGATGGGACTAAATTCCGGTTGCACGCACCTGAGCGAATTATTGGGGCCAATCGCTACGACCGCAATCCAGACCATCAGTAGCGCGAGGTTAATGAATCCCAGACAGGATCGCGCGCAACAATCGCCACCAAGATCGAATTTTCTGAATACCTGCTACGCGCTTGCAGCTGACAGTCCAGTCGTAAAGGAACACTGGCCAGAGCAGTACCGCAAAGAAGTAAAACAGGAGAACAAACAGGGTTAACCGGGTAGGGACTGCCCTACTTTGGTTTAATCTGTCAGCTATATGACATTAGTTAGACGCTTATTATGAGTTTTAGCGGTTCAACCAATCGGTCTTTACTCTGTGCAACGGGGAATTAATTCACTTTCCAAAAAATGGTGCCCGGGGCCGGAATCGAACCGGCACAGTATTTCTACCGAGGGATTTTAAGTCTTGACCTGTCAACCTCACACGACACTGATTCGTTTAAATATCAATAGCTTACGACTAAACATCCTGCCCTGATTTGTGGTTAGATGTTGTGGATTGCTGCTCCTTGGAGGACTGATCTTGGTACCCAATACTCTTCGACGCATCTTTAGATAGGATTTAGTAACTAAAATATTTCAAATTCCTACAAGGTGAAACTGACAAAACTGCCAAAAGTCCCGCATGGGTCACCAGGTTATAAATGGGCGTACTAAGTAAAACTATATCTGTTGAGAAGATAGTGTCGGGTGGTCAAACTGGTGTTGATCGAGCCGCTTTGGATGCTGCGATGATGCTGGGTATTCCTATCGGAGGGTGGTGTCCCAAGGGCAGGCGAGCCGAGGACGGAAAGATATCTGCCCGCTACAAATTACAAGAGACTGAGGCAATAGATTATCGCGTTCGAACTGGTTGGAATGTTCGTGATTCTGACGCTACTTTGATTCTTTTTACTGGAAAATTATCGGGTGGCACAAAAATTACCCTAAAATTTACTAAAGAACAGAACAAGCCATGCTTTACATGCAACCTTGATGATGAGAATGGTTTGCCAAATGTAGTTAACTGGATATTTGAAACTCGACCTAAAGTATTAAATATTGCTGGCCCGAGAGAAAGTGGTCGACCTGGTATCCATGCGCAGGCGAAGCAGTTCATTATCAAAATCTTTCACTAGATATTACGATTGACAGATTGGTTCAATATATCTGGCTATACTAATTCCTTAATTGTCACAGATTTCTTACAGTAATTTCTGTCTTCTACTATGTTGTAAAATTTCTCAGCAAGTTAAAGTTATATAACACTTGGTAAGGAAACTGAGTGTAATTTCAATACTCTCATTCCAGGTATTGAAAATTTCCAGGCCCCTTTGGGGACAAATTTTAGTATGCCGGAATGAGACTTTAACTCTATTAGAATACTGCTGGGTTAATTATTTTCATTGGTCGAGGCTCTAGGTTCATCTGGAAACAAAAAGTCTCCCCCCTTGGTCAGCCAGGATGTTCCGAAGGCAACCAGAGCAATGGTTTCAGCCACAAACACAAATCTGGAATTCGGATTATCACCACGAAAAAAACCATGGAATGTCGCAATTGCAAGCATACAAGCCAAAATGATTAGGCCACATATGACGTAAACATTATTTCTTTTCGATTTTTGGGTAGATGGATTCTCTTCCTTCAGAGTGAATAAGAATAGGGAAAATACAGCAAGGATAAAGAAGAAAAGACCAGCGCAAATTAAATGAATAATACCTGCCCCTGTGGCGGTGCCTGTTTCAGTCACCGGAAACCAGGCCACGCCTATTGCAAAAACACCAGCCAAGTGTCCGGCCCAGTCATCCCGACTATCATAACCACTATAAAAAAACATAAATAAAGCGACAGCGCAGAGAGCACCAACGAAAACATCACCCATACCGGTATAGTAATAATGACTAATGGATTCTTGAAACACCTCTTCATTGAAGATAAATGAATTTCCAATCATTAGCGTGAACGGTAGCAAAATGCCTATCCAACCCACAGCTTTTCGTAATTCCTTGTACGAATAAGTATGTCGAGAAAATTTTTGATTAGTACTCATTTACCGGCTCTATTTATATTTATTGCTTCAGCTATCCTACTATATTTCGACTACAAGTAGAGAATGGATATGAATAAAAGTTATGGAAACCTGTGGGACGAATTCTGGGGACAGTATACCTATTAAATTTGGTGCCCGGGGCCGGAATCGAACCGGCACAGTATTTCTACCGAGGGATTTTAAGTCCCTTGCGTCTACCAATTTCGCCACCCGGGCTAAAGGATGGTCTTTTACTTTTTAATCCCTGTTCCCTGACGCAGTATCTCGTTGAGCTATCGCCTATCACAACGCCATTCGAGTTTTATTTCGTGCAAAAATATAATGGAGGCTGAGGGCGGAATCGAACCGCCGTACACGGCTTTGCAGGCCGCTGCATGACCACTCTGCCACCCAGCCATTAATGGGATGCCGAACACTTTACTTTATTATGTTAACCGATACAGCAATGTTAATCTAAAAAGCCCCGACGCTGTCGAGGCTTGATATTGGAGCGGGAAACGAGATTCGAACTCGCGACCCCAACCTTGGCAAGGTTGTGCTCTACCAGCTGAGCTATTCCCGCAAAGACCCGCTATTCTATTGATTCACTTTGAACTGTCAAGCGGGCTGGAGGGAATTACAATGATGCTTTTTTCAACTGTTTTTGACGATCACGGGCCAGGCTGCTCGCAGGTACAGGACCATCGAAAACATAGTTAAAAGCGCTGCCAGATAATATCCAAAAAGACCAATTTCGAATATTGGTAATCCAGCCAAGGGCTCCTGGTAAATCATCAGCAGAAGCGATACCAGCTGGGTGGTTGTTTTGGCCTTTCCAATGAATGAAACTTTTATGGCGGTTCGATTACCCAACTCGGCCATCCATTCACGCAAGGCTGAAACCGATATTTCTCTCGCGATTATGATGACCGATGGTAGTGCAATGTAAATACTAGGGTGAGCCTGAACTAATAGCACGATTGCTACTACAACCATCAATTTGTCGGCTACCGGATCAAGAAAGGCACCAAAAGGTGATTCCTGCTTGAGTACACGTGCCAGGTACCCATCGGCCCAGTCGGTCAGGCTGGCCAGGCCAAAAACTGCGGTGGCGACCAGGTTTGACCAGGAATACGGCAGATAGAAGACTAAGACAAATAACGGTATCAACCCGATTCGAAATAATGTAATGGCTGTGGGAATGGTGATTTTCATTACAAGTTAATAAGCTGATCAGCCGTGAAAAGTATCATAAATTTTCTGAGCGGTCTCTCGATTAATCCCCTTTATTTGTACCAGTTCTTCGATTCCGGCTGCCTGTACGCCTTGCAAGCCACCGAACTTGTTGAGTAGAAGCTGACGTTTTTTGGCACCGATGCCGACGATCTCTTCCAGGCGGGAAGTTTTTCGTGCTTTCGTTCTTGCTTTACGATGCCCGGTTATGGCGAAACGATGGGCTTCGTCGCGTATTTGCTGAATTAGCAATAAGGCCGGCGAGTCCAGTTTGATATTCAGTCGGTTGAAATTTTCATCAATAATATCTTCATACCCAGATTTTCGTTCGGGGCCTTTGGCTACACCAAATACCCGTAAGTCCTGTTTGGTACTGAAAAGACCCAGTGTATCGAACACGTCCAGGGCGACATGTAACTGGCCTTTACCACCGTCAATTAAAACCAGATCCGGTAGCAGTTCGGCACTGTGCTGTCGTTTGCTATATCGTCGCTCCAGCACCTGCTTTATTGCCGCATAGTCGTCACCAGCCTGAATGTTGTTTATATTGTAACAACGATATTCGGACTTGATAGCGCCTTCCGTACCGAAAACCACGCAGGACGCTTTAGTTGCCTCGCCCATCGTATGACTAATATCGAAACATTCGATACGTTGTGGAGCCTGAGACAGATTCAACTCTTTGATCAAAGACTGATAACGCTTATTGAGATGACTTGCCGATAATAAATAGCTTTCTAGCGCCTGCACTGCGTTGCTAGCAGCACTTTCAAGCGCGTGACGGCGCTTTGTTCGAACCTTACTGACTATCGCAATTTTTGCTGCACTGACCTGGGTCAACGTATCCGACAGTAAGTTTTGATTTGGCAGGGTGTGGCTTACGATAATTTCGTGAGGAGCGGGATGTCGTGAATAGTGTTGCATAATAAATGCTTCGATCAATTCGGCAGGATCGGCGTCAAGTTTTACCCGACTGATAAAAGGTTTATTTCCGAGTGAGGTACCATTGCGAATCATAAATAGTTGAATGCAGCAGGTATCCTGAAGTACTGCGCAGGCGAGTATATCGATGTCACCGCTAAAACCGGTAACAAACTGTTTTTCGGTAGCGTGTCGCAAAGTTTCAATTTTGTCTCGGATCTGAGCTGCCTGCTCAAAATCGAGTTGTGCTGAGCTTTGCTCCATCAACTTAACCTGTTGATTGATCAGTATATCGCTTTCTCCACTTAGAAAGAGCATCGCCTGATCAACCTGCCGTTGGTAGCTTTGCTCGTCGGTGTGTCCTACACAGGGGCCGGTACAACGATTTATTTGATACTGTAAACAGGCGCGACTGCGATTCCGCATGGTTGAATCTTCGCAATTGCGTAATCGAAAAATTCGTTGCACATGATTAATCGTCTGGCGAATCGAACCTGCATTAGGGAAAGGCCCGAAAAAACTACCCTTGCGATTATCTGTCTTGCCACGAAACACTTTAAGCCGGGGAAACTGATGATGGGTCAGACAGATATAAGGGTAACTCTTATCATCCCTGAACAGTATGTTATATCGAGGGTTGAGGTTTTTGATTAAATCATTTTCGAGTAGCAAGGCCTCACTTTCGGTACGCGTGCTAGTGATCTCAATTTGGTGAATATTTCTTACCAGTGTAAGAATTCGAGTTGACAGACCGGTATTTCGAAAATAGCTGGTTAGCCGCTTTTTTAAATTTTTTGCCTTACCCACGTAAATGACTTTTTTGTTCCGGTCTATCATGCGATAGACTCCAGGCAAGGTGCTGGCAGTTTTCAGGAAAGCTTTATAATTGAATGGCTTGTCTTCAGACATGATCGAGTTTAAAACGGGCAAGTGCATTCGAATGGTCGCCTCGCTGACCAATAAGAGAAAAATATCTTTGCTTACGGGTTAACAGCAAATTCAACCATGCCCTGCTCCACGGCTATTTTAATTAGGTCAACTTCGTTTTGGGCACCTAGTTTTTCCAGTAATCGTAATCGGTAGGTACTGATTGTTTTAGGACTGAGGCAGAGTTTTTCTGATATCTCGATGTTGCTCAGCCCATGCGAAATCATTAACATCACCTGAAATTCGCGGCGAGATAGCTTATCGATCGGATTGTCTTCGTTACCGGGTAATAGTGAAAGCGCCAGTCGTTGGGCGATGTTCGGAGCTATGTAAGCACCACCTTTCGCTACCTGTTTGATCGCCATAATCATTTCATCGACCCCACAATCCTTGGTTAAATACCCCTTCGCGCCTATTTCCAGCAATCTTTTGGGAAATGTTTGCTCGTTATGAATGGTCAGGACGATAATTTTTTGTTTTGGATTACGTTGAAGAATGCGTCGGCAGGCCTCTACGCCCCCGATACCAGGCATATTGACATCCATCAGGATCACATCTGGCTTAAGCGACTGAGCCATTTTCAGGCTATCTTCCCCGCAATCAGCTTCACCCACTATCGTCACCTGTCCACTATCTTCTAGTAAACGACGAATGCCAGTGCGCACCAGTGCGTGGTCATCGGTCAGTAATACGGTGATCATTTGGCTATTTCTTGTTAATTGTTAGCGGATACTAGCACATGAATCTTACCTCATGTAAGCCGATTCTTACAAGTATTACAGTCAGGTCGGGCTGGCTAGTAGCGTACCAGCACCGATCCCCAGGTGAAACCTCCTCCAAATGCTTCCAGTAGCAGCAGTTCATTAGACTTGATTCGGCCGTCCCTGACCGCGACATCGAGGGCTAGGGGCACCGACGCAGCTGATGTATTGCCGTGTTTATTAATAGTAACAACCACCTGATCCATCGACATTTTGAGTTTTTTCGCGGTGGCAGTAATGATGCGAATATTGGCCTGGTGAGGTACCAGCCAGTCTATATCCGACTTCATCATATTATTGGCAGCAAGCGTTTCATCAACAATTCGCCCCAAAGTATTGACCGCCACTTTAAATACTTCGTTACCTTTCATTTCCACGAAAGCTTTGCCAGCTTTGACCTGATCGTACCCATCCCCGATGCCATAGGGCACGTGTAACAAATTTTCGTATTTTCCGTCGGCATGTATATGCGTCGATATAATACCGGTTTCATCATTCGCTTCGAGAATCACGGCCCCGGCACCATCGGCAAACAGAACACAGGTGGATCTATCCTCCCAGTTCAGTATGCGGGAAAATATTTCGGCTCCCACTACCAGCGCTTTTTTGCTAGTACCCGACTTAATAAATTTCTCCGCTACAGTCAGCGCATAGATAAATCCACTGCAAACCGCCTGAATATCAAAGGCTGGACATCCGTGAATTCCAAGTCTGGCCTGTAAAATACAGGCTGAGCTAGGAAATATTTTGTCGGGAGTCGATGTCGCAAGGATAATTAATTCGATATCCTGCGCTTCTATGTTGGCCGCTTCTATAGCCTTACGCGAGGCAGCTTCAGCCAGATCGACCATAGTTTGCCCTTCAAGCGCAATATGTCGCTGTTCGATGCCAGTTCTGTCCCGAATCCACTTATCCGTAGTATCGACGATCTTTTCCAGATCGGCGTTGGTCATGATATTTTCCGGTAGATATCCACCAGTACCGGTAATGCGGGCATATACCATATTTACATTTCCTCGGTTTTCGAAAAGTACGGTTCGATGACACGCGAGATACGCTTTGGCACATCTTTCTCAATTTCTATGTTAGCAATTTTTATCGCGTTGAAAAATGAACTGGTATCGGCTCCACCGTGACTTTTGACTACAATACCATTTAAACCTAGTAGACTGGCCCCATTGTAGCGCCGTGGATCGAGAATTTTTCTTACCGAACGAAGTACCGGTAGCGCTATGATACCCGCTATCTTGCTAATCAGGTTTTTCCCAAATTCTTTTCTGAGGACATGGACAACCAGTGATGCCAGCCCTTCTCCGGTTTTGAGTGAAACATTCCCGACAAATCCATCTGCGACGACTACGTCAACCGTTCCCCTGTAAATATCATTCCCTTCCACAAAACCGTAATAATTGAGCCCACTATCCGCAATCAACTGACTTGCAGCCTTGATGATTTCATTTCCTTTCGTTGCTTCAGAGCCTATATTTAAGAGCCCGACACTCGGTTCTTCTACGCCTTCAACTGACTGCGCCAACACCGAGCCCATGATAGCAAACTCGTATAAGTTTTCAGCGGTGCATTCGATGTTTGCGCCAAGATCCAGCATAAGGGTATGCCCGGATATCGATGGGAGAATAGTACAAATTGCCGGGCGGCTAATGCCCTTAATAGTTTTGAGTACAAATTTACTGGTTGCCATTAAGGCACCGGTATTACCTGCACTAACGCAGGCCTGGACCGTCCCATCTTTGACCAAATTAATCGCCACGCGCATCGATGAGTCTTTTTTCTTCTTCAATGCGTGCACAGGCGATTCATCCATTTCCACCACTTCTGATGCGTGATGGATGCTCAGGCGTGATTCCTCCTGTAAGCCGTGCTTATCGATCTCGTGCCTGATTTGATCTTCATCTCCAACCAGAATTAGATGGATATCCGGGAATTCCCGTAAAGCTAAACTAGCTGCGGGTACTATAATACTGGGGCCATGATCGCCCCCCATTGCATCTAAAGCGATAGTTTTATGTGCCATCATAAATAAATACGGGCGGTTAATGCCGCCCGTATCATAATGAGGAATTGTTGGTGCTTACTCTTCGTCATCAACGACTTTATCTGCAACGACTTTTTGACCTCTATAATAGCCGTCCGCACTCACATGATGGCGGCGATGTGTCTCACCTGTTGTTGGTTCAACCGACAGCGTGGCACTGCCAAGCGAATCGTGAGATCGGCGCATACCCCTTTTTGAAGGCGTTTTCCGACTTTTTTGTACAGCCATTGATATTCTCCAAATAAAATCTATTAGTTCATTTTCAGCTTTTTCAAAACTGAAAATGGGTTTTCTTTCATGACTACGTCAGGCGTATCATCCTGAGATTGCCAATATTCATTGCACGATTTTCCCTCATGCATTGGTACCAGCGGCAGGCCAAGAATCAATTCCTCTTCTACCACTTCGAAAATGTCTATAGTTCCGTCTTCGCTACAAATTGATTCCAGACTTGAATCAAGTGCTAGTTCATCAGGCGCATCGACAAGCAGCTTAAACTCAATCTTCATCGGCAGTTTCAAGCTCTTGAGGCAACGCTGGCACTCTAGCGTCAGTATAGTTTCCAGGTGCCCTTGCAATATCGGATGGTCATAGCCACTGTCTGAAAAATTGAATTCGACGGTTATTTTGCCCTGATCGTTGTTGAGCTTTTCGACCAGCCTACCCAGAGATTTGCATTCGATTACGCCCCGAAAATAACTACCCCGAGACACTTCCTTTTGTATCTGGTAGCACCGCTGTAATTTGTCCTGCATGGAGGCAGGATTTTACATGCATACCAACAATCTTGTCTATTCATATTAGCAACACATTGCGGTTTTGTTAGTATTTCTGAACACTTATAATATACTGCCCGACCTCAATGGCGCTTACTTGAGATTAAAAATCCTGGTTCTGCATTTCGGCACCAGGTCAACCTGGAATTTTGTGGTTTAGCCCAATTGATTCCCGTTTTCACCAGAATCACGGGTCGAAGTAATCGCCATTTCGATCGGGCTCGTAATCAGGAAATATTTTGACTACAAAACTAATACTCGCCAGCAGCTCACACTACCGAAAGGCCTTGCTTGAGCGTTTGCATTTAGAGTTTGAGTGCTATTCTCCTGAAATAGACGAAACACGGCTTGACGATGAACCGGCGACTGACTACGTATGTCGACTGGCCGAACAAAAAGCCCAGACTTTAAGCGATAAATTTCCCGATGCCGTGATTATCGGCTCAGATCAGTGCGCTTTACTTGAGAACCAGATCCTGGGGAAACCGGGTGATTTCGATAATGCGCTAAAGCAATTAAAAGCGGCCCAGGGCAAGACTGTTGTGTTTCATACCGGGGTATGTGTATTGCATGCAGCCGAAGGAATCAAGCAAGTCGACGACATTCAATATTCGGTCGAATTTCGCCATTTGAGCGACCTTCAGTTATCAAATTATCTGCGAGTAGAACAACCCTACCAGTGCGCAGGTAGCATCAAGTCGGAAGGCTACGCCGCCTGTTTATTCAGTAAAATGCACGGGGATGATCCGACTGCATTGGTCGGCCTGCCGTTGATTCGGTTGATCACCATGCTGGAAAACGCAGGCGTGTCAGTCGTATAGCCCTTTCAGGCAAAATATCACCAGATCAGATTAATTAAAGTGCCATGGCCTTCGATTGCTGATCGGACCAGATCAAGGCGTCCAGATAGACCGACGACAATTCTGCTAGATCCATATCCAGAAAGTGGATATTTTCGATATTATTCTGCTCTATTGCTATCACACAGCTTAATGCCTGCCCATGTATGCCACCCATTTCGAGCAAAGCCATTTTTAGTTCTTTCGAAAATGGTAGCTCGTCCAGCAACTGCACCAATGGTTGATCCATCATCGCTTCCAGCATCGAAAACAGGCCCACGGTAAAAAACTTTCTGCCCCGGGCACTCGCCTGGCCTGGGCCATATTTTCACAGGTACGTGCCCTCACCAAAGCGTAAAGGTTTAAATTAGCATCGAATCTCGGCTGCCTGCCAATAAATATATCGGACGTTTATTACTCGTGGTTAAATTACCTTCATCTTGAGTGTAGTAAGTTTGGATAAATTTTAAGATTTATTTACCACTAGCTGATACTAGATTCCAGCCAGGATTGAATCTGGTTGCTGAAGAGCATACCAAGTCGATCCAGAACTTGATCAATTAATCTGCCTCTGGGAGTAAAGTCGATAATTGCCTCTTGCTTAACGACTTCTCGGGCAACACTTTTAGTGCTTCCGTAAGCGTCTACCAAACCGAGTTCCAAAGCCTTCTCACCAGTCCAGATCAAACCGCTGAAAATATCCTCGCTTATTGCCAGCCGATCGCCACGCCCATTTTTAACGGCCTCGATAAAATGTTGGTGAACCTCGTTAAGCATCTGTTGGAGATGCGCCTTTTGATCCCTGTCCTCAGGGAGAAATGGGTCGAACAGGCCCTTGTTTTTACCAGCGGTCAACAATCGCCGTTCGATACCCAGTTTTTCCATTAATTCGACAAACCCGAAATTATCCATGCGTACGCCAATCGATCCTATCAGACTTGACTTATTTACATAAATTTTGTCCGCCGCTGCGGCAACAAAATATCCTCCAGAAGCGGCTATATCCGATATCACAGCATAGACAGGGATAGTTTCATGCTTATTTTTGAGGCGCCGGATTTCGTCATAAATATAGGCAGCCTGAACTGGGGATCCGCCAGGGGAATTGATTTCCAGAATCACCGCAACCGTATCCTTGTGTGCAAATGCTGACTCCAGACCTTTGATTACATTGTCGGCGCCGGCTTTATTTCCGCTGGCAATAATGCCTGGTATCTTTACCAGTGCAGTATGCTTGCCATCCGCACTATCACCGCCACTGACAAATTTCTGCTCGCCATTTCCTAGCAGTATAAACAGCAATACAGTCAAATAGAGGAAGAACAGCGCGAGGAAGAAAATTCTCCACCGCCGAGTTCGTCGCTGCTCGTTAATGGCAGCAAATGCCAATTTTTGAACTATCGCCTCGTAGCTATCGCCAGAGCCGCTATCGTGTGAATCGTCGGAGTGATTTTTTGATTTAAACATGTGGATTCCTGATAATTAAATTCTGGATTTCGGTAATATCGTGGATTAAGTAATTGGGTTGGCATAGATTAAGCTGCACCTCATCGTGCATGCCATAAGTCACCGCGATCGAGTCCATACCAATATTTTTGGCCATCTCAATATCATAACTGGTATCTCCAACCATAATCGCTTTTTCAACATTGATATCGAGATCGGCCAAAATTTCCTCCAGCATCATCGGGTCAGGCTTTGACAGGGTTTCGTCAGCACATCGGGTGATATCAAAAAAGCTGCTAAGGCCACTTCCCTTCAAAGCTGCGTCTAATCCCCTGCGCCCCTTACCGGTAGCGATTGCAAGATATAAGCTACACTGGCGTAAGTACTTCAGGCTGATTTTGACGCCGTAAAAAGGAAAGCTGGAGTGATTGCTATGCGCAAAGGCAATATCTCGGTAAACATTAGCCACCGCAATTTGCATCGTCTTATCCAGGTCTGGCATGAGCCGAGCGACTGCAATATCAAGGCTCAGCCCCACGATGTGTCGAATTGCCGATTCATTTGGAGGTTCTAAATCCAGGCTCATAAAAGCCTCACGCATGCACTGGACTATCTGTGCCTGAGAATCGACGAGCGTACCATCCCAGTCAAAAATGACCAGTTCATAATATTTAGACATCAAATGCTGTCAGCCTTTGAAACTCTATGGGCAATTTTGCATTCACAACTATCTTTCGGCTATATTTCGAATAGGGTATTTCGAGACTGGCGGCATGAAGCATCAGTCTTTTAATTTTTCTACCCCGCATTAATTTATTAAACCGTTCATCTCCATACTTATTGTCGCCTGCTATCTCGTGACCCTCGACCTGACAGTGAACACGAATTTGGTGCGTACGGCCGGTCATCAGACGGATAGTCAAAACGCTGTAATCATCGCCACCTTCTATCTCCAGTATCCGCGTCAGGGCTTTTTGACCTCGGGGTTCGGCGTAAACTCGGCGCTCTCCATTGGGCATTGTCCGCTTTGATAAAGAGTGTGATACGTCCCGCTTTGCTTGCGGCCACTGTCCTTTTACCACTGCCAGGTATAACTTGGAAATAGAATTATCCTGAATACTTCGTTGCATCGACAAAAGCGACTGTCTATGTTTAGCCAGCAGCAGGCAACCACTGGTATCCCGGTCGAGCCGATGCACTAATTCGATTTCTGTATCGGGTCGGATGCGCCGCATAATATCGATCACCCCAAAACGAACCCCTGAACCAGAATGTACAGCCAAACCTGCCGGCTTGTTGATCACCATGATATGTGCATTTTCATACAGCACCGATTTTTCGACACCTGCGATCAGCTCGGGCGGAATAAAAACTTCAGCATCCTGATCTGAATCCGGCTCGAAACGAAGCGGAGGAATTCTGATCTGATCACCAATCTTCAATTTGTAATCGGGCTTGATACGCTTTTTATTGACTCGAACTTCACCCTTTCGAATGATCCGGTAAACCCATGTTTTAGGAACCCGTTTTAGTTTCTTAAATAGCAGATTGTCCAGCCTTTGACCCACCTGAGCCTGGTTAATCAGGATAAAACTAACGTCAGTTTTTTTCGAGGTATTTGTATTCAAATGATGGCAGTTTCGGCAAAGTATGGTATATTCCTGTGCGTAGCATTGTACTGTTGAATTAACAGACAAGTCACTACCAAGACGGTTTTTTATAGAGAGCAGTTTACCTAAACCATTGTTTTCTAATAATATTAGCCCTTTGAATCACTACAAACAGTGGTTTAATCCAGGGCAACTTTCAATGACTCAGGCTCATGTACAGTCTAATTTATAGCTATTTTCTGATCAAAAACTTCGCACTGATTAATGGTCTAGACAGACCGTTTCAATGTAATCCAGTGCCGGTGTTAATACTTTCGATAAATAAATCAGAACAGCAAAAGACAATAAGTACTGGGCCTTTACTTCAAGGCAGAATCACGCATGAAACGTATTTTAATCAATGCCACTCAAGTGGAAGAGCTTCGGGTGGCCATGGTCGATGGCCAGCGTCTTTACGATCTCGATATCGAAGTCCCCTTTCGGGAGCAAAAAAAATCCAATATTTATAAAGCAATAATTACTCGCATAGAACCCAGTCTGGAAGCTGCATTCGTAAATTACGGAGCAGAACGCCACGGTTTCTTGCCCTTCAAGGAAATTTCCAAAGAATATTACCAGTCCGATTCTAAAACGGATGGTGGCAAGGTAAGCATAAAAGATGCGATTAAAGTCGATCAGGAAATCATAGTCCAGATCGAAAAAGAAGAACGTGGCACCAAGGGCGCTGCGCTAACCAGTTTTATTAGCCTCGCGGGGCGATTCCTGGTAGCGATGCCGCAAAATCCACGCGCTGGTGGAGTATCTCGCCGCATCGAGGGGGAAGATCGTGACCAGCTCAAGAAAGTATTATCTGAACTCAATATGCCTAAGGGCATGGGTGTTATTGTACGCACTGCTGGCGTAGGTAGGTCCACCGAGGAGATGCAGTGGGATCTGGATTATTTGAACCAGGTTTGGGTTGCAATTGAAAAAGCAGCGGGTGAAAAAAAGGCCCCCTTTCTGATTTATCAAGAATCGGATATCGTGGTACGCGCGTTACGCGATCACTATCGAGCGGATATTGGTGAAATTCTGATTGATTCCCAGGAGGCATACGACCAGGCGCACGATTTCATGTCCATGGTCATGCCGAATATCCTGAGTAAGCTTAAGAAGTTCGACGAAAAGCTACCCCTCTTCAATCGTTTTCAAATCGAGAGTCAGATCGAATCCGCATTTTCTCGGGAAGTAACCCTGCCCTCAGGGGGTGCGATCGTAATCGATCATACCGAAGCAATGATATCGATCGATGTTAATTCTGCGCGTGCGACGCGCGGTAGCGATATTGAAGAAACGGCCAAAATGACTAACCTGGAAGCAGCGGACGAAATTGCCCGTCAACTTAGAATTCGCGACCTCGGTGGACTGATCGTCATTGACTTTATTGATATGATGCAAAACAAGAATCAGCGCGAAGTCGAAACCAGATTACGTAACGCGGTATACGATGATCGAGCCAGGGTTCAAATAGGGCGCATTTCCCGATTTGGGTTACTTGAAATGTCTCGGCAGCGTTTACGCCCTTCACTTGGCGAGGCCAGCCAGATCGTATGTCCACGCTGCAGTGGTCAGGGTACTATCCGTGATATTGAACCCCTGTCGCTGGCTGTTTTACGTTTACTCGAAGAAGAAGCGTTAAAAGATAATACCGGGAAGATTCTGGCCAAGATGCCGGTTGAATGTGCCACCTATTTACTCAACGAGAAACGCGATAAAATAGCAGGTATTGAGCAACGTTGTGGGGTTCATCTGATTATCATCCCAGACCCCAAGCTGGAAACGCCTCATTTCGAGATCGAACGAGTCAAGGATAACGATACCCATCGACATGAGTCGAACTATAAAAAATCTTATGAATTAACCACCGAAGAAATGCCTGTTAATCTGGTGGAGATTTCCAGTAGCAATACTACTCCGGGTGAAACTGCAGCGGTACAACGAATCGATCCACCCGCACCCAAACCTGTTGCCAAAGCAGAGCGACAAGGCCAAACTAAACCAGGAATATTGAAACGAATATTCGTGGCTTTGTTCGACGAAGGTGAGGGTGAAAAGCAACAGGAGCATCAGGCCAAATCGGAAAATCGAACCAACGAGAGCAGGAATCGATCTCGCCGTGGCAGATATCGAGGAAACCAAAATCGTAATCGCAATAATGCGAGTGCTAAGAGTAATACAGATACCGCCAGACCCGCAAAACCAGGAGCCAAACCAAAGGAAGGTGGCAGTGAGGAAGCTTCCGTCAATAAGGCTGAAAAATCCGAATCTCGCCCACCAAGGCAAAAACGTCCTCAACGACCACGCGGTAGTCGTTCGGCCAATCGGGGTAACCGTCCCAGCAATAAGCAAGCCGATACACCGAAAACCGATAACGTGGCGCAAAAAACTTCAAATTCAACTGAGTCCAGTGATCGATCGACATTCCATGAAGAGTCCAGAGATTCAAAATCGATGGAAAAGAAGGTCGATCAAAAAAGTACTTCGACCGGAAATGCTACTGATGACGCACCTACTAGCCAAATTATCGATGTTGATGGAAACCGAAATGACAGGCCAGAACCAGTAACGACTGTAAAATCGGAAACGCCGGTGGAAAAGACCTCTATCGAGGGTACTCCCGCTATCCAAAGTAGTGAAGCGACTGTGGCTAAACCGAGCGAGCCAACGAAGCAAGAATTGTCTCCCCCGGCCGATCAAAAAAATGATCAAACAGTTTCGGATTCCCAGGTAAAAGAAACCTGAATTATATGGGTCGAAGTCAGGGTGTGACTTCGACCCATACATTAATAATTATTGGGCTAGTTCCTTTAAAATTTCGTCCGTTATATTAACGCTGTCACTTGCGTAAGCGACTCCCTCGGTAAAAATGAAGTCATATCCATTCGCTTTGCCATAATCGCGAATGACGGCTGAAATTGTTTGCTGTAACTTCTTGATCAGTTGCTGGCGGCGAATCTGTAAGTCTTCTCTAATAGACTGCTGATCAAACTGGAATTTGCGTTTTTTCTGGATAATCGTTTCTTCGGTTTTCTTTTTCTGTTCAGCGCTCATAATCGCATTGTCTTTGCGATAATTTTCTTCTAGCTGCTTGATGCTGGTCGCTTCGATACGTAAATTTAGTTCACGTTGCATAAACTCGTCTTCGAGCTCCTTTGAAGCGGCTATGGCCTGTGGTGACTGTTCCATGATGATAGCTGGATTAAGATAGGCTGATTTTCCCGCAGCGGCTACGCCAATAGCGACAAAGCTCAATATTATAAAAATGGGTATATTAAATTTCATAGTCTCCACTTACTGGCCGAGTATGGCCTCCTGGTTTTTTAGTCTCTGGTTTAATAATTTTTCAATGTTATTGGCATCTTCAAACAGCTTTTTAATACCGTCTATCGAGTAAGGACTACCCAGGTCTTCGTCTGTGGGGATTTCTTCTTTGGAGTCCGCGGCTTCTGTTAATGCGGGGGCTGCTTCCCTGGATTCGACATTAACGGACTGAATAACATTCAAATTTGAATCGTAACTCTTAATGGTAAATTCGGTGCCCACTGGGGGCAAGCTGTTGCTAAATTGCATGTTACCCTCAGTGTCGACCCATTGATAAATAGTAGCGACACTACCGGTTTCTGGGTCCGGGAAATCGACCACAGGCGGTAATATTTTCGTTGCCTGACTCCAGTCCGGCCACTTTAAGTCTGAAAATTTAAGCAACGTGTTTCCACCATCGTCCTTTAGCAGCGTGAAAGGCAGCAATATACTGATGACCAGTACCGCTAACAGGAATATCCACAACAGCTTCATAATTTTCCCTAATCCAGATCCCTCGTTGTTCCGAGTATAGACTCTTAAGATTGAATTTTCGTGATCCCATTCATAAACGGATGCAAAATGTCGGGTATGTCGATACTGCCATCCTTGCGTTGATAATTTTCCATTATCGCAATCAAGGTGCGCCCTATTGCCAGGCCGGAACCATTGAGGGTATGCACCAGTTCTGGCTTGCCCGTGTCGGGGTTGCGCCACCGTGCCTTCATGCGCCTGGCCTGAAAGTCGAGCATATTACTACAGGACGAAATTTCCCGGTAGGCATCCTGCCCGGGCAACCACACCTCGAGATCGTATGTCTTGGTTGAAGCAAAACCCAAATCTCCACCACACAATATTACCTTTCGATAGGGAAGTCTGAGTAATTGTAAAATTTTCTCGGCATGTCCGGTGAGGTCCTCCAGTGCCTGCATCGACTCATCTGGTTTTACAATTTGTACCAGCTCAACCTTTTCAAACTGATGCTGTCGAATCATACCTCGAGTATCGCGCCCGTAGGAGCCTGCTTCCGCCCGAAAACACGGGGTATGGGCCACATACTTGATCGGCAGCTGTCCCGCATCAAGGATAGAATCGGCTACCAGATTAGTCACCGGAACTTCAGCGGTGGGGATTAAATACAGGTTGTGATTCTTCGAGTCGATATGAAATAAATCTTCTTTGAACCTGGGTAATTGCCCTGTACCAATCAATGCTGCCTCATTCACCAGGTAAGGGACATAGGTTTCTGTATAACCATGATGCTGGCTATGATAATTAATCATAAACTGAATGAGTGCACGATGCATAGTAGCCAACGGCCCCGTCATAGTGACAAAACGAGAGCCCGATATTCTGGCAGCTATTTCGAAGTCGAGCCCATTATGATGGCGGCCCAGATCAATATGATCCTGTACCTGGAAATCGAATTCTGGTTTATCACCCCAGATAAGAACGATCAGATTATCGTCTTCTGTATCGCCATCGGGTACCGATTCGTGCGGGATATTTGGCACCCCAAGTAGCAGATCATCGAGACTGTTTTGCAAAGCGTTCAAATCGATCTCCGCCACCTTTAACTGACTGGCAAGGTCGGATACCGAATCCAGTAAAGACTGTATATCATCACCCTTCCCTTTGGCCTTCCCTATCGCTTTGGATTGAAGATTCTTTTTATTTTGTAAATTCTGAGTCTGAATTTGCAGTGACTTCCTCTGATCTTCCAGCTGGTTGAACAGGCTGGTATCAAACTCAAAATTTTTGGTACGCAATTTTTCGACAATTGAATCGAGGTCTGTACGTAATTGTTTCCGATCTAACATTGAAACTCCATCAGCATAATATAGTGGTGATCGTCGAGTTGATGAATAGCATTGAAGGGCGACTCGTGGGCTGGTTTATCTCAGAAATAACTGTTTAGCGCTGATCAGGCCCGCCCAGGCACCGAGTACGCATGAAACCACACTGACGAGCACATAGATTAAACTTTTGATCACTGCACCACTTTCATACCAGTGGATGGTATCCAGTGCAAAGGTCGAGAAAGTAGTAAAAGACCCCAGGAAGCCTACGATCAAACCAAGCCGAACTGCCTCGCTTACGTCAAAGCGTTGTACCAGTACTATGGTTAAAAACCCCATCAACATCGATCCGACCATATTGACCGTCAAGGTACCGTAAGGAAAGTTATTACCAAGCCAGGAATAGGTCGCATTCGACATCCAGTAACGTGAAATCGCGCCGCAGGAACCTCCAATAGCAATCGCCAGATAGATAGACATTTTAGGTTTGAGTAAAAATACGGTATTGTACCAGTGGTTTTAAAAGATGCACCCGGCACGCCTGTTTTTTTATGGTGATAATTCCAGTTGCCCTTTAAACTCTATTTATCTCCGAGTCATTGAATTGTGAACACAAATTTGTCGGCGACCTTAACCCAGAAAATAAAACACCTGGGTGAAGATCTGGGGTTTCAAAAAGTTGGCATCACCGACACCAAACTTGACCAGCACCACAGTCATTACAAAAAATGGATTGCGAAAAACTATCATGGTGAAATGGCTTACATGGCACGCAATGTCGATAAGCGCCTGCACCCGGAGCAAATGATACCCAATACGCTATCGGTGATCTGCGTTCGACTCGATTACATGATTGACGAGGGTGACTGGCCCGAAAAGTTATTGCAACACAATCATTTGGCCTATGTTTCCCGGTACGCGCTGGGTCGAGATTATCACAAATTAATGCGCAAGCGCCTCCAGCGATATGCGAGCAGTATTTCGAACCTGGTTGGCAATTTGGGTTATCGTGTTTTTACCGATAGCGCCCCGGTACTGGAAAAAGCATTGGCAGCGAAAGCGGGCCTGGGCTGGCAAGGTAAACACAGTAATATTTTACATCGTGACCATGGATCGTGGTTTTTTCTCGGCGAAATATATACCGACCTGGCACTCGAAATCGACAGGCCCACCGAGAACCATTGCGGTAGCTGTACTACCTGTATGGATGTGTGTCCAACCCAGGCTATAGTTGCCCCTTACGTCGTGGATGCGCGTCGCTGCATTTCCTATTTAACCATAGAGCATAAATCGGCTATTCCAATTGAACTACGCGCTGCTATTGGCAACCGCATCTATGGGTGTGATGACTGCCAGCTATTTTGTCCCTGGAATCGATTTGCCAAATTGACCCGGGAATTCGATTTTCAACCTCGGCATGGACTCGATAAAATTTCATTACTGGATTGCTTTGCATGGACGGAACAGGAATTTGAACAAAAAACACTCGGGTCGGCGATACGGCGTATTGGATATCAAAGCTGGATCAGAAATATAGTCGTCGCGCTTGGAAACGCGGATTACGACCCAATTATACTAGAAACACTCAAGACTAAATATTCGACCCACAATAACTTGATCCAGGAACATATAGACTGGGCGATACATCAACAACAGGATAAAAACAGTGGAAGACTGGCAGGCGTTTGTTAAATCCAAATCCAGCAATCTGGTAGCAGACAACTTCATCTGCGACGCCAGCGGCCTGGGGCTGATACTGGTTACCGGTGATGATGCAGAGGATTTTTTGCAAAATCAATTGAGTAATGATATCAATCATATTGACGAGTCGCACCACCAGTTAAGCGCTTACTCGACACCTAAAGGCCGGATGCTGGCCATATTTCGAATCGTTCGTATATCCAATGGTTATATCCTGATTACACCACATACGCTGGTACAATCCCTGTTACAGCGCTTACAGATGTTCGTGATTCAGTCTAAAGTGACCCTCGCCGATGCGTCTGCTCACTTCGCTCGATTCGCTATTCAGTTCGACATTCCCGACTTAAACCAACACCTGCTATTGGGTCAGAAAACGGGCGAAGTGTATCAGGACGATAACCTGATATCACTGAGGCTTGATAATCTTGGGCAACAGAGCAGATATCTATTTTTGTACCTTACTCTCGATCAGGCCAAATCCCAGTGGGAAACGTTTTCTCAACTATTATCTGTTTCCAGCTTCGATGCCTGGCGCCTGTCGGAAATAAAAAGTGGGATGCCGGTGATCTACCCTGAAACCTCCGAAGAATTTGTGCTGCAAATGTCGAATCTCGATTTGCTCGGCGGCGTTAGTTTTACAAAAGGATGTTATCCCGGACAGGAAATAGTGGCTCGCATGCAATATCTGGGTAAATTGAAACGCCGACTGTTTCTGGCCAATTTTTCCACCGAGCGGTGTCCAGCGCCAGGCGATGAAATTTGCCTAAGTGGATCAACAACCGCCGATGGCAGTGGCAAGATAGTAGACGCAGTCATGGACAAGCAGGGTATATGTACCTGCCTGTTTATTGCGCAGATCAAAAAGGCTCAAACTAATCAATTACGCCTATTAAATCAGTCCGACATATCTCTTTCGCTGCTTGAATTACCCTATTCTATTCCCAGTGACTAATTCTTCAGTGTGAATTCTTAAACGGCATCTATACTCGTATTATTCGTAGCTATAAACCGACGATAATTGATGAGTATAACCGCCGAATCCATACTGGATGATCTAGAAAATGATCGTCTTCCGCTGCCTACATTGCCTGAAGTGGCGATTAAGGTGCGGGAAACTGTCGACGATGATGACGCTTCAATTACCGACGTCGCACAGATCATCGAAACCGACGCGGCATTATCTGCTCGGATTATCCAGGTCGCCAACTCGGCCCTCTACCGGGGACTCAGTTCAGCAGACAATGTTCAGATGGAGTAGCGGATTACACCGACATAGTGCAGGTTGCACTAATACAAACCGTATTGGGCACCAGCCATCCACTGGCTTCTGTGGACCAGGAAAATGTATCAGCCCTGGATCGATTGGGTATGCGCGACAGTATCGAGGAAATCCACATCAGTGGTGGAATTATTGAAGTCGAGGAGATTAAAGCCGCTCTTCTTTAGAGGTGGGTTAACTCAATTTGATCCAGTATAGGACCAACTTCAGTATAGTTAGTCAGTATTTGATGATAATGACCTTCCTGTTCAAGTACCAGGCTGGGGAAACTATCGATTCCGATTGATCTTGCTCGTTCGATTTCTGCCAACAGTTGTTGATGGGTGTGCGACGCCACTAACTGGGTAGAAAACCGAGGCGTATCGAGGCCAATCTCTGCTGCTAACTCGATCAATGTTTCATCGTCTGATGGATTTCTGGCCTGTTGATAATAAGCGAGTTGTATCTGTTGGGTCATCGCCAAATCGTATTCATCACCCTGTTCCCTCGCTGCAATTACTGCCCGGCAGGCTGGATAAGTCGAACGTCGTGGCTGGTTGAGCGACCAGAAATCGAAATTGAAATTTACCCCAGGGATCATTTGCTCAATTCGCTGCCAGGTTTGCTGTAACATCATCTGCATCTGTTCGGGCATGGCAACGTTTGAATCAGCAGCAAGCCCCCCGACCAAACGTTCTACTTTTAACCCTGGAGGCAATTTTTCGACGAGTTGCCGATAAACTTCAGAAAATCCCCAACACCAGCTACACATCGGGTCGTGAACATAAATAAGAGTAGATTTCATATTGAATGAGATTCCTGGGAATGAACCAGGTCCTGTATGATGCTTTCGCAAGAATGTATCGAATCGATTCCGGCAACACTTTTACCCGCCTGCCAAAAATCCCTGTTTCCACTTTCGTCCAGCGACGATTTTTTTAATTGCCAGATCGCCTTCAAAGCATAAATGGTACGCATCCAGTGTTTGGTGCGGTTGCCGGATAACATCCACCGGGCTAGCCAGCCAGATTTTAAACCGCTGCGCTTGATGTAATCGGTGTTGATCACCGAAACCGGGATACCTGTAATGCGCTCTGACAGCACGATGTCCGCTTCCTCCGCATCTAGTATTGCCTGTTTGTATACTTTACTCGCCAAACATTCCCGACTAGCAATAAAGCGGGTGCCCAACTGACAAGCTGCATATCCAATATTTAAAGCCTGGTGATATCCATTTGAATCGCCGATGCCGCCCGCGCAAACGAGTGGAACATCGAGGCTCTGCAACTCATCGTATAACTGCTGAATTCCCTTCGGTCCCGCATGCCCGCCCGCGCGATTATTCACACAAATCAATCCATCAGCACCATTGTCGAGTCCAATTTTCGCCCATTTCATCTCGGTAACATCGTGATAAACCAGCCCATTAACGGCGTGTACACGCCTGGCTACCCAGTCGGGTTTACCCAGTGAAGTGACGAAGAATCGGATGCCTTCCTCGATTGCTATATCGATCCATTCGGACATGCGCCGCTGGTATCTTCTGGAAGATTTTTCGATCAGCGCATTCATGCCGATCGGCTTATCAGTCAGCTTACGCATTAATCGGATGCCTTCACGAAAATCATGACCATGGACATAGGTTAGGGAAATCGGTTGCATCACCCCAAGACCACCGGCTGCCGAGACTGCTGCTACCAGTTCTGGATTACTACAGGGATACATCGGTCCACCGATGACAGGATACTGGATACCTAACTTCTGAATGAATTTTTGGGCCGGTGACGAGATTTTTTTGCCAGTCATACTTACTGCTTATACCCCAGCAACCAGTTTGCGCGCACGATTGCAACGACTTCCCCAGCCTCGTCGATAATCTCGGCGCTAACCTCGAATGCGGTGTTGTCCTCAATTTCTTCGGGTAATTCAAGGCAGACGCTAGCGACCAACTTGCCGCGGGCTTTTTTGAGATATTCAGCCTGCAGGCCGAGCACGATGCCGCGCATATTGTCTGGAAGGCTCGTCATAACAGCCAGGCCCGTGGCTATTTCGCCCAGGTTGATCAACGCAATGGCATGGATAGATTTTAAGTGATTTCGTAGCTTCCTCCGATCTCGTAAAGAAACTCGAACCTTTCCCGACTCCAGAGTTTCTACCAGCGGACCGATGCTAGCGCTATAGGGAACCATCCAGCCAAGAAGCAGACTGAATAGCCTGGCTCCCCCCGGGAAAGGCGCCAGTCTTCGCCACCACTTGAGGTAGTAGTTATCTGGCGCATGAAGGAAAGTGGCATTCATTATTCAGGTATGTACCAGCAGGATTACTGCTTCAGGGTGTGAAATATTTCAAACGCTTATACTTTAACTCGCCAGTCACCCTGAACACAAGACGAGACGCCTCTACTGATCAGCGCAGAATTCTAGCTAGCAGCAATCAGACTCGCATTACCGCCTGCTGCAGTAGTATCGATACATAGATGGCGTTCAACCACTAGCTGCTGTGGTCTTTCGATTTCGGTAATCAACGGTATCAATACCCCTTCTCGGTTAGATAAAGCCAGGCGATAAATCCTCAATGTGCCCAGGTCGGCCTGACTCATCACTGCGTCAAATCCGGTCAATTGACCCAGAGCCGCGCCATCGAGATAGCCCTCGACACAGGCTACTGGAAGATCGAATCTGCCAAATTCATCCAGTAGAGGTTCCTTTCCATTGCAAACGATAACGACCGCATTGCCTTGCGAAAGTGCGGCTATAGCCTGCGCTAATGCAAATGACCTGGTTGGCCCCAGGCATATGATCACACCACGCGGATGATAGGACAGGCGATTAATTTCTCCAGTGGGGCCGGGCAAATCTTCAAAATAAAATGGTTTTTCAATCTTAAGCTCCAGGCCCAGTGTTTCAATAATTTCAGCTATCGCTACGCCAGGTTTTAGTAATTTGTCCCGATAGGCAGCGCCCAGGCGATCGATTACGGGCTGTAGTTGATGCGCCTCAACTATTTTCGATGACTCGAATGCCATCGTCTCGCAGGGAAATTTGCGGAAACGTGTCAGGTAAGACGGTCCACCCGCTTTTGGACCGGTACCTGAAAGTCCTTCACCACCAAATGGCTGGGTACCCACCACCGCACCGATCTGATTGCGGTTGACATAAATATTACCAGCCCTGATTCGCTCTACCATTCGTTCGACTCTGTTGTCGATACGGGTATGAATGCCAAAAGTGAGACCAAAACCCTTTGCATTGATGGCGTTAATTACCGAGTCGATTTCATCCGCTTCGAAGCTTGCCACGTGCAGGACTGGACCAAATATTTCTTCCTGTAATTGCTCTATTCCATCAAGCCTGATCACGCTGGGTGCAACAAACAGTCCAGTATCTGGAACTTTAATTTGCTTAAGCATACGCCCGTCATCAGCCATAGCCTGGCAATGATTTTCAATTTTGGTTTTCGCTGCCGAATCGATAACTGGCCCTATATCGGTATCTAGTAGCCATGGATCTCCAACTTTAAGTTCATCCATCGCTCCAAACAGCATTTCCAGTATTTTATCGGCGATATCCTTTTGCAAATAGAGCATACGTAAGGCTGAACAACGCTGACCTGCAGTTTGAAATGCAGAGGCTAATACATCGCTTACTACCTGCTCGGGTAATGCACTTGAATCGACCACCATCGCATTCAGACCCCCCGTTTCAGCAATCAAGGGTGCATCGGGAGCCATTTGCTTCGCCATATTTCGGTTGATGTGTAGCGCAGTAGGGGTTGACCCGGTAAAACAGACACCGGCAATACGGGGGTCGGACGTCAGTGCAACTCCTACGCTGGCCCCGGTACCTGGCAATAATTGAATCGCCGACCTGGGAATGCCAGCTTCGTGCATCAACTCAACAGCCCGCGTAGCGATCAAGCTAGTTTGCTCTGCGGGTTTAGCGATGACACAATTGCCTGCTGCCAGTGCAGCAAGGACCTGGCCGCTGAATATGGCGAGCGGGAAGTTCCACGGAGAGATGCAAACGATCACCCCTCGCGCGTCACCAGAATCACCGATACGTTTCGCTTCCGCGGCATAATAAAGCGCAAAGTCGACGGCCTCACGAATCTCGCCAACCGCGTCTAACCAGGTTTTACCCGCTTCGCGCGCAGCGAGAGCAAATAATTCTCCAGCATTGGCTTCATACAGGTCCGCGACACGGTTCAGACAGGTTGCCCGCTCGCTTACAGGCATTTGCGACCAGCTGCCAATACCCTCGAGCGCCTGCTGAATAGCGGTCTCTATATCTACTTCAGAAGATTCGTTTACACGCCCAACCAGATCGTCATTATTAGCCGGGTTATAGACTTCTATCGTGCCATCGCCTCGAAATTTAGAAGCTATCATAGGCCCTGCATTCCAGACTCGGTTTTTAAACGCGTTTCTGTGCTGCTCTATTTGTTTGATTGTGTTCAGATCGGTGATATCCCAACCGGTCGAATTACGACGTCGATCGCCATAAATTGTCGATGGCAGGGGTATATTAGGGTTGCTTATAGCCTGACCAAAAGTGGACACCTGCTCAAAGGGGTCGCGAGCAATTTCTTCAGGGTCGATACTGGTATCGACGATTTGATTGACGAAGGAACTATTCGCCCCGTTTTCCAGCAGGCGACGTACCAGATAGGCCAGTAAGTCTTCGTGTTCGCCAACCGGCGCGTATATTCGACATCTGGTTTTGTGCTCACGAACCACGAAGTCGTGCAATGATTCTCCCATACCATGCAGGCGCTGGAACTCGAAATTATCCTCGCCTTGCGCTAGCTCCAGGATTGCCGCCACCGAATGCGCATTGTGGGTAGCGAATTGCGCATAGATACGATCGCTCATTGCGAGCAGTTTCCTGGCGCAAGCCAGATAAGATACATCGGTATTCACCTTGCGCGTGAAGACTGGATAATCAGCCAGTCCCAGAACCTGGGCACGTTTAATTTCTGTATCCCAGTAAGCTCCTTTCACAAGCCGCACCATAATTTTTCGATCGAGGCGAGCCGCAAGCCGATACAACCAGTCGATAACCAAAATTGCGCGACGCCCATACGCCTGAACTACTACACCAAATCCATGCCAGTTTTTTAAGCTCGGATCACTGAGTACACTTTCAATTACATCGAGTGAAATATCGAGCCGATCAGCCTCCTCAGCATCGATGTTGAACCCCATATTGGCTGAGCGTGCGAGTACTGCGAGCGAGCTCGTACGCGCCACCAATTCGGTCATCACTCGTTCGTATTGACTTATTTCGTAACGAGAATGTAGAGCAGATAATTTTACCGATATTCCGGGATTGTTTCGAATATCCTTACTTTTACAGGCGGGTGCGAGTGCGCTAATCGCATCGGAATAGGCCAGATGATATCGCCTGGCGTCACTTTCCGTACGGGCGGCTTCGCCGAGCATGTCATACGAATAGGTGTAACCCTTTGCTTCTAGTTCTCCGGCGCGTTTGCTCGCTTTCTCGATACTGGTACCCAGTACAAAATGCCGACCTAACTCTTTCATGGCCTGGGCGACTGCGTTACGTACCAGGGGTTCGCCAAGACGCTTAACTAGTCCCTTAAGCGATATCCTTAACCCTTTCTCGTCGGCAGGCGCAATCACTTTACCTGTTAGCATAAGTGCCCAGGTTGATGCATTAACGAGCGGAGAATCAGAATGACCCAGGTGCTCACCCCAATTTCCAGGCGATATCTTATCCTCGATCAATTCGTCGATGGTTTGCGCATCTGGTACGCGTAGCATTGCTTCGGCCAGGCACATCAATGCAATCCCTTCCCTGCTTGTCAGGCCGTATTCAGCGAGAAAATTTTCCATCAATCCCGGTGAGCTCGTTCGACGCACGGTCTTGATTAAATTAGTCGCTCTTTGGCTAATAGCACTTCGTTCAGTAGTTGAGATACCCGAATCATCCACCAGTTCCTGAATGACACGACTCTCGTTCGCCAAATAATAATCCCGAATTTTCTGGCGTAATTTGTCAGTCGATAATCGTGGTGTTATATCGGGATACCTCCGCTTCATTGACTTATATTACCACCGAAGACCTGCATTTATATCGCCTGAATTACTGATCTAAATTTTTACCTCGTAAGCGGTCAATCGCTGGTATTTCTCGTTTAGCTGGATCCAGCAAGCCAGGCAGAACACGAGTAATATCGTCATACATTTTCTTCCCAACGATATCGATGACGTAGCTTGTAATCCATTTAGCATCTTTCTCCCCCATCTGTGCGGTAACGTGATCACCCAATAAACGCAGAAAGACAAAACTTGGGCCTTCTTTCTCGTCTAGCTGACAGTTAGAATACTCACCAATACGACTATTCAAAACCTTCAAAAAATCGGTGGTATAGTCCCCAGTCCCATCGGTATCCTGACGGTTATCTTGCATGATGCTCGCCAGGTGTAAGCCTGTTGCGGTGATCAGGCCTTTACGGCGGTCCAGGTCGAAGCCTTCGAACAGGAACCGGTCCACAAGTTGGACCAGATAAGCCACGTATTCGGTTATCACATCCAGCCTTTGCGAAGCCGTATCGGTTTGGAACCCCTCGTTTTCAAGGTCGAGTACGCCCTGGCCGCTAATTTGCCAAATATTAAAACTAATCGCGCTGCCTATATCTTCGGGGCTTCGCGCCCTATCTTTCTGGCTCCAGCCTTTCTTTATTCTAGCCACTGTACAGACCGTTTAATCGAGTTAGATGAAAGATAATTTATTACCATGCCTGTTTACCTGGTTCGCATTCTGTCTATTATCGGTTTTTTAAACCGCTGGTAGCAAGCTACCCATGGTAGATAGATGGTTGGATACTACAAAAAAAGAATCTGGCGCTATTGTGCGAACAATCAAATAAACTACATGCCACTTATCATTGACCTGGAGGTTTTACCAGGTTCTCGACCCGAACTGGAGATAATGATGGCGTCAAAATGGTACCAACAGCTTCAAAAGGATATTGGAATACAGCCGGCGATAGTTAAACTCAAAGTGAGCGACGCCACTTTCTCTAACACCTACCAGAATGAGCTAGCCGTTAGCGATGCATTGTACGACCTCGATGTGCTTTCCACGATGGGTCAGGATAAACCGGTTCAGGCTCGCCTGGTGCAAATCGAAAAACATGGGAAAAATTATTCGGTTAAACTTTACACGCTGAAAGACTCTATTCCACTTTCACAGTCTATGCCTATCCTGGAATCGATGGGCTTAAATGTATTGGTCGGGCGACCTTATAGAATCACGCTTGGGCGCACAATTTTCTGGATTCATCACTTCACCCTTGATCGGGCCGAAAGTATCTGTGATATCGACAGAGAAAAGGTTCCTCGTTACTTCAGCGAGCTATTTGAAAGTATATGGAATCAAAAAAGCGAGAACGATGCATTTAACAATTTGCTCTTCAGCGCCGGCATCAAATCAAGAAATATCCAGATATTGAGAGCCTATACAGCCTATTTGCAGCAAATTAGATTCCCGCACAGGCGTGGATACATCATCGAAACCCTGAATACCTACCCAGAAATTTCCCTTTTACTGGTAAAGAGTTTTTTACACAAATTTGACCCTGAAAAAACAGACAGAAATTCGTATAAAGCCATCATAGAAAGCATCAATGAACAATTATATGAAATTGAGTCACTGGATCACGATTTGATTTTCAAACGCCTGGTAAACTTGATCGACTGTACGGTTCGCACCAATTATTTTCAACCACAGGAAAATGAAGGTCGGCTCAGCTTCAAGTTCAATTCACCTGGAATTGAACAAATGCCCCGACCCAGCCCTCGATTCGAAATATTTATTTACTCCCCAAGATTTGAAGGCATTCATTTACGCGGTGGTAAGGTTGCCCGGGGTGGTATTCGCTGGTCCGACAGAAAGGAAGATTACCGTACCGAAATACTGGGGCTAATGAAGGCACAAATGGTCAAAAATGCGATCATAGTCCCGGCCGGATCTAAGGGTGGTTTCATTACCAAGCAAATTGCCAAAATTGCTCCTTCGGAGATTTATGGCGAAGTAAAGGCCTGTTATTCACTCTATATCAAATCCCTGCTCGAACTCACGGATAATTTGGTGAACCAGGAAATTTGTCACCCACGTCAAACTTCGATTTACGATGAGGACGACCCCTATCTAGTAGTTGCGGCTGATAAGGGAACCGCCGCTTTTTCAGATGTGGCTAATAGAATCGCCAAACAGTATGACTTTTGGCTCGACGATGCATTCGCCTCGGGTGGTTCGCAAGGCTACGACCACAAAAAAATGGGCATCACAGCACGCGGCACCTGGGAATCTGTAAAAAGGCATTTTCGCGGCCTCGGTAAAGACATTCAAAATGAAGCCTTTAGCATTGTCGGAATCGGAGATATGTCGGGAGATGTATTTGGCAACGGCATGCTGCTGTCACCCTGCATACAGTTAGTGGCTGCATTTAATCATATGCATATCTTTATCGACCCAAATCCTAATATCGACAAATCATACAAGGAACGACAGCGACTATTCGGCCTGCGTCGCTCCAGCTGGACCGACTACAGGAAATCGCTAATCAGTAAAGGTGGGGGGGTGTTTGCTCGAAAAGCGAAAAGAATCGACCTCACGCCTGAAATGCAGCTTTTAATTGACTGCAAGGAAACTCATTTAACACCAAATGAGTTAATTGTTTACCTGTTAAAGGCTCGAGTCGACCTGATCTGGAACGGCGGGATCGGCACTTATGTGAAGGCCTCAAATGAAACCAACGCCGCGGTATCGGACAAAAGCAACGACGAAATCCGCATTAACGGCAAACAGGTGCGCGCCAAATCTATCGGGGAAGGCGGTAATCTGGGTGTGACGCAGCGAGGACGAATAGAATATGCACAGGCAGGCGGCCTGATCTATACCGATTCGATCGATAATTCAGCTGGCGTTGACTGTTCCGACAATGAAGTCAACATCAAAATTTTATTGTCTCGGCTGATCAAGGAAGGTCGATTAAACAGGAAGGCACGCAATGCTTTGCTATTCGAAATGACCGATGAAGTAGCCGAACACTGCCTGCTCAATAATTATCGACAGACACAAATTATCGACTGTATTGAGCAACATGCAGCGGAAAATATGCACCAACACGCCCGTTTCATGCGCCACCTGGAACGCGAAGGAATTTTAAGCCGGAAGCTTGAAAACCTGCCCGACGACGAAGAGATAATCGCACGTATAGCCCACAACAAGGGCTTAACCCGTCCCGAGCTATCGATACTTTTGTCTTATAGCAAATTAACCTACAAAAATGCGCTATTAAATTCTTCAGCATTATTGGAAGAATGTTACAACCAGTTACTGCTGGATTATTTCCCGAAAAAACTGCAAGAGCACTACACCGACGAGATATTACAACACCCTTTACGCAAGGAGATAATCGCAACTCTGTTAAGTAACATGATATCCAATAATGTGGGTATAGGATTTGGATTTCGAATTCGCGAGGAAACAGGTGCCAGTATTGAGAACATTGCCAAGGCTTATGTCGTTTGTATAGACATATTCGAACTCAATGATACCTGGCGCGCGCTCGAAAAGTTAGATAATGTGGTGCAGGAACACTACCGATACCGGTGCTTTAGAGAAGTAAGTGGTTTACTGGAGCGGTCTATCAGTTGGTTGTTGCGCAATAAAAGTGCAAAATTTGACGTTAGTCATTTAATCGAACGCTACCAGGGTGATATCAAAGTATTAAAAAAAGGTATTTCCCGTGCGATTATTGGACAGTCGCGTAAGAATTATACCGCTGCTCGAAAACAGTTTCTTAAATTCAAATTACCCGCTGCGCTTGCGCAGGAACTGGCCGACAAAACTATGTTGGCATCGGCGTTCGATATTATTGAAATTAAGAGCAAGCTAAACAGTAGTACCGAAAATACAGCCAAACTTTTTTATGCACTGTCCGAACGACTGCAACTACACTGGATTCGAAACTCAATATCAAAAACAATTGTGCGAGATCACTGGAATCACCTGGCAATCGTCAATATGCGTAACGATTTACACGCCAATCAACGCAACTTAGCCGAGCTGGTATTACATTCGGTGGATAACAAACGTCATACCACCAAGGCCCTTAAATTATGGGAAAAAAATCATGCCGAGGCCTTAGAACGTTACGATCATATGATCAACGAATTGAGCGCGAGACAAAACCTGGATTTCCCGGCCACCAGTGTCGCCGTATCAGAAGTCAGGCGTCTGGTATCGGTCACACAGCAAAACCGCTTCCTCGGGGGTGACAGTTTAGAAAGTTGAATTCGAATTTTTCAGGGCCAGTGCTTGCGCGGCGGCAAGTCGCCCCGTATCCAACAGAAGGCTAATTCCTGATCACGCATGACAAATTTTCAGATTAAATTTGACCGCCTGGTATGGAAGGTCGTGGTCGGCATTCCTCCCGGGCAAGTCATGTCATATGGCGAAGTCGCAAATATTGCCGGGTTTCCTCGCTATTCACGTATGGTGAGTGGCGCGATGGGACGTTCCCTACAACCCCTGCCCTGGTTTCGCGTGGTACGGTCAAATAGAACTCTTGCCTTCGAACCCGGATCAAAGTCATACCGGGAACAGTCCCGGTTACTAAAGCAGGAGGGGGTTCGGTTCGAGGGTCTTAAAGTAATTGTAGTAAACCCAACAAAAACCCTGGATGAAATGCTCTGGGGACCGAAAAATTAAGTAGGGCGTTAAAACAGGCCTGTCTCAACTAAAATTTCTCATTGACGGAGTACTTTGGGGCTGAGGCACTGATTATGCGGTAAATCCGAATTATCGATAGCTGGCTGCAGTGATGTATTTGCTAAAACTTTCGCACCAGATCAGAACTGCGGTGTATTTCTCCAGCACGGTAGAATCAGACATCGGAACAATAAAGTTATCGAAAGTCTTGACAGGCCCTACCTTTAGGGACTGCTCCTTGACCAATAAAAAGGCCTGCTCGGATTCAATTAATTTTTCTGTCAAGTAGAGCTGATAATCGGGTCCGGGCGCAATCGAACCAATAAAATTAATCGCTGATGGAGTAATAGAAAGCGCCCCTTCTCCCCAATGAAAGAAATCACTTCCCGGCAAGTCCTTTTTAAATGCGCCACGATAAAGCACTTGATCGGTTGTCTGTATGTCCGATATAGAGGGTGCTTCGGGTGCCGTAAGTATAGGTAAAAAGTAAATGCCAAGCATAAAACCAATAACAAGCACGACCGCATGTGTCACCAGATTTCTTAAAAATTTCATAAAATTTCCAGTTTTATTGAGTCATAAATTATGCCCCCGGACAGGCCATAAATCTATTCGTATTTTTGTCCGCAAACCGATAAAAACGCACCGGCCAGGTCATCGGAAAGGTGAGCTAAATAAAAATTACACTTTCTAATTACAGTGCCCCGCTCGGTCACGAATGGCTTATGCAGAGCTTCCTTAAATTTCTGCCATAAAGCTGATACAGTGCGCTTACGCCTTGACATTCCGATAATCAGATAAACGGTATGCAGCATGAACAAATATGACTATGACCTGATCGCGATCGGTGCCGGTAGCGGCGGACTCTCAGTGGTGGAGCGAGCCGCCAGTTACGGCCAGCAATGTGCGCTAGTGGAAAATGGATTAATGGGAGGGACTTGTGTCAATGTCGGTTGTGTTCCTAAAAAAATAATGTGGTTTGGCGCCAATTTAGCCCATGCGATCGAGGACGCTAAAAGCTACGGCTTCAAAGTAGATAAACAGGGATTCGACTGGAGTCATCTGGTAGCAAAACGCCAGGCCTATATCGCCGGAATCAATGACTGGTATCACGGTTATCTTAAGGATTCAAATATCGCTGAAATAACGGGAACGGCTAGTTTTGTCGATCCTCACTGCATCGAAGTAAACGGTATTCGCTACTCGGCCAATCACATTGTTATTGCAACCGGAACCAAACCCGGAATACCGGATATACCCGGTTCCGAATATGCGATTACTTCAGATGGTTTTTTTGCGCTCGAATCCCAACCGCATCGTGTCGCTATAGTAGGCTCGGGGTATGTCGCTGTTGAGTTAGCCGGAGTGCTCAACTCCCTGGGTACCGAAGTAAGCATGTATCTGAGAAAATCACATGTATTGGGTACATTCGATAAGCTAGTGAAGACAATCCTGTTCGAAGCACTTCAGAAAGCGGGCATTACGCTAAAAATTAAAACTCAGATTACCGCTATAGAGAAACAGAATGATGGCAGCCTCACGGTCAAAGATACTAAAGGTGGCACCCAGACAGGCCTTGGCCAGGTGTTATATGCGATAGGACGGCGCCCTGACTACAGTAAACTGCGGCTCGATAATTCTGGTGTCGAGCTGAATGACCAGGGTTATATTAATACCGATTTATTGCAAAATACCAATCAACCCCATATTTTTGCGCTTGGCGACGTTACCGGCCGCGCCCCACTCACGCCTGTTGCTATTGCCGCCGGACGTCGGCTTGCTGACCGCTTATATAATAACCAGGTCGACCGGCACCTGGATTACAAAAATATCGCGACAGTAGTATTTAGCCACCCCCCTATAGGAACGATCGGATTAACCGAGGACGAAGCGATAAAAGAGTATGGCGATCAAATAAAGATATACGAAACTAAATTTACTGCTATGTACAACGCCATTAGCGATCACCCGGTACCGACT
>JADFJT010000173.1 GCA_022566015.1 Pseudomonadota bacterium | reverse complement strand
GTGAAGATTTTTTGGTAATTGCTCTAATGCGGAGTCGATATGGTAAGTTTTAGTGGCAATGATCACCACATCGGCCGGACTCGCCTGATCGACATTACAGGCCGATATTTCGATGCGCTGGGATTTTCCATCAATATGCGCGAGCAGGCCTTTTTGTTTAATCGCGAGACTATGTTCAGGCGAACGATTGAGTAGCTCGACCTCGTTACCTGCCAACCGTAGGCGCGCCCCAAATACGGATCCGATCGCACCTGCACCCAACACACTATAACGAAGACCCATCATATCGCCTCAACCAGAAAGGAATCGGGGCAACCATAAAGTAATCACCGGAAATGCTACCAGTAGGGAGATACGGATTAGCTCGGCGCCGAAAAATGGTAGTACACCAATAAAAATATCCCGCATCGGTACGTCTTTCGCCATGGAGCTGATGACAAATACATTCATTCCCACCGGTGGCGTGATCAACCCCAGCTCGACCACTACCAGGGCTAAAATACCAAACCAGATTTTCAATTCTTCTTCTCCCAAACCAAAGTCCAGTTCTGATATCACCGGCCAGAAGAAGGGTATTACCAGCAGAATCATCGATAGCGAATCCATCAGACAGCCCAGTATTATCAGCGCCACCAACAATAACACCAGAATCACCATCGGAGTCAGGCCGGAGTTTGCGATCATTTCTGCGGCCGCCTGTGGCACACCCCCACGGGACATGAAGATCTTCAACATTTCGGCTCCGAGCAGAATCAAATAAATCATGCCGGTGGTTTTAGCCGTGTCATACAATGAGAGCTTCATTTCAGGTAGCCGAATGGTGCCCTTGAAAATGCCATAGCCTGTGACCATAAACACCCCAACAGCCGCCGCTGGGGTGGGATTGTAGAGGCCTAGATAAATGCCTCCGATCACCGAGCCAAAAATGCCCAATACTGGCAATACGCCAAAAGTGGCACTCCAAAATTCCTTTTTATCAATCGGGTCTCGCGCAGGCCCGCTGTTCGGCTTAATCCGGACGTAGATAGCGATTGTTATCAGGAAAAACAACACTGCGATAGCGCCTGGTATGAATGCAGCCATGAACAGGGTAACAATACTGGCCTCTACCAGAATGGCATAAATGACCAAAACGATAGACGGAGGAATGAGTATACCCAGCACACCACCAGCAGCGAGTGTGCCTGTAGCCAGAGAGCCCTCGTATTTATAGCGTTTGAACTCGGGCAGGGCTACCTTACCCATGGTAGACGCGGTTGCCAGCGATGACCCACACACGGCACCAAACCCGGCGCACGCAAGAATCGCCGACATCGCCACCCCGCCTCTTGCCCATCCTATCCAGGCATTGGCGGCTCGAAACAAATCTTTGGATAATCCAGCCTGCGAGGCGACATTGCCCATCAGTACGAACATCGGAACCACCGACAGGCTATAAATGGAAAACTGAATATAGGCCAGGTCTTTGAGCTGGGACATGAAGATGGCCGAACCACTGAGCAGAGTCACGCCAATCCCACCCACCAGGATCATCGAGTAGGCAATCGGTACGCGGATGGCTATCAGCACAATCAGGCAACCTAAACCTGACAGGCCTACGATCATTTCGTATCCCATGGGTGGCCTTTAAATTCCTTCTATCGGAGAATTAATACTACCCAGCGGATAGCGCAGCGTAATCAGTGAAGCGATGATCAATAGTAGCAATGAAAACAGGCTGGGTACGAAGGCATACCAGAGTGGGATTTGCAAAATGGTGGTGACTTCCAGGTAAACCTGATAATCCAGCATCCCCGCATACATACGCCAGAATAAAAATGTGCTGAAAAACAATGCGATAAGCGACCCCAGTCGATTCAGGTTACGCACCGTAACCGGGCCAGCTCTGGATGTGAATATATCGGCGGAAACATTGGAAAAGGTTAACTGGCAATAAGGCAGGAACGCGAATGCAGCAACCGCAACCCCCATTTGGGTCAATTCAAAATCTCCGGGAAACGGTTTCGAAATCAATAAACCGGCTACGGCACTGTAGGCGGTCATCAACACCACTGCCAACAATAGCAGCCCACCTAGCAGCGCCCAGCCTTTGATTAAAGTCAGCAGGAGGTCTAGCCTCCTGTGACCACCAGACATACTTTTTGTCGCGTTTGGAATGGCGACTATTTACTATACTTGGCTATCAACCTGCGCGCCTTCGCTACCAGAGCTTTACCATCTATGCCCTGAGTTGCAACTTCCTTTATCCAGCGATCAACCACGGGTTCCAGCACCTTCTTGAAGGCCTCGGTTTCCTGCTCGCTCAGCACGATGTGGATATTGCCTGCTTTTTTGGCCAGCTCGATGCCAAAATCATCCGATTTGGACCAAATTTCCCCAACCTCTCGCACCCAGGCTTCGTCTGAGGCGTCCAAAAAGATTTTCTGAATATCCGCAGGCAATCCATCCCAGGTTTTCTGGTTCATTGAGACCTGAAATGTGGTCGTACCAAAACGAGTTTTATTAGCCCCCTCAATTTGGTACTTAGTCAGATCCTGTAACTTAAGCGGCGCGATAATTTCCCACGGAATCAATGCCCCATCGATCACTTTTTTGGCCAAAGCCTGTGGCAATGCAGGAACTGGCATGGCGGTAGGCGCGGCATTTAATGCTTCAATTACCCAGGCACCGGTACGGGTTGGAATACGCAATTTTGTTCCAGCCAGATCAGACGGTTTGCGCACCGGCTTGTCGACCATGTGGAAAGCCTGTCCCTGATGTACGTGCAGGAACATTACCTTGATACCCTGATATTCCTGCGCCAGGTCTTCGTCAAACATTTCGCGCATGGCAAGATTAGTCGCGGTCGGATTATTGGTATGAATAAAAGGTAGTTCGAATACTTCGGTACGCGGGAACAGCCCGGGGGTATAGCCATTCACGGTCCAAATCAGATCCACTACACCATCGCGTACCTGACGTATCAACTGAGGGGGCTTACCACCCAGTGACATGGCTGGGTAGATATCGATTTTGACGCGCCCATTGGAGGCCTCTTCGATTCTTTCCACCCAGGGCACCAACATCTTGGTATGTGCGGGTGCTTTCGCCCCCAGTAGATGATGTAGTTTCAGCGTAAATTCCGCCGCCATCGCATTAGTCGATAACAGCGCTGTCCCCAATGTCAGCAACAACGCTGCAATAGTTGGTTTAATTTTCATGTTCTTTTCCCCTGTGATTATAAATATTTTACTTTTTTATTGCTGCTCAGGCAGCCGATTTCAAGCATTGTTCCAGTCGATCCAGGGTGTTCATTGCCGACAGGCATTGCGCCACACTGGCGTTCGGTTCACGCCCTTGATCAATCGCACCGAAAAACTCCCGATCCTGCAACTCGATACCATTCGTAGAAATAGCAACATCGGTCAAATCGATTTGATTGTCGTTTCCAACATACAACTCATCATAACGGGCTAAATAAGTACCCCTGTCGCAGATATAACGGAACAAGGTACCAAATGGCCCATCATTATTAAACGAAAGCGATAGTGTACAAATCGCCCCTGAGGGCACTTTTAAACCAATACTCATATCCATCGCAATACCCAGATCGGAATGGATAAATCCCTGCATCGCCTGAACCTGACTGGCTTCGGCACCGGTTTGATACTGAAACAGGTCAACCGTATGACAGGCATGATGCCACAACAAATGATCGGTCCAGGATCGAGACTCGCCTTTGGCATTGGTATTGGTACGACGGAAGAAGTATGTCTGCACATCCATTTGCTGAATTTTCAGTTCTCCCGCAATAATTTTATTATGAATCCACTGATGACTGGGGTTAAAACGACGGGTATGA
>JADFJT010000078.1 GCA_022566015.1 Pseudomonadota bacterium | reverse complement strand
CATGTTCTGAATGGCTCAAGAGTCGTCCAGATCCGCACTCGTCCTGTCAAGGTGGCATATGTCGTGCCCATTAACCAGCCTTGAGTCGCTGTCAGGGCTATCGAGTGCTGCCGTCTAACTTGGGGTGGCGCCTCTCATTTCCTTATTCCTTATACGCAGGACATCGGATTCACTCAGGAATGGAAAAAAGTCCTTGATTGGTTTGATCCGGACAACATCATCTTGATTAACCCCCGACTGTTCGGCAAAACTTTCCCACCTGGATACCGCGTCAATTACTCTCTCTGCGATATCGGCGACCGATGTTTTTGGTAAACCAAAAATTTTACCCAGCTTGCTAGCTTCGGAAGGTTTCGGAGGATCGGGATTTAACTGGAAGCCGGCCGCATGATATTCCCCGGTGACAACGCTGGGTACCAGATCATAAGCCGGCGCCAGTTGATACCCGGCCCCGCGATTGATCAGACTGAAGTTACGTTCATGGTCATCGGTATTATGGATTGCGCGATTGAACAGCATTAACGCTAGTAACTGCTTCAAATCCTGTTCGATACTGATCGAATATCGGCGCAATTGCTCACAGACATCGTCATAGCGAAACACCCGTCCTAAATCCCACTGGGAACCAGGCTCTTTCATAAGGATTAATTAATTATCTCAAGGGTAATCGCCGGGACAAACCTGTTAATTGATGAGGGACAGCACCTCGTCAAGTTGCACGACATGACAATAAATCATATTGATGACTTCGAGTTCATGGGTATGCAACTCCATCGTCGCCGCCGCGCAACAATCGTCTACCACCACCACGTTAAAACTTTCGTCGGCCAGGCTTCGCACGGTCGAGGAAATACACTGGTCGGTGAATATGCCGGCAACCACCAGGTTGTCGATACCCATGTTATGCAAAATCAGGCGCAGGTTGGTACCGGTGAGTGCGCTATCCGTGGTCTTTATGATAGTGATTTCATTCTCGTCCGGCTCGAGTTGAGGGACGATCTGCGAGTCGAGGCGATCCTTCGGCATCAGCAAATAATTAAACCCCGGTTTTTTCTGGCTCAGCGAACGATCGCGTCCATCGGTCTTCAAACAGGCAATGCGGGCAAAAATAACCTCGATGTCGTTGTTACGGCAATGCTCAATCAACCTTGCGGTATTCGGGATAACAACTTCGTTCATGCGCTCAACAAAAGGCTGCCAGCGAATATTTTCCTGCTCGTCGTCTTTCGGTTCCAGATAGGTATTCTGGATATCTATCACCAGCAGAGCGGTTTTCTCCGGCTCGAGAACGATATCCTCCGGCTCCTCGGCGTTGGCATAGTAAAATGACCGATACGCAGTTTTCCAGTTCATTTGAATGACCCGGTTCCAGTAAACGATGAATAATCTAACATATCATCTGGCGGGCATTACCTGCAACAAGGGTATGGAAGGGGAGGTTGGTTTTTTTAATCTTCAGATGCCGCTACTGTCGATATTATCTCGTCGCCAATTAAAACAAACAAGATGATTGATTATTATAGCGGGTCCATATAGGGACCCATTTAACTTAATCGGTTCGGTTGGCAGAAATCTGGCCGTTAAAATGGAATAGCGCTTTATCAAGTGTAATTCCAGACTTTAGTCAAAGACTTTTCAGATACTCCAGTACTGCAGCGCGCTCATTGTCGGTCAACGCGTCACCGAAGGTGTGGCCCTGATTGGAGTAGCCAATTAAGCTCGAGTCGTATATCTGTTTTTTCTCTACTGAACTAGCTGCGCCTGCTTTACCATACTTGAGCGCAGTGTAACGCCAACCAAGTTCCTGTTTATTGTAGTCCCTGGAGTCGAAAGACCGAGTCCAGTATGCGGGGCGTCTGGTGCTATCTAACAGCAGGTCGATGGTGGGCACCGATCCGTTGTGCAGGTAGGGCGCGGTGGCCCAGATGCCGTCGAGGGGCGGGGCGATATAACCAGGTGCTGGCTCTATTCGGGTATTTTCTCCGTAAAAGGATTGTTCATACCAGTGGATAAAACGGTCTGCATCCTCGACTGCTCTTCGCGCCAGTTCCGGATCGGTACCAATTTCATCCAGAGAAATGACTAAATTGGGATAAGTCCAGTCTACGCCGTAAGTTCCATGACAGCCTGAACAGTTCTTTTCAAACACCTCTCGACCAGTATTACTAAGTTTGCGGTCGATCACAAAAGGGTATTCCGGTGGTTCCAGCGTAGCGATAAAGGCTCGAATATGCGGCGCGTAGGCGTCGATTTTACGAGCTTCCGCTATCGTGTCGGTGCATAAGAGGGTAGCGGTCATCATTATGCGTGCGTGGTCACCACGGCCTTCGGTGCTGTAGAACATGGCGTGTTTTTTCTTCATCCGCCACCATGGCGGTACACTGACTGGCAGTGGCTTTTCAGGCGGGGGCTGTAACAGGAATTTTTCCGACCAGGCGAGTGTCTTCGGGTCGCGGTGGGCGATCAGGGCTAAAGTCAGGTTATTGGCGGGATTGACACCAATGGTATCGGTCATGGTGTAAGGGGAAATAGATGCAGTGCGATCCGCCCATTTACGCCATTCTACCGCGTCTTCATCATTGTCGATGTACATCCCCATGCCCTCAGCGGCAAGGACCAGGTCAATGGTCCAGTCTATGGATTCGTTGCCGAGTCCGACGATCAGTTCCCCGTTGAAAAACCCAGCGTGACAGCTCAGACAATTAGAGGTGACCAATTCGACCCCGGCATCGGTAGTCCGAGCAGTCAGCCAATATGGCAGTTCCGCATTGCGCCCTTCACGCCCAGGTAATAGTAATCGGGGAGCTGGGGGTTCGGCCGTCTGTCGGTAGGCACTATAGGGAATACCGCAGGTGACGTAGGGCGTATTCACCAGCAATTGGTAACCTTTTCGGGGATCGCCAGGTCGCTGCACGTCAGCGGGCACAACGCCAACTGGCGCAATGGTAGGTGGCGAAGCTGGTTTGCCCTGTTCACCACCACACGCGACAAGCAACAGCACCGCGCTGGTGAGCAAACCTGCCAGAATCAGCGGTAACGCAGGTGTTAAAATGCCGAATTTCATAGGTTTAGCATCACTCGTTCCCTCATTAAAGAGATGGGTCCGGTGCATAGGCGGTTAATTCCACCTGGCCTGCGCCGCTAACGACTTGACCCGCAGATATCCCGGTGACCTTAACCAATCCATTCCAGTAGCGCACCGATAGATTTAGCTCCTGATTCCTGAGCATAGGGACAATATCCAACTGTATGTCCTCTTCCGGTATTTGCAGTCGCCAGCGGGCAGGGTAACGCACGTCTCCCTTACTGCTTTGCCAGTGTTCCAGCACCGACAAAGTCAGCTCCTGTCGACTCAATCGGCGCACGGCGCCATCAGGCGCTATCAGCAAGCCGGTGTTAATCGGATCGGCACTGCCATCGCGTCGCCTTAGCTGGAAGATCAGAATTTCCCGCTTATCATCCAATTGCAGTACAAAGCGATTAAGTGCGATCTGGCCACGATATAGTGACAAGCCTCCCCACACTTGACTGAGTGTTGCTATACCATTGACGGTAATGGTGTCGGAACCTAATTCAATCCTCCCCGAAGCTCGCAAGCGCGGCAACCAATAGCCGTGAAACGGTGGCATACCTGCACCAGTATCTACATTGGTAACTTCCTCTTTCACGATTTCCAGATCCAGTATCAGGTTTATCTCCTTTGTTGTAGCACGTATCTGGAATCGTGACTGGTTTTCGTCCGGCATGCGTATTTCCCAATCGTCCAGCCAGACCTGTAGGGGTGACTGTGAGGCGCCGGCACCCAATTTCGCTCGACCGAATCGTTCAGACACGTGAAACTGCTTACGACCAACATCGGTAATTGCCACATGAGCACGATAGATTTCATTGGAGGCCCAGACTGAGTCGCTGGCTGCTTTTTCCGGAGCCAGCGCGAACCGAAAAAAGGTCATTTGAAAGCCAAAGAGCTGGTTTTGCGTGCTAGTAAGGTAACCGGAGAAATACCAGGCATCCATTTGAAAATTGGGATGCGCACCATAGTCGTCAGGGAAAACGTACTGCCAGCCAGGCTTGACCGCGTTAAACCCGTTGGCTTCACTTTTGAGAAGCTGTGGCAATGGATTAAACGGCTGCGTTGCTGGCGAAATCTGCTGGTATCGCAAGATCATCACGCTACCGAGCGCAATGACCACCACCGACAAACTAATCAACACTTTATTCATAGGCCAGGCTTCAGGTAATTAACTGTGCTATGTCATTCGTGTCTAATTATACTGTACTCATCGATATTTTAATTCTCGTGTATTCCGGTGGGCTGCAAATACACTCTGGCTGATATTGCATTTTAACAATATTGTACAAAACGACACGCGATGCCAAAGTCGAGTAAAATCGTGTCCATCAAATTCTAATTTTATGCCCTTATCTGACTGACCATGAGCGAAGAAGACCGAAACAAGTGGGATCAACGATACGCCGAGGACAGCTACCACAAGAACAATCCGGTGACATTAATCGAGGAGTGGTTACCGAGATTACCGGTGGGCAGAGCGCTGGACGTGGCCTGTGGCGCCGGACGCAACGCTATATATCTGGCGCAAGCCGGGTACCGGGTCGATGCGATCGATATTTCCTCGGAAGGCCTGAAGCTGGCGCGCCAAAAGGCCGAGGGTCAGGGCCTTGGCATTAACTGGATCGAACAGGACCTGGATCAACCCTACCCGTTCGACGCGAATTACGACCTGATCATCGTGATGTGGTTTGTCAACCTGGAGCTCATTACCCGACTATGTGACTGCCTGGCGCCGGGGGGATATCTTCTCTGCGAGGAGCATTTGATCACCGAGCAGGCGGTGATCGGACCGAAAGGACCGGGCTACCGGGTAGCCCCTGGCGTTTTACGTGATGCGGTATCGGGGCTTGATGTATTACTGTACGAAGAATCTGTCGTAGCGATCCCCGAAGGTGGGCAGGTCGCGAGCGCACGGGTGGTGGTTAAAAACCCAGAAGGCCAGCCGATCTAGGTTCGGGGTGATCCGGTGCTTTCCTGGATTAAAATTCCCGCCTCGTCAACTGCTGCTCGATAACTGCTCCTACGTCGCCTAAAGCGCCTACTGTTGGTGCTCTACCTCATACGTCGGATCGACGGAGCGCTGCCCGCGACATCCATGCAGTCGTACGCGGGATTTACAAGTTTATACAGGAATGCAAGATATTATAATGTAGCCAGCGCAGCCTCGAAGCATTCGAGAAAAATATCGGCGTGTTCGCAGCGAAATGCCAATGGCGGTCGGGCTTTAATGACATTGCCAGCACGCGATTCGCGCCCGACCAGAACCCGATTTTCGCGTAGGTGATTGCGAATTCTATCGGCTGTATCGGCGGCAGGTTCGCGGCTTGCCCGATTGCTTACGATATCGATGCCGGTAAATAGCCCCTGCCCGCGGATATCACCGATAACTTCGTATTTTTCGGCGAGTTTCCACAAGCCCTCTCGCATATAGTTGCCGGTAACCCTGGCGTTTTCGAGTAGATTTTCGCGTTCTATCACGTCGAACACCGCATGCGCGGCGGCGCAGGCTACCGGGTTACCGCCAAAGGTGCTGAAGAAACTGACTTGCTCGCCGAAACGTTCGCGAATTTCGGGTGTGGTGACGACAATCCCCAACGAGATACCGTTACCGACTGGTTTGCCAAGCGTGACGATATCGGGAACGATGCCATGCGCCTCGAAACCCCACAAATGTGAACCGCTGCGCCCGAAGCCAATCTGTACTTCATCGGCGATTATAAACCCACCCGCGGCTCGAACTTTTTCAACCACTGCGGGCAGGTATCCTTCCAGCACCGGAAGTATACCGTTGCTACTAAACGATACATCGATCATGAAGGCAGCAGTCCCGTGACCGCTTTCGCGCAGGCTTTCAATCGCCTTGTCGGCGCTTTCGGCGTAGAGCTTCGCCGCGTTATCGGCATCGTCACGGAAGCGCCCACGATACATGTCGGGGGCTTCGAGTGTGCGAACCCGCAGCGAGAGGGCCGGAGATTTTGACTCGGGAAAGGTAGTGGGCGAAAGTTCGGCGATTGACTCGGTGATGCCATGATAAGCCTCTTCCATGATGATCGCACCCTGGTTTCCGCTTAAGCAACGGGCGATTCGCATCGCCGTATCGTTTGCCTCGCTTCCCGAATTAACAAATATACAACTGGCCAGGTCACCGGGCAGCGATGCGGCTAGACGCTCGGCGTAGCTCACAACATTTTCGAACAGGTAGCGGGTATTGGTGTTGAGTGTCGCTAGCTGGCGGCTCACCGCTTTTACCACGTGAGGGTGGCAATGGCCGACATGCGGTACGTTGTTATAAACGTCAAGGTGCCTATTACCATCAGCATCGTAAAGCCACACGCCCTCACCTCGCACTACATGGAAGGGCGTGTCATAGGCAAGCTCCAGCGCTTTGCCGAGCGACGTTCGGCGACGCTTTAGCAGCGATTCGATTTCGTCTGGTTTAGAATCAGGCACGGCTGCAATGGTGGGACAATAGACCGGAAACCGGCAGGCATCTCGAAGGCTGGCGCGAATGCTCTGATGGCCAATGCTGAAAAGCCGATCGAGAGCTGCGCTATAGGATTCCTGGTCGTCGAGCACAAAGGATGGCGCGTCGGGATCGTCGGCACGACGCTTCGTGCAGATGAGTATTTCCTGGATAATACGGCCGAGGGCGAGATGCGAAAGCATATTGATTTCGTCTTCTTCCAGCGCCAGGACAGCGTCGTAACCAGCCGTCACGTCGCACATGGTTTCGACCGGGTCAGGCGCATCCAGGGTCATCGACCCCGCTGCCACCGACAGGTCGAAGATTAACGGCGCGTGCATCATGTCACCGAAATCGACCAGGCCGGTCACTTTGGTCGGATCGCTGGGATCGACAATTAAATTATGGCTATTACCATCATTATGAATAACCTGACTGCGTAGGCTCGAAAACTGGGGAAAAATGTGCTCCAGGCTAAAGTCCAGATCTCGCTCCACGGCGCGGCGAAACGCCGAGTCTTCGATGTACTCGGTCAATGGCCGTAGCTTGACCAGATGGCGTAAATCCCACAGCAGGTCATATCCCGCCGCCGCATGAAAGAATCCGCGAAGCGCTAACCCCGAGAGACCTATGACGCGACCGACATCCTCGAACAGCAGCCTACTTCGCGGCACCTCGGCAATGATAGTACCGGGGAGATAACTCAGTACCCGAACCAGGTGTCGACTACCGCCGACCGAGGTCATGTAGTCGTGTGTTTCACCGTTGCGGGTGAGGATAATCTGCGGGATCGGCAGCGACGGTGCATTTCGGGCAATATGCAGCAGCGCCTGGGTTTGAAAATCAATCGCGCCAGGATCTTCCCTGGCATTCGAAATTTTGAACAGGTAATCTCCATCGTCGGTTTCGACGCGAAAATTCTGATCACGCTCACTGGTCAGTGGCTTGATACGGCCCTCGAGGCCAAACAGTTCGTGCGCCGCCTTTTCAGCTTCCTGCGGGGTAAACTGCGGCGGCGCGGGAGCGAGAAACTTTATTTTACTTGTCGAACCAGGTGTCATTCAAAAAATCCGGGCCTGGGTTGATTGGAGATGCGCATCTTTTATCATAATGAGATATTACGATAGTTTCATTATGGCGAGTCGAAAAATACCCGGTCATGTTTTGTCGGGTTATCCACGTCGATATCACAATCGAGCTCGCGCGCATATTTGTGACCGGCAAAAGTAGCCGCCGCGATAATCGAAGGGGCTTCTGCGTCACCGATACGCTTTACTGATTTGGGCGCACCGTCCAGATTGTTTTCTATCGCATCCAGGAGTTCGTAGTAAAGCTTATCCTGTGGTGTTCGGCTGGTTACCATCACCACGTTTTTTGCTGATATACTGCGGTGACGCCCGGTATAGGCGCAGCCCAATGTGGCGGTTTCGCCATCGAATTTATCGAGACCATGGTCCAGGATAATTTCGACCCCCAGTTCTATAAGACGCCGCTGTACACGAACTTGCTCGGCATTGTTTGTGCTCCATATAGAAACCTTACTTGCCGGTGTCAGATAGATCACCTCGTTGCCGTTCAGGCGCAGCTTTTCTGCCATCAGGCTACCCATATAAAAACCATCATCGTCATAGACGATGGTTGGTCCTTCGGGCATATTGCCTGCCATAATATCGTCGGGTGTGAAACTACAGTGGTCGGGCGGCGCTGGGTCCATGGTCGCCGTGTGGTAATTACCGTAACCATCGACACGCCATTTGGCGCCGGTGGCTATCGCGACATGATCTGCCTCGATCACCAGGATATCTTCAAGACTCAATTCATTTTCACGAAAAATCTCAACATTAGGCAATTTTCCAATCTGTAGCAGTCGATAGTCGCGCACGCGGGCCCATTCGGACAGGCCGGGCAACGCACTTTCGGTGGTCACTCGCCCGCCCGGTTCGCGGCTTGCTTCGGCCAGCATTACATCATAACCCCGTTGACCCAGTGCGAGTGCGGCTTCGAGCCCAGCGGGGCCGGCCCCTACTACCAGAACTCGACTATCGGAACCTTTCCGGTCAATTTTTTCAGGATGCCAACCCCGTCGCCATTCTTCACCTGTGGTTGGGTTTTGTGTGCAGCGAATCGGTACGTTCTTGCTATCGCCGGTGTAACAGATATTACAACCAATGCACTCGCGTATATCTTCCGCTCGACCCTGTTCTATTTTCTGGGGCAGGAAAGGGTCGGCTATCGAGGGCCGTGCCGCGCCGACGAGGTCAATAATGCCGCGTTTTACCTGACTGGCCATAGTATCGGGGGAAGTGAAGCGCCCGACGCTGACCACTGGTTTGCTGGTCTTCGACTTTACCTCGGCGATATAAGATTCGAGCGCGCCTTCTTTAACAAATCGGGAGACACCCATTTCCAGTGAGTAATCGGATACATTGATGTCCCACAGGTCGGGCAATTCCGCCATTATCTCAAACATCGCCATGCGTTCGTCGTGCACAGGCACACCGTCTGCGCCACCGCCATCATCGACTGTAAAACGAACCGCAACCGCACACTTGTCCCCGACGGCTTCCTTGGTTTCCTCGATAATTTCACGAACCAGCCGCAGGCGGTTTTCGATAGAGCCACCATATTCGTCGTTGCGCTTATTGAGGTTCGGGTTGAGAAAGTTATCGAGTAGATATTGATGAGTGGCATAGACGTAAACGATATCAAACCCAGCCTCTTTGGCGCGCAGAGCTGCATTGCGATGCCATCGACGCAGCTCCTTAATATCAGCCCTGTCCATCGCACGTGATTGCTGCGGATCGTAGTTCCAGTTCGGCATAGAGGCCACATCCATCGGCACTTCACGGCTGAGTAAATTGGCCGAGCGACTGCCGCCAACCCAAAGCTCGGCACCCGCAAGACAGTCATATTGATGCAGTTTATCGGTCATCAATCGATGCGCTTTGATGTCATTTTTATCCCACAGCGAATGACTAGCATAGGGTGAATCGTCCGACGCTGGATGGATAGAGCAATATTCGGTACAAACAACACCCCAGCCTCCCTCGGCCTTTGTCGCACGAAGATCGGCTACCATGCGCGGGCGTAACCAGCCCATGCCGGTGCAGTGAGGCACCTGGTAAAAACGGTTTTTCGCAGTAACCGGACCGATCTTGACCGGTTCGAATAATATGTCGTAGCGTGGGTCACGGGTCATAATTTTATTTTTAGGTTGAAAATACTAAAGGTTTGCCATTGTATTGAAATGGTCTAATTAAGCCAGACACTGAGTAAAGCGTAATTAAAATCTATACAATGAGCATTGATAAACGATTAAAACGTCAATTCCAGATTTACTCGCCACTGCCCTCGCCTGTCCCGGACGAAGGGTATTCTGAAAGTGACGTTGACTTAACCGAGGATCATCCAGCGCATCGTTGCGCTAGTCAATACTTTTGGAATTAACCTATCATGAGCACTATAAATATTCAGTTCACCCTGTTCTCTGCATTTTACTCACCGCTCATCGCCACTATGGCCGGGGGTTTTCTAAAACAGGAAGGACTTGATTACGAATGGTCGATATCGGCACCGGGAAAATCGGCGGTGGACGCTATCATTGACGGTTCCGCGCACGTGGCTCAATCGGCAGCAAGCCATGGGTTCAATGCTCTACAGGGAACCGAACTGCCCTACCCGGTACATTTTGCCCAGGTCAATGAGATGGACGGATTTTTTATTACCGGCCGTGATACTGACCCCGATTTCTCCTGGAATAAACTGGAAGGTGCGGAACTGGTCATGTTCAAGGCCGGTCAACCGAACGCGATGTTTCGCTATGCCTGTCATAAGGCCGGTATCGATTACGATAAAATTATAGCGATTACGCCGGGTGGCCCTGATGAGATCGATAAAGCCTTCCGAGCTGGACAGGGGCAATACGTTCAGCAACAGGGGCCGTTTCCACAACAGCTTGAAACGGAAGGTCTGGGCAATATAGTGGCCCAGGTCGGCCCGCTAATCGGACCCTGTGCTTTTTCTAGCCTCGCGGCTTCGCGCGAATGGTTAGCAAGCGATATGGCCAAAGCTTTCATCCGAGCCTACGCGAATGCACGCCGATATCTGAACGAGGCTTCGCCCAGCGAAATCGCCCTCGTGCAGAAACCATTTTTCCCCAACACCGATCAGGCTGCATTAGAGCGCTGCATTGCGAGCTATCAGCAGTTAGGTTGCTGGACACCGCACTTGGAAATAACGCGTGAGGCTTTCGAGGTAACTCTCGATGTATTCCAGCATACCGGTGGAATCAGCGAACGAATTCCTTACGAGCAGGTTTGTGTTGCACCGCCAAATAGTGATCTTTAAGAAAGATGTGTTCGCTATTATTTGGCCAGATTTGACACTCGATAAAGCAGATTAAATTACCTGATGTTTGATCCCGAACACTATCTCGAAGTCCGTAAACCGCGGGACCAGGCATGGAGAGCGTATGGATCGCGGGAATCGGTTGGGCCCAGTGGTTCGTCCGGAGCCATATTGATTATCGGCAAATATTCGATCGCCAGTTTATCATTTGGTTGATCAGGGGAGGCACTGCTTTATACTGGCGTATGTCCATCCAGGGGAAACTTCGCCGTATCGCGCTAAACCAGCAAGGCCTGTTAAAAACCGATTCATTCGGCCGTGGCAAGCAGGCGACGCTGCGGGTGATCGAGCATCTCGGCTATGTGCAAATCGATACCATCTCGGTAGTCGAGCGCGCGCATCACCACGTATTGCGTTCGCGAATCTCTAATTACCAGTCAAAATATCTCGACCAGTTAGTCAGGGAGCGGAAGATTTTTGAATACTGGTTTCATGCGGCAGCCTGGTTGCCAATGCGTGATTATCGGTTTGCCTTGCCGCGCATGACCCAACAAAACGGCGAGCGAAGCTGGTTCGAAAACTGTGACAAAAAATTAATAAGTAACATACTTGAGCGCATAAAATCCGAAGGCCCGCAGCGGGCACGCGATTTCGAAGACACGCGTAAAGGTAAAAAAGGATGGTGGGACTGGAAGCCGGCCAAGCAGGCACTCGAACAAATGTTTATGCAGGGTGAGTTAATGGTGAGCGGTCGCGAGGGTTTTCAAAAGGTTTACGACCTGCCAGAGCGCGTATTACCCGACGGGGTCGATACGCGCCTGCCCTCGATGAATGAATATGCCAGTCATTTGATAGATATTAGTTTGCGCGCGCATGGTTTCGCTGCGCAGCAGTCGATTACCTATTTACGCAAGGGTCATAAACTGCGCAATGCAGTCGGCGAACAATTACAGGAACGCGTAGACGCCGGATTACTCACGACGGTAAAACTCAAAGATAACAGCATCGCGTACCTCGATCCCGACCTACTCGAACGCCGCGCGCCACGCTGTAAGGCAGAGGTACGCATTTTATCGCCATTCGATAATGCCATCATTCAGCGTATTCGCGGTAGAGAGATATTCGATTTCGACTACCAGATCGAATGCTACGTCCCGCATCAAAAGCGCCAATATGGTTATTTTTGTCTGCCGCTGCTCTATCGTGACCGCTTCGTCGGCCGCCTCGATTGCAAGGCACATAGAGCAAAACAAATGCTTGAGATAAAATCGGTGCACATTGAGCGCAAGGTCGATGACAGGTTTATCGGTGCATTGTGCGAAGCAGTGAAGTCATTTGCCGGGTTTAATCGCTGCGAGGAGATAATCATTTCGAGTGCATCGCAAAAACAATGGTTCGCTGAATTATAGGCCTGGATATGAACGGCTCTAAGGTAAATTCATCCCAAATCAATAGCATTGTCGGCGCGGTGATGGCCGGTATGACGACACTTCATGCCAGGCAGCATTTAATTTCTTAGCTCGGCAAATTGTTACTATAAAACAGACATTTTGACTTATAATTATTACCCTTTAATTGCGGCGGTGTTTACTGATGACTGAAACCAAAAAGGCTCGGGCGATGGGTTTCAACCACATCGCACTCGAAGTAGGCGATATCGACGAGGCGCTGGAATTTTACGCCAAATTCATCGATTTCGAATTGCGTGGCAAGAGTGATGAAATGGCCTTTATCGACCTGGGAGACCAGTTCCTGGCAATACAAAAAGGGCGTCGGCAAGGACCGGATGATGGGCGGCATTTTGGCCTGGTAGTATCGGATCAGGATATGGTTCGACGCTCGCTGGAGGAGCACGGAATCGAGATATTACCTGGTCCACTGCTCGATTTCCTCGACCCCTGGGGCAATCGGTTTGAAATTGTAGGCTACGACGATATTCAATTTACCAAGGCACCACACGTGTTACGTGGCATGGGGCTTGAAAACGTGCAAAAAACTGATTCGGCCATAGAAGAACTCAAAGAAAAGGGTATGGCTCCCGATTAGCTAATCTCTCTGAAAACCCGATTAAATGGCCGGAGTATTAGATGACTATCCCTAGAACCTTGCTGGAACTATCGGGCGCAGACCTCGAACCAGCTAATCTTGAAGGCGCGAGCCTGGTTCTGATCGACATGCAAAATGAATATCTGCAAGGGCCAATTGAGGTTACCGGCGCCGATGCGGCCGTCGATCACGCCAGGGCCCTGCTCGAAAAGGCCCGTAATGCGGGTAGCACCATCATCCACGTAGCCCATAAGGGTGGCGACGGTGGACTGTTCGACCGTAATGCCGAGCGCGGGCAAATTATAAGCTCATTAAGCCCCACCGCGGATGAGGCAGTCGTCGAGAAGACGCTACCCAACGCATTTAACGATACTGAGCTGAAGAAACTACTCGACCAGGCTGGCAACAAGAATTTGATCATCGTTGGGTTTATGACGCACATGTGCGTCAGTTCATCTGCCCGGGCCGCGCTCGATCACGGCTTTCGCGTGACCATCGACGCCGAGAGTTGCGCCACGCGAGACCTGCCCGATGGCAGCGGTGGCGTCATCGATGCGACTACATTGCACAAGGTAGCATTGACAGAATTATCAGACCGTTTTGCGGTGATTGCCCGGAACCATCACTGGTAATCATGTTTCTGGGTAATAATCCAGGGGTAATCTGGTAGATATTTATTGGAGTTCTGGTCAGTTACAGCAAATTTAACAACCTGGATTACTTCAAAGCGGCCGTTGCATAATTAGACTCAATCGGCTGAGATCGGAACCAAGCGGACGCTGGTAACAAATTCGGTGGGGAGTCTTTTATTGTTGTAATTGTTTTTCTATTTCTTGTCTTTGTACTTCTGCAGCATCCTGAATCAACTGGTTAACTTCACCAGCTTTTTTAAGGGCATCAATTTTTTCTACTCCGACTGGAACCTCACTATTGTTCAGGCCAGTTGAATATCCTTTGAAGATCAAGTAAGAAACGACCAGGATCGTTGCCATCATAAGTACAAAACGCATAACGTGAGTATAGTCTGAAAACGGACATTCGATAGGTATAGTCCAAATTCTGAGAACGGCTAGGAGCCGACACTCAGGGCTTATTCCTAAACTTCCGCTTACGGCACAGCGTGTGTGAAAACTCGAAATAATGACTCTGGCGATAAAATACTTCCCACATGCAGTCAAAAAAACCCTGATTTTGTGTTCGGGTGCCCACTATTAATTAGAATTTTGCTAATTACAGGAGTGCATTCACCACTTAAGTTTTTCGTAAATAGTTTTCACACATAGATGGTCGCCCCCCTTTTGCCAAGCGCTCATTTCATTAATAACAAGTCAGTAGGTTCCAGCCATCGTCACGGCCGGTGATCGTGGAGCCGCGAGAGCTGTCTTTGGCCAGAGTAAAGTCTTCCTTGAGATCCGTGGTATTCCGATGGTGGTACGCGTTGTCTGGACGCTGCAGAATGT
>JADFJT010000077.1 GCA_022566015.1 Pseudomonadota bacterium | reverse complement strand
GTCATTCCGGCCCCGAGCCGGAATCTATCTAAGCGTAAAAAAATCCGTCATTCCGGCCGCTAGAGCCGGAATCTCGTAAAAACAGCATCTTCAGTGCTATTAAAATTTAGTTTTGGGAGATTCCGGGTCTGACGCCCGGAAAGACGAGATACTTCGAAATGTCGCCGCTTCGCTTTGCCCGGAACGACGATTTAGCCCGAAAGCTTAAGCATCGCGTGGAGTAACACGTTACAACCGGCTTCGAGGTCTTCGGGTTCGGCGCTTTCTTCCTCGTTATGACTCAGGCCCCCGGCGCAGGGCACGAAAATCATCGATGTGGGCGCCACCCGGCAGATCTGGCAGGCGTCGTGGCCGGCGCCCGATAGGATCGTTTGATGCTTGTAACCGAGTTCGGACGCTGACTCTGACACCGCGTCTATACAGGCCTGGTCGAACTGGACCGATGGATTGTGCCAAATTTCATCGATCGAAATTTCGACCTGATGTCGATTCGCACAGGATTCACCTTGTTGCCGGAAACTATCCGACATGCGGGCGAGTACCCTATCGTCCGGGTTGCGTATGTCCACGGTAAAAAACACTTCCCCGGGGATCGTATTGCGTGAATTCGGGTGCACCGCCAGTTCGCCCACGGTGCCGACCGCGTCCGGCGCGTATTCCTGCGCCAACTGCTGGACCTTACTTATCATTTCTGCAGCCGCAACCAATGCGTCGCGTCGACCCGGCATCGGGGTCGACCCGGCGTGTGAATCCTGCCCCTTGATGGTAATGTCGTACCAGCGTTGCCCCTGCCCACCCCTGACCACGCCGATGGTATTTTTATTTTTTTCCAGAATTGGCCCCTGTTCGATATGCGCCTCGATTAAGGCCCCAATCGGATGGTCGCCACAGCTCAGCTCACCCAGGTAGCCGATGCGTTTCAATTCATCCCAGAGAGAAATTCCATCGTTATCGGTTCGTGTCCAGGCATACTCTTTTTCGAACAACCCAGCGTACACACCAGAGGCGATCATCGCCGGGGCAAAACGGGAACCTTCTTCATTTGTCCACACCACAATTTCAACCGGGGCTTCGGTTACCACCTCGTTATCGTGCAGAGTACGCACGACTTCTAACGCTGCCAGCACACCATAGATGCCATCGAATTTTCCGCCGTGCGGCTGCGTATCGAGATGACTCCCGGCGACAATGGGCGGTAAATCGTTATTATTCCCTGCCCTGCGCGCGAATATATTACCCATGTCGTCGATGCTGATACTGCAGCCAATCTCCTCGCTCCAGTGAACCAGCAGATCCCGCGCCTGCCGATCTTCGTCAGTCAGTGCGAGCCGACAGGAACCTCCCCTGTCACCCGGGCCGATTTCGGCCATCGACATAATACTGTCCCACAGTCTCCTGCCATCGATTCGAAGTTTAGATAGTCCAGTCATATACTATTTCTCATTTATTTCGGCAAGATGAATCAACTTAAAAGCTGTCGTCATTCCGGCCTCCGAGCCGGAATGACCGCCAGGGATGGTGGAAATGCGATAAGGGCTGTGGGAACAGCCCTGGCCTAATTTAGAAACCTAAGCTCCATAGATTCCGGCGGTCCGACGCTTCGGTCTTGCGCCCGGAATGACGAATAATTTTTAATTTCCGGGGGTTGCGCCCGAAATGACCTGTATTTTAATCTCCAGGTCGCCTCTGCGCTGTGCCCGAATAGACCCACTGTGGCTATTCCATCCCGACTTTATACTGTTTTTCGCGGTTATAAAACTGAAATATTATTGAGTCGCAAGACCCGGAGCAATTAGTTTAGCCGAATGCTTTCGAAGTTGATGATTGTTTAAGTATTCTAATTTAAAGCGTCTATAATTATTATTAATTCCAACGCTAGAGAGTTGACCCATGCCCACCAGGTTCCCACGAGTTTTTGTGCTATGCCGGTAGTTATCTCTGTCGGCTCGGGTAAAGGGGGTGTTGGTAAGAGTGTAATAACGACCAATATTGGCTATCTGCTGGCCAAATCTGGACTCTCGGTTACGCTGATCGATATGGATTCTGGCGGAGCGGATTTGCATATCTTGATGGGCCTTTTCAAACCGCGCTATACGCTGACTGATATAACCGGCGAAAATTCCGGCACCCAGGAGTAAAGCCGAAACAGCAGCCGTCAGCTCAGTGAGCCCGCCATTAGCGACCAAAGCCGCAGCGCCCAAAAAACCAACTGCAAAGGGGCCGATGACAATTTCTTTTAAGGTCATTTTATTCATAGTCTTCGGTGTTACAGGTTCCAACCACATATTATTTTCTAGAGGTATCGGAGATATATAGACGAACTTGAGATATTTTTCGCTTTTTCTGATAAATAATTAAAAATTTGAACCAGTTCTCAGAACCGAGGTAAATAAAAGCATTAAAAAATCCGGCGTCGAAATCACTCAGCCGGGCTGGCGGTCTTAGAAGTAGGACAATTTTGACTCGAAAAACCCACAGGGCCCGTGAAGCGACGCTATCAGGAAATGCAGGATTCAGGCTTAAAATTGTTTATAATGGGCAAGTCTAAACTGCAATCACGCGAGGAGCCTGTGGTCGATAATACCGTCACGATTACCAACAATCGCACCGGCCAACAGGCAGACTTCGATATAATCGACCCGACTGTTGGTTTGTCGAGTATCGATGTGCGCCAGCTTTCGAGCAAGCTTGGTCTGTTTACCTACGACCCCGGGTTTCATGCCACAGCTAGTTGCAAGAGCGATATTACCTATATCGATGGAGATGCCGGCATCCTGCGCTACCGTGGTTACCCTATCGAGCAACTGGCAGATCACAGCAACTACATGGAGGTTAGCTATTTACTGATGTATGGCGAATTACCCGATGATTCGCAATACCAAAATTTTATCGGCTCGATCAAGAATCATACTATCGTGCACGAGAGCCTGATGCAGTTCATCACCGGCTTTCACAATGATGCCCATCCGATGGCCATCATGGTCGGTGTGGTTGGCGCGCTGTCGGCCTTTTATCACGACTCGCTCGACATTACTAATCCCGAGCATCGCGAATTGTCGGCGCACCGCCTGCTCGCAAAGATGCCTACTATCGCCGCTTTAAGCTTTCGCCATGCGAATGGACATCCACCAATCTATCCCTGCAACGATTTGGGCTATATCGAAAATTTTTTGAATATGATGTTCAGTTACCCGACCGAATCCTATCAAGTCAGTCGCGTAGCGGCACGCGCGATGGAGTTAATTTTTATTCTGCACGCTGACCATGAGCAAAATGCAAGCACTTCCACCGTGCGACTGGCGAGTAGTTCGGGCGCCAATCCGTTTGCCTGTATTGCTGCAGGCATTGCCTCGCTATGGGGCCCCGCCCACGGGGGAGCCAACGAAGCTGTAATCAGGATGCTGGAAGAGATAAAAGATCCGTCTGAAATATCAAAATTTATCGACCGGGCCAAAGACAAAAACGACAGCTACCGATTGATGGGGTTCGGACATCGAATTTATAAAAATCACGATCCCAGGGCGACCATCATTCGTCGTGCCTGTAATGAATTACTGCAGGAACTGGATACTATCAATCAGCCCCTGTTCGAAATCGCGAAGGAGCTTGAACGAATTGCGCTGGAAGATGAGTATTTTATCGAACGCAACCTGTACCCGAACGTTGACTTTTATTCGGGCATTATTCTCAAGGCACTTGAAATGCCACTCAATATGTTTACCGTGGTATTTACCATGGCGCGTACCGTAGGCTGGATTTCTCAGTGGGCCGAAATGATGACCGACCAGGATCAGCGCATCGGCAGGCCTCGCCAACTTTATATGGGCATAGAGAAACGAGACTACGTGGCGATGGATAAGCGCGACTAGACTTCAACCCGCCTGGGTACCGAAATATACTGTTTCATCACCTGCTTTCCAGAAAGCATTTTTTCGCATCACCGCTTTAAACAGGTCCGAATCGATTTGCTGGTTTAACCAACGCCTGACTTCTGTGTATTCGCATTGCTGGAACCATTGCGGCTCTACGCCGGCAAATTGACGCACAAACGGCATCACCGCGGCATCGGCAATAGTCGGGCGATCACCGATTAGACAGGGGTGTTCAACCAGCCTTTGTTCGAGCAGGCGTAGGAATTTCTCTGCATTATGTCTATGTTCTATTTGACTGAGATGAGGAGAGCGGTCGGCATATTTATAACAGTCGAGCAACGGTTTAAATTCCTCATCATTTTGTCGCATCAATTCATCGGATTCAGAATCGCCGGTCAGCCATTGCCGTGGGTCTGAAATCGAAAGCGCCCAATGCATGATGTCGAGGCTTTCCTCCAGGATTGTGCCGTCCGCAAGATATAAAACCGGGACCGTCGCTTTGGGTGATATGCGTATCAATGCCTGCGGCATATTACTCAACTTGATTTCACGCAGTTCTACCCTTATCGCGCTATAGGCCAGTGCCATACGAGCCCTGATGGCATAGGGGCAGCGTCGAAACGAATAAAGACAGGGCAGGTTCATAGCCTGATAGTTTATATCGATGCCCGGTAGGGGGTTATACTTATATTCATTTTGTGAATTGTGTACTTCGCGGTTTTAAACTAAATCGACTACACTCTAGTGTTAACAAAGGACTTTTATTGGCTCTGGCATGCTAGATCAAACCAACACTACGATAGAAAGCCTTCTGGCCGATATTAATTCTGCCATCGCTGCCACCGAGGAAATAATCCTCGGCAAGCCGCTTCAAATTCGACTCACCATTTGTTGCCTGCTAGCCCGCGGTCATTGTCTTATCGAGGATTTGCCCGGGGTTGGCAAAACTACCCTGTCACAAACTATCGCTCACGTATTTGGACTGGCTTTCAACCGTATCCAGTTTACCAGCGACCTGCTACCGGCGGACATTCTCGGTGTTTCCATATTCGATCCCAAAAAACAGATTTTCGTTTTTCATCCCGGCCCTGTATTCGCTCATTTTGTGCTTGCCGATGAAATTAATCGCGCTACCCCTAAGACCCAAAGTGCACTGCTCGAGGCAATGGAAGAAAGACAGATTACGGTCGAGGGTACTACGCGCAAACTGGAAGAACCCTTTTTTGTCATCGGTACGCAAAACCCGCTCGATCAATCGGGCACCTTCCCACTGCCTGAATCACAGCTCGACCGTTTTATGATGCGAATTAAATTAGGCTACCCCGATGCCGAAGCGGAACGTGCACTTTTCGCAGGCGGCAATCCCCGGGATAAACTGGACCAGATTACTGCGGTGGTCAGTATCGATCGATTCCTGGAAATTCAACAGGCCGTGGAAAATATTCACTGTTCCGGGCCGTTAATCCAGTACGTGCAAGACTTGATTCAGGCGACCCGTAATCCTGGCCTGTTCGTGTATGGTATTTCTCCGCGCGCTGGTCTGGCGATAATTCGTGCGAGTAAGGCCTGGGCACTGATGAGTGGCCGAGACTATATCGAACCGGGCGATGTGAAGGCCATCTTCGCGGTCGTAACGGGACATCGTCTAACACCAACCGATCAGCACAGCGAGCCCACCGATGCCCTGGTGGAAAATCTGCTGGAAGTCGTACCGATCCCCTAGTCTGGCTTTCGCATGGCTTTATTTTCACAGCTAATGCCAAAAACCATGCGCGCGCGAATCGATGCCTGGATTGCCCGCCGAAATCCACCCAGCCGGGAAAAAATACTGCTGCACAACCGCCGCCTGTATATCTTGCCGACGCGTTTCGGCTATTTGTTTAGCGTCATGCTGGCACTCCTGTTTCTGGCCGCGATAAACTACCAGAACAGCATGGCGTTTGTATTGACCTTCATGCTCACCGCGCTAGGGATTATCAGCCTGTGGCAAACACATAAAAACCTGCTCGACCTTGAAGTTGACCTGTTATCGCCTCGACCGGTATTCATGGGAGAACCGAGCGAGTTTCTACTGAACTTCGAACATCGCAATAATAGCTTCCGTTACGCGGTGGGGGTGCAATACGCGGGTCAGGTGCCCGCCTACCTGAGCATCGGCCCACGGGGCAAGGCGCAGGCACTGCTCAAAATTCCGACCCACAAACGCGGCCAGTTCAGACCGAAAGGACTCACTGTATTTACGCGTTATCCCACCGGCCTGTTTCACGCCTGGGGCTGGCTTCAATTCGACACACCCATATTAATCTACCCGAAACCCCTTTTTGGAGTGACTCTACAGGAAACCATGGTTGAGCAACCCGATGGCAAAACCTCGACCAGTACCATCGAGGGTGACGACTTTGCCGGGCTGCGCGAGCACCGCAAAGGAGAGTCGTTACGTCATATTTCCTGGAAGGCCTACGCCCAGGGCAAGGGCTTGCTCACCAAAACATTTCAGGGCCAGGCCCGACCGTCATTGTGGATCGACTGGTATCAGATTCCACAGGGGTCGATAGAATCTAAATTATCGCATATGACCGCCCTGGCTATCCTGGCCGAAAACGAAAATCAAAAATACGGCGTCAGGCTACCCGGAAAGACGATAGATCAAGACAGCGGTACCGCGCACAAACTCGCCTGCCTGTATGCGATCGCCACTTTTCGACAGGTCGATTTCGATCAGGAATTTGATCCCGATGAACAGGCAGATTAGCAGTAACCTGCCGTTCAGCGCGATCCCGCAGGAAATCGCGAGTCAGTCCAGCATTAACGCGGTTTGTTTTTGCTTCCTGTTTTCGATCACACCGCATTTCCGGGTGTTACCCCTGTGGGTGAGCGGAATTGTCCTGGTCGCGCTGGGCTGGCGAGTATTACAAAATATGAACCGGGTCCAGCCTCTACCGAAATGGCTAATAGTGCCGATGGTTTTAATCGGTGGTGTTAGTGTATTTGCCGAATTCTGGACCATAGCCGGACGCGACGCAGGGCTCGCATTGCTGACCGTAATGACATCGTTAAAATTTCTTGAAACCCGAAATCATCGTGACCTGCTAATCCTGATCTTCCTTTGTTATTTCCTGATTGCGACCCATTTTCTATTTTCACAGAGTATTTTGACAGCATTCTTGATGCTGTTAACCCTGATCGTGATTACCGCCACCCTGATTACGCTCAATCAACGTGACGACAGTGTATCGATCCGCTCACGCCTGATAATCAGTTCTCGCCTGATTATGATGTCGGTACCGCTGATGCTGGTTTTATTTATCCTGGTACCACGAGTACCCGGTCCACTGTGGGGCTTAACCAATGAGCAGCGAGGTGGCGTTACCGGTCTGAGCAATACGATGTCACCAGGCAAAATCAGCAATTTGATTCGCAGTAACGAGGTCGCCTTCCGAGTCGAATTCAACGGCGCTATCCCCGCTCAGAAAAATCTTTATTGGCGCGGGCCGGTGATGTCCATGTTTAATGGAACAAGATGGTATCAGTCCCGGCGGCCGACGATCGACAGTTTCTATCTGGTCTCCTTCGATGAAGCCACCGAATATACCGTCACCCTCGAACCCAATGGTGAACACTGGCTGTTGGCGCTCGACATACCGACTCATCTGGTTGAAGACAGCGTAATGACCGCCGATTTCCAACTCACCAGTAAACGGGAAATTAACGACTTACGTCGCTACTCGATGATATCAAGATTGTCGTACCAGGTAGGCATGTCGGAAACGGCGGATTATCTTGAGCTGACCGTCGACTTTCCTGAAGACCGGAATCCTCGAACCATTGCATACGGACGCGAGTTGAGCCAGCGTTACGACAATCCGGAAGCTATCGTGCAACACGTACTCACGATGTTTCGCGAGCAGAATTACATCTACACGCTTAAACCACCGGTGTTTCGCGACGATGTGATGGATAACTTTCTGTTCGAAAGCAAACGCGGGTTTTGTGAGATATACGCGGGCAGTTTCGCATTGCTGATGCGCGCAGCAGGCATTCCGGCCCGAATAGTAACCGGCTATCAGGGCGGTGAGTACAACCAGGTAGGCAACTACCTGATCGTACGCCAGTCCGACGCACATGCCTGGACCGAAGTCTGGATCGAACGCAAAGGATGGCTACGGTTTGACCCCACGGCCGCAGTATCACCCGATCGCATCGAACTGGGGCTGGGCGACGCATTGCAGGATGAAATCTTAAATTTTCGAATTCGCAACAGGAATCCATTGTTTGGAAATCTGATGTACCGCTGGGACAACCTCCAGCATAACTGGAACGACTGGGTATTGAATTACGATGAGAATAGACAAAGGAATTTTCTATCGAAACTGGACATAGGGATCGAAAGTTGGAGCGACATGGTATTTGCGCTGATAATAGCGCTGTTATCGGTGACCGGATTGTATTGGGCAGTCAGCTGGTATCGGGAGCGCCCGAGTAAACCCGAAACCTATGAAATATATCTCAATCGACTGCTCAGGAAGATGAATAAATCCGGTTTGGAGAAACGCCCGTCTGAAGATACCCGGGCTTTTTTTAAACGGGTTAAATCCAGTGACTTTCAACAAAAGGATCAGGTGTCGAAGGTTATCGAATTGTATAACCTGATTAAATATGGACGCAGCGACCCCGACTCACAGTCGCTGGATAATCTTCGCTCGCTAGTAGGGTCAATCAAGATTCAGGCAAGGTAATTTAAGTCAGCACCATTTCTGGACCCGAATTGACCGGGACAGATTCCGGGTCTTACGCCCGGAATGACGGGCGAGATTACTCGACTCTATTAGATTCCGGGTCTTGCGCCCGGAATGACGGCGAGATTACTCGTCTTTCCGGGCGGAACGAAGTGCAGACCCGGAATCTATTGTAATAAACCTCGACTCTATTAGATTCCGGGTCTTACGCCCGGAATGACGTGTAATTTCAAACCGCATCCGGCAAGTTTTTGAAATATCTTTCCTTGATTGCTTCGATATCGTCTCTGACCTGTGCGGCTTCTTCAAATTCGAGATTGCGCGCATGATCGTACATGCGTTTTTCGAGTTTTTGTAGCAGTGAATTTAACTGTTTTACGCTTAGTTGTTCGTACTCGCGTGCTTTCTCGGCTACCTTGTCAAAGCGACGTATGCGCTGGTTCGACGCGCTTGCGTATCCGACATCCATCACATCGATTATTGATTTTTTTATGCCTTTGGGCGTGATGTTATTGGCCAGGTTATAAGCGACCTGCTTTTCCCGGCGTCTGTCGGTTTCATCGATCGCGCGTTGCATCGAGCCGGTCACCCGGTCCGCGTAAAGAATCGCCATTCCATTGATGTTGCGGGCGGCTCGACCAATGGTTTGAATTAATGCGCGATCGGAACGTAAGAATCCTTCCTTGTCTGCATCGAGGATCGCAACCAACGACACTTCGGGCATATCGAGTCCTTCCCGCAACAGGTTTATGCCCACCAGCACATCGAATTCGCCGAGCCTGAGATCGCGAATAATCTCCATTCTTTCGACCGTGTCGATGTCGGAATGCAGGTATCGCACACGCACACCATGTTCATCCAGGTAATCGGTTAAATCTTCGGCCATGCGTTTGGTGAGCGTGGTGATCAATACCCGTTCTTTTATATCCACGCGTTTATTGATTTCCGACAGTACATCGTCGATCTGAGTGGTGGCAGGGCGTACTTCCAGCGCGGGGTCAATCAACCCGGTAGGGCGCACAACCTGATCGACTATAGCGCCACTTAATTTTTTCTCGTAGTCACCCGGAGTCGCTGAAACAAAAATAGTCTGTGGCGCCATGCGTTCGAATTCGTCGAATCGTAGCGGGCGGTTATCCAGGGCCGACGGCAAACGGAAGCCGTATTCGACCAGCGTTTCCTTGCGTGAACGATCGCCACGGTACATTCCCCCAATTTGCGGTATAGAGGCATGGCTTTCATCGACAAACAACAGGCAGTCGTCTGGCAGATAATCGAACAGAGTCGGGGGTGGCTCGCCGACTTCACGTCCCGACAAAAAACGGCTGTAATTTTCAATGCCGCTGCAATAACCCAGTTCACGCATCATTTCCATGTCGTAGTTGACCCGCTGTTCGAGGCGTTGTGCCTCAACCAGTTTGTTATTGCGATTGAGTTCTTCGAGGCGTTGTTTCAACTCATCCTTAATCGCATCGAGCGAGCCAAGAATCGTTTCACGCGGCGTCGCGTAATGCGTTTTCGGGTATATCGTGGTGCGCTTTACGGTCCTGTTAATTTCACCGGTGAGCGGATCGAACAGGCTGATTTTTTCTACCTCGGAATCGAATAGCTCTATCCTCACCGCTTCACGCTCAGAATCGGCTGGATGAATATCGATCACTTCTCCTCGAACCCGATAAGTTCCGCGTTTCAGATCAATATCGTTGCGTCGATATTGCAAGTCGGCGAGTCGGTGCAAAATACCCCGCTGGTCGATTTCGTCACCGACCACGACATGCAATAACATTTTTAGATAGGATTCAGGATCCCCGAGACCATAGATCGCAGACACCGATGCGACGATCACCGTGTCGCGGCGCTCGAATAAAGATTTGGTCGCCGACAGACGCATCTGTTCGATATGCTCGTTTATCGATGCATCTTTTTCGATAAAGGTATCGGTAGCCGGCACGTAGGCTTCGGGCTGATAGTAATCGTAGTAGGAAACAAAATATTGCACCGAGTTATGCGGGAAGAATTCCTTCATCTCGCCATATAACTGTGCCGCCAGCGTTTTGTTATGCGCCATGATGATCGCGGGGCGTTGGAGTTGCTGGATCACGTTGGCCGCGGTAAATGTTTTCCCCGAACCAGTCACCCCCAACAAGGTTTGATGCATCAACCCGGCTCGGATACCGGCAACCAGTTGCTCGATCGCCTGAGGCTGATCTCCGGCAGGTTTAAAATCGGTTACCAGCTGGAATTTTTTACTCATTGAAATTATTTATCTTGATATTATATGACAGGGCTTTACACCCTGCCCCTGCATTGTATATTCTTCGCCCTCTTTGAACCCCGTAATCAAGGCTCTGTAGGGAGCCTCTAATCAATTCATGAATCAACATCTATTCGTTAAAATAATCCAACTCATCGTTGCCAATCTTGCCAATATAATGGCTATTAACTACGATTGGCGCCTTGATTTGGTGCGGTCCGACGCTTCGGATTTTAACTTCACATCTGAATGACTCAGAATTAATTAGAGGCTCCCTAGTGTTTAACAAGCTTTCTGCGCGCGTATGCGCGATAAAACCATCCCCCACTTTAGCAGTTTCAAATTTGGCTAGCCAGCTTCGCGCACAGGGTCGCGATATAATCGGACTGGGCACAGGCGAACCCGATTTTGACACCCCCCAGCATATCAAGGACGCCGCGATCGAGGCGATCAATCGAGGCGAAACCAAGTACACCGCGGTTGATGGAACGGTAGAGTTGAAACAGGCTATCGTCGACAAATTCGCGCGTGACAATCAGCTCGCTTACCAGGCTGAGCAGATATTGGTCTCCGGTGGTGGCAAGCAAAGTTTTTACAACCTGTGTCAGGCCGTGATCGATGCAGGCGACGAAGTTCTGATTCCTGCACCCTATTGGGTTTCGTACCCGGATATGGTGTTATTGGCCGAGGGTAAACCCGTTATCATCGAAAGCGGTATCGATAGTGGTTTCAAGGTCACACCCGAAATGCTGGAAACCTCGATTACGCCCAAGACCCGAATACTGGTTTTAAATAGTCCGTCTAATCCCACTGGCGTTGCCTATTCATTGGCAGAATTGGCCGCTATCGGCGAGGTGTTGCTTCGACACCCTGATATCCTGGTCGTAACCGACGATATGTACGAACACATCATCTGGGGTGACAATAAATTCAGCAATATCGTCAATGCCTGCGAAGCGCTATACCCGCGTTGCATGGTTTTAAATGGTGTGTCCAAGGCCTATGCGATGACCGGATGGCGCATCGGATACGCGGCGGGACCGGCAGATGTGATCAAGGCGATGAAAAAAATCCAGTCCCAGAGTACCTCCAGCGCCTGCTCTGTTTCGCAGGCAGCCGCGGTCACGGCGCTCAACGGTGACCACGCCTGCGTGCGCGACATGGTCACCCAGTTTAAAAAACGCCACGACTTCGTGGTGTCGTCACTGAACGCGATCAAGCACATTCGCTGCCTCGAATCAAATGGCACCTTCTACAGCTTTCCCTATATCCAGGACTTTATCGACGCTCACGACGACCTCGAAAACGACGTGGACGTAGCCAGCTTATTACTCGATAAGGTTGGTGTCGCCCTGGTACCGGGTTCGGCATTCGGAGCCGATGGCTATATGCGCATTTCGTTCGCAACCAGCATGGAAAATCTGGAAAATGCAATGACGCGCATCAAGCAGGTTTTTGAGGACCACTAATCGAATTGGGTTGCCGTATATTTTTGGATCAATTAGTATACGCAACCTCAATTCCCCGGTAGCTCAGTTGGTAGAGCAATTGACTGTTAATCAATGGGTCCCTGGTTCGAGCCCGGGCCGGGGAGCCAATTAAAGTTGTTATACAAAGTCGCTGTGAAAAATCGGTCAATAATGTCTTACAAGCTTCAATCACTGGGCCTTGGTGACACCCGGTGGATACGCACATCCAGAGGCTTGGCGGTATCCAGGTGAATATCGCGCTGTGGTACCGCAATCACTATGCCGGCTGCTTCGAATTTGCTATTGATAGACTGGTGGAGCTCACTGGTAGTTATCCGCCAATAGTCCATCGAACCAGTGAAACATCGCAAAACGATTATCAACGCGCTGTCACCGAAACTATCGAAAGTCACCAGTGATGACGGCTCGTCAAGCACGCGTTCATGTTCGTCTGCCGCTTCCTGAATCAGCCTGATCGCTCGCGTAACGTCACTGCCGTAGGCAACACCGACAGGGATCATGATGCGCGTTATTGGATCGGTAAGCGTCCAGTTCAGCAGTCGACCCGTTATAAATTCCTTGTTGGGTACCACTAGCTCCTTATGGTCCCAGGTGCGAATGGTAGTTGAGCGGATCCGAATCCTGGTGATGACGCCATCGGTATCACCAACGGTAACCACGTCACCGATCCGGATCGGACGCTCGAAAAGCAGAATCAACCCGCAAATGAAATTAGCCACTACCTCCTGCAAACCAAAACCAATCCCGACGCCCAGTGCCGCGATCAGCCACTGAATTTCCGACCATTTACCTCCCAGCAGATTGAACACCATCACCACACCTGTCACTACGATGGCGTACTGAGTCAGGGATGCTATTGCATAACGGCTGCCAGCGCTGATGTTGAGCCGCGCCAGCAGTACAATTTCGAGCAAGGCCGGCAATCGACGCGCCGCAATTATAACGATAAGGATCGCCAGAAATCCCAGGATCACATCGTTGAGCGTAACCGGCACCAGCTGCTCCATACCATCCACAACCGCCATGCGTTGCCATAGCGTGAAACTGTCGAGAATGCGAAAGGCCGGCAATACATCTGACCAGATAAACCATAGCCCGACAGCAGCAACCAGGGTCAACACGGCATTAATCAGCTTGGTGGTATCATCGCTTAGCGCCCCAAAATCGATCTCGGGATCTTCCGGTTGCAATGGTTCCATATCGTCAGCGCTACCCTCTGCCTCCAACGCTTCTCTTGCTGCGCGCAGATGGCGATGTCGCTCGAGCGCGTCACGAAATGCGAGACTGCGCTCGGTTAGCAACACCCAACGCACCAGCAGCTGATGAATCAGAATGAGAGCCGCCACCAGCCATAAGGTGTTGATCATGCGCGCACCGAGTTCTCTCGCAGTGTAGACATAACCCACCATCGCAAGTACCGCCAGCGTGATCGGCAATGCCAGGCCAAGTAAAAACCAAAAGTAGCGGAACCAGGTCAACGGGTTTCCCGGGCTGGCCGCGTAAAACTCCTTCAGCACCCCTCGTCGGGGAGCAAATATTCGGCCGAAAAACCAGGCCAGCGCCGCCAGCCACAAGATTCCGAAGCCTGCAATATAGGCTATCATGTCTCCTCCGGGTCGTCATTGTGCGGGAATGCACGCGTTCCCACATATATTATAAAAACCAGGACGCAGTAAATGACTATGCCCGCCCACAAAGTTCTCGGCAGACCGAACAAGTATGGAGTCGCCGTGTTCTCCGGGATCACCAGAGGGGTGAATGAAATGACAATCAGAAAAACTGTTGCGATTACACAGGCTCGCCAAAGATTCCGTTTCCTTCGGGAGGAGTCTGTAGTATCACTTGGTTGATCCATAGGCGAAGCTGTTGGTCTATGAGCAGTGTGTGCTTTCCGTGGAAGCGCTCAAGCACTCTTTTTTGATTTTTTTTAAATCTTGTCCGCGACCTGATTTTTTACACACTCGCATCACTATGTCTAAAATAAAAATCATACACAAAATTGCACTGTTTTATTGTTTCGCTTTTTCAGCGATCCTTCCCGCAGCAGAGGCCGGGGAAAACACAATTGTTCCGACTGAGCGGATTTCACTTTGGAACGGAAGTGACTACACGGGTTGGACCTTTTTTTAAAAAGACCCTACAGCCGATCCAGCGGCAATCTGGAGCGTAAAAAATGGAAACGCCTATTGCGCTGGAACTGTGTATGGATACATGCGCACGACCGCCTCCTAT
>JADFJT010000076.1 GCA_022566015.1 Pseudomonadota bacterium | reverse complement strand
TTTTCCCCCGCCAAGCGTATCGGCGTAATGTTTGGTCGCCGATACTGCCAACCGGTAGGTCAGTAAGCTGCCCGGAATTCGATTCACTAACCTATTCAACGAAACCGGCTGACTCGACCGATTGATCTCCAGTTCATCCACCCTGCAATAAAATGGCTCGCTCACCCGATTCGGATCACGAATACGCGCGAGATAACGATTCGAGCCAGTGCTACCCGCATCGGGGTCGATAAATATCCGGCCCTGCGAAGTCTGTAACATCGCGTGGAAACCCCGACCGGTGATATCGACTCTGCCGGATGCTATCGGATCATCGATTCCCTGTACCTTGTAAGTTTTTATTTGCGGGTATTTCTCAGCAAGCCCCGCTTCCATTATCGAAGATTCGACGATACTAAACCTAGCCAGGCTACCATCGGGCATGGGCAGATCGATGGTTTCGGTTTGTCCGCTCAATTCGCCTGGAACTCGATCGAGCAGGTTGCGTAAAGCCTGGTCATCGCTATCGAAATAACGCGTAGAAAGGGTATCGGTGCTCAGCCTCGCCTGCGGGGTGACATCTTGCCATAGGCCAGCCTGAGCGAGAGAAACGCCAGAATGGATTAAAACAAGGATGCTTATCAAACTAGCTACCAGTTTTTTCATATTCGAACCTGCTACTACGGGAATTACGATGGCTAATATATTCAGCGTTACCTTAATTGTTGTCTATATTGAGAATATTGCCAGTATACAACTTCATTCCTGCCAATGAATCTAAGCGGTGAAGGGGTGATTTAGCACGATGGTTTCGGCACGATCGGGCCCGGTTGAGACAATATCGATCGGAACACCGGACAATTCTTCAATTTTCCTCAGATAAGCAATTGCGTTGGGCGGCAATGCATCATAGCTTTTCACCCCATAGGTTGACTCCTGCCAGCCCGGCATTTCAATATAGACAGGTTCACAGGCTTCATAATTATCAGCGCCCGCCGGAAGAGTGGAGACTTCCTGCCCATTAAAACGGTAGGCGACCGCTATTTTCAGGGTTTCCAGCCCGTCCAGCACATCAAGCTTGGTAATACATAAACCACTTACCGAGCTGAGTTTAAACGAGCGATTGAGTGCGACCATGTCGAGCCAGCCGCAGCGTCGTTTCCGGCCGGTGGTGGCACCGAATTCGTGACCTTTTTCACCCATATGCTGGCCATTTACATCCTCCAGCTCGGTGGGAAAGGGACCGGTACCCACTCGCGTAGTGTAAGCCTTGACGATACCGAGTATATATTCGAGGTCTCTCGGTCCAACACCCGACCCCGATGCAGCACCACCAGCGGTGGTTGTCGATGAAGTAACAAAAGGGTAAGTGCCATGATCGATATCGAGTAACGCACCCTGCGCGCCCTCAAACAGGATGCGATCGCCCCTGGCGATTAAATCGTGCAACAGGGCTGGAACGTCTCCAACCAGATCACGCAATGCGTCGGCCTGTTGCAGTGCCTGATCGAGTGTTTGTTGATAGTCGACCGGTTCGGCTTTAAAATAATTTACCAACGCGAAATTGTGGTATTCGAGTACCTCCCGCAGTCGTTTGGCGAATAGCTCGGCGTCTAGCAGTTCGCCAAACCGAATACCACGCCGGGCTACCTTATCTTCGTAGCAGGGACCGATACCTCGTCCGGTAGTGCCGATGGCATTGTTGCCACGCGCAACTTCGCGCGCGTGATCCAGCGCGATGTGGTACGGCAGTATCAATGGGCAGGATTCGCTGATCACAATGCGTTCACGTGCGGGTATACCCTTGGCTTCGAGCTGAGTAATTTCGTTTAACAGCGCTTCGGGCGACACCACCACACCATTGCCGATCAGGCATTTTACCCGGCCATGTAAAACTCCCGATGGGATCAGGTGCAAGATTGTTTTCTTGCCGTCGATTACGAGCGTGTGTCCGGCATTATGTCCACCCTGAAAACGTACCACCGCCTGAGCCCGATCGGTTAGCAGATCTACTATCTTGCCCTTGCCTTCGTCTCCCCATTGGGTACCTATGACGACAACTGTTTGCGCCATTCGAAACCTATACCTCTTCCACGGCCCACGAGCCGGATCGATGTGTGAGTACGCGGTCGCAGTTTTGATCAGCCGGTTTTATCGTACCATTGGTGAGATCTACTACGACACGTTGATTTTCTTCGCGTAATGTCCTGATCAACTTTTCCAGCTCAGGATCATCGTTATCGGGTGCAAGAATAGCGACTGGTTGCGTTCCCTTCGCTGGAGAGAGCTGGTACAGGTTAAGCAAGTCAGTGCTGAATCCGGTAGCAGGCCTGGCGTTGCCGAAAACCTTGCCGACATCGTCATAACGACCACCCCGGGCTATTTCCTTACCCTGCCCCGGCAAAAAAGCGGCAAAAACCAGTCCAGTATGATAGCTGTAACCGCGCAATTCGGACAAATCGCAATGGATCATCGTGTGCGGATATCTTGCCTGAATACCTTTCACCACTGCCTGCATGTAGTTTAGCGATTGCTGCAGATCCTCGGCTCCATCAGAGTAAAACGCCCGTGCATTATCAATAATAGAAATATCGCCGTTGAGTAATGCCAGTTGGTAAATCTGCTTACGTAATTTTTGATCCAGCTGCAACTGCTGCAGGTACTGCTCTAAATCGGGCATCGATTTTCGCTGTAATAGTTCAAACAGACGATTTTCCTGATCGGTTTCCAGGCTCGCATTACGAACCAGACTACGAAATATGCCGACATGTCCTATGTCGATCGAAATAGTTTTTAGCGATACGCTATGCAGAGTTTCTATCATCAGGCTTACGACTTCTATATCGGCCGCGATGGTGTCATTACCGAAGATTTCCACGCCTATTTGAAGTGGAGTACGACTCGGTGTAATGCCCTCACCCCGTGCATGCAGCAGATGCCCGCAGTAACACAGGCGCGTTACCCGGTGTATTTGTGTCTCATCGGCGAGCAGGTGCGCATCGATGCGCGCAACCTGTGGAGTCATATCGGAACGAACCCCCATTTGTTTACCCGATTGTTGATCGACCAGGGCAAAGGTTTTAGTGTCGAGTGACTGGGCGGTACCGGTTAGCAATGAATCCATATACTCAATCATGGCGGGCATGACCAGGTCATAGCCCCAGGAATGGTATATTCGAAGAATATTTTTACGCAATCGCTCTACTGCAAACGCATCGGGGGGCAAAGTTTCCTGTACACCGTCGGGGAGCAACCAGCGATTTTTCTGGGGGTCTGGCATTTTGTCTATCAGCCTCGAACCAGATAAAGGCTTACCACTCCGACGATCATCAGGCCAAAACCGATAGTCCTCAAGGTGGAATCTGGCATTGTAATCATTTGTTGCATCGTACTCTTATAGCCTTTAGGACTGATAAAAGGGATGATGCCTTCGATTATCATTACCAGTGCCAGCGCTGAAAGCAGGTCACCCCAGTTCATAATTATCTCGCAAAAAAACGGGCGCTATTTGAAACGCCCGTTGAAAATATTATTCTGATAATTTATTTCGACTTCGGATCCTTGAAAAATTTGAAAAAATCGGAATCTGGACTTAATACGATTAAATCCTGACCCTGACCGAACGCATTTTCATAGGCCTTCAGGCTACGATAAAAGGAGTAAAAGTCCCTGTCCTGATTGTATGAGTCTGCGTAGGTCCTGGCCGCGTATGCATCACCCTGACCGCGAATTTCTTCTGACTCTCGATAGGCTTCAGCCAATATTTCCTCGCGTTGACGATCCGCATTGGCTCTAATTTTCTTGGCCTCTTCTTCACCGCGAGAGCGGAATGTCTTGGCTACGGTCTGGCGCTCGGTCGCCATGCGTCGATAGACGTTATTACTGACGTTTTCTGGCAATTCTACCTTCTTAACCCGGACGTCAATCAATTCAATTCCCAGATCCCTTATTTTCAACCCGGCATTATCGGTTACCACCTGCATGATGGTCGCGCGTTCGCCGGAGATAACTTCGCGCATCGTTTTGGTACCGATTTGACCTTTCAACTCATCGTTGATAATGGAAGCCATGCGCGCAATCGCTCGTCTTTCGTCACCACCGGTTGAAGTGTAGTACAACTTTGCGTCACTAATACGCCACTTCACGAAAGAATTGACGATAACGTTTTTCTTCTCGCTGGTTAAGAATCGCTCGGACGGGGTGTCCAGGGTCAATATTCGGCTATCGAATTTGCGTATATTGTTAATAATCGGAATCTGAAAATACAATCCGGGCTTGAAGTCAGACTCGACAATTTCACCCAGTTTGAATTTTATCGCTAATTCCTTCTCATGCACTATAAAGGCCGACATCCACACCACAACCCCAATGAGAGCCATCACCACAAAACCAAATCTAATGTTACTCATTGTCGTGTCTCCCGGGTTCTGGAACGCGAAGTACTGCGTTTAAATTCATCGAATAAGGATTGCGGCGTGATATCACCCTGCTGTCCCAATTGATTGGGATCCATGGCCCTTCGATTTCCCGAGAACATTTGATCGAGAGGTAAAAACATGATGTTGCTACCACTATCGATGTCGATCATTACTTTGGGTGATCGAGTCATTACCAGTTCTATCGTGTCTATATACAGGCGTTCACGCGTCACTTCCGGCGCGCGTTGATATTCTGCAAGCAGTTGATCGAAACGACTGGTCTCACCCTCGGCAGATTTAGATACCCGCGTCTTGTAACCCCTGGCCTGTTCCAATAAGCTTGCAGCGTCGCCTCGTGCTTTCGGCACGACCTCGTTACGGTAGGCATTGGCTTCGTTGATGATGCGCTGTTCATCCTCGCGCGCTTTGATCGCGTCTTCGAAAGCATCCTGAACTTCTTCTGGTGGTTGAGCTTCGCCCATATTGACGGTAACCACATTGAGCCCTGTACTATACGAATCGAGGACTTGTTGCATTATTCTCTTGGTGTCGGCACCAATCACGGCTCGACCCTCGGTAATAATCAAATCCATATTATTGTTGCCCACGACTTCTCGGATTGCGGTTTCTGCCGCCTGTTGGAGCGTAACGTCGGGGTCACGAATTTCGAACACGTAGGCTTGCGCATCCTTGATGTTATATTGCACTTCGAGACTCATGACGACGATGTTTTCATCGCTGGTCAACATTTTCGAATCCATGCGTGCAGTTCTAATATCGGCCACGTTAACCAGTTCGACATCTTCGATAGGCCAGGGAATATGCCAGTGCGGACCCGACTGCGTGACAATAGTCCTGGCGCCAAATCGCGTCTCAACGCCACGCCAACCTTCGTCTACAATATAAATGCCGGTCAATAACCAGACGATCGCAACCGCAACAGCGATAAATCCGATAATACCGGAAATGTTGCCAATATCACCTGGAAGCCTGGGGCCTCGACCCTTTCCGCCACCGCCGAGCAGGCCGCCGAACTTATCTTTGATATTTTTAAATAATTCATCCAGGTCGGGAGGACCATCATTATTCCTCTTTCCCCATGGATCCTTATCTTTACCCGGTTCATTCCAGGGCATAGTTCTCTCCAGTTATTGAGTTTTATTACGATTTTCAATCGCTCTCTTAAAGAGTGCGGATTGTAAAGGCTATCATGCTGCTCCTGCAAGCGTATCGGTCTGTATTACCAGGCGTTCGCCAATTAGCTGGTATTTTCGATGCAATTGTCCCAGAAGTGAGGGTGAGATACGAAGTTTCAAGTCGATATCGCCATTGTTTTGATAGGCTTCACTGTCGATGGCACCCCGATTAAATAAAAATCCGCGTATTTCGCCTTCATCGGCCTTTAACCTGAGGCTAAAATACTGTTGCTGCTCAGAAAATTTGCTGCGCAATAGTCCAAACAGCAGATCGAAACCCTGCCGGTTAATTGCAGACAACCAGACCCGCCAGGTTAGTCCCTGTTCGTCGCTATCTATTCTCGCCTTAAAACCGGGTAAGTCGATCTTGTTGTAAATCATAATTTGCGGTACTTGATCAGCATCAATTTCTTCCAGCACCCGATTTACGGCTTCGATTTTTTCGTGCCTGCTCTCGTCGGCACAATCTACCACGTGCAGAATGAGATCTGCTTCGCGGGTTTCCAGCATCGTGGCTCGAAAAGCGGCGACCAGATCGTGGGGCAAATGGCGAATGAATCCCACGGTATCAGCCATTATGATGGTCAGTTGATCATCTATTTCCAATTTTCGCAGCGTCGGATCGAGTGTCGCGAAAAGTTTATCGGCCACGTATGCATTTGACTCAGTCAATGCATTGAACAAAGTTGACTTACCGGCGTTGGTATATCCGACTAGCGACACCGTTGGAATATCGGCTTTTTTGCGTGCCTGGCGACTCTGTGCGCGCTGGCTAGAAACCTTCGCCAGTCGATTATTCAGGTATTTAATTCGCTTGCCCAGCAACCGGCGATCGGTTTCGAGTTGCGTTTCGCCGGGCCCTCGCAAACCTATGCCACCTTTTTGTCGTTCCAGATGGGTCCAACCGCGCACCAGGCGGGTAGAGAGATGCTTAAGCTGTGCCAGCTCAACCTGGAGCTTACCCTCGAAAGACTGAGCTCGTTGGGCGAAAATATCCAGAATCAGTCCGGTTCTATCGAGCACCCGGCATTGCAGATGGCTTTCCAGGTTTCTTTCCTGTGAAGGCGTTAACGAGTGATTAAATAAAACAACTTCGATTTCGCGCGCTTTTACCAATTCGGAAACTTCTTCGAGTTTGCCTTTTCCGATGAAAGTTTTGGCTACCGGCTGCGGTCGGTTGCTTATCATTATATCAACAGCGATGACGCCGGCCGATCGAGCCAGTTCGACAAATTCAGCCTGATCGTCCTGGTCAGGCTGATGTGGAAAGTTTACATGTACCAGAAGTGCTCGTTCGCCAGTACGCGGTCGCTCAAATTCGAACAACGATACCTCCCGAGAAACTGTTATTGATTGCCTTCTCCTTCATCGCCCTCACCGGGTAAATCGATAGTCACATTTCTGGCAGGTACGACAGTAGAAATAGCGTGCTTGTATACCATCTGACTTACATTATTTTTTAGCAGCACAACAAACTGATCAAACGATTCGATTTGCCCCTGTAATTTGATTCCATTGACCAGAAATATTGAAACTGGAACATGCTCTCTTCTTAAAGCGTTCAGGTAAGGCTCTTGTAACATTTGTCCTTTTGACATAATTATGCTCCATAAAATTATTATTTTAGGATGCCCTGGGCCTTCATTACAAATTGCCCGGAGCGAGGAAACCGCTGTACCTGGTTCCCAAAGTTTATTATAAAACAGTGACTTATAATCACTTCTATTGGCCAGGTATCCTATTACCGAATTAACCTCCTATTGGGACTCGATAGCTTGACCTGTTCGCTACCGAGTGTCTTGCATTACACCCCTGCCCAGACTAACACGATGCACTAGTCATGTGCCTGGAAATGCTTCATCTAGCAACGCAAATATAGCATCTTTCCTGTAATCCAGGCAATCAAAGGCGTGACTTTGTGGCTGCTTTCGCAACCAGGTAATCTGGCGTTTGGCTAATTGCCGTGTAGCCACAATTGCCTTTTGAATCATTTCTTCCCGATCTATCGTTCCATCGAGATAATGCCACACCTGGCGATAGCCCACACAGCGCATCGAAGGTAGCGAAAGATTCAATTCAGATCGATACCTCAGACTCTCAACTTCAGCAATAATTCCCTGCTCCAGCATTTGATTGAAGCGCCACGCTATACGCGAGTGCAACTGCGCCCGGTCTAGCGCATTCAGGATAAGTTTGAGCGCATTCCATGCAAACTTCTGTGTCGGTTTCCGCTGCAACTCAGACAAAGGTTGCCCACTGATTTCGAACACTTCGAGCGCTCGCTGGATTCGTTGCGAGTCACCCGGCTCAATTTTTTTGGCACAGGCTGGATCGATAATGGCGAGCTTGTCGTGCATTGTGCCCCAACCTACTTTGTCCGCTTCGGCATTGAGTCGTGCTCGGATAAGCTGGTCTGCTTTTGGCAGGCTATTTAAGCCGTTTTCGAGGGCATGAAAGTACATCATGGTCCCACCCACTAGTAACGGTATATTGCCTCGTTGCATTATTTGGCGAATTAGAAGCGTTGCATCGCTGACAAATTTCCAGACTGAGTATGGCTGCTCTGGTTCTATAATATCGATCAGGAAATGAGGTGCTTGCGCTAACACATCGGCATCAGGCTTCGCCGTACCTATATTCATACCCCGATAAATTAATGCAGAATCTACGCTGATAATCTCGACCGGAAAACGTTTTGCAATAGCGACCGCCAGATCGGTTTTACCAGTCGCGGTCGCGCCCATCAGGAATATCACTTGCGGCGACTGCACCTTATTGACCGCGTTTGAAAAATTTGTCCAGTTGATCGAGGCTGAGTTGCTTCCAGGTTGGTCGGCCGTGATTACACTGTCCACTACGTTCGGTCTGTTCAATATCTCGCAACAATGCGTTCATTTCGTCAATCGACAGAAGCCGATTGGCACGAATCGAAGCGTGGCAGGCCATCGTGCTGAGCAATTCATTTTCATGTTGCTGGATTCGGTCTGAATGGCCGTATTCGAGAAAATCAGCCAGTACATCCCGGATCAGCTGTTCGGTATCTGAATTCTTGAGCAGGGCCGGAATCGCCTTGACGCGAATTTGTTCCGGGCCGAGGCGTTCGACCGTAAATCCGAGGTGAGCAAACATTATCTGGTTATCCTCCACCAGATCGGCTTCGGCGCCGCTGACACTGAGAGAAAAAGGCACCAGCAGTGGTTGACTGATCACATCCTCGTGAGCCGCATTTTGTTTCATACGTTCGTAAACAATTCTTTCATGCGCCGCATGCATGTCGACGACAATCAACCCGGCTTCGTTTTCTGCGAGAATATAAATGCCCTTGAGTTGTGCTATTGCATAACCCAGTGGCGGCACCTGTTGTTCCTGTTGGAAGGCATCTAGTACTAGATTATCGGACTTCAGCAGGGAGATATAGGCCGCAGTTTGGTCGCGAACCCTGGCCGGGGAAGCTGAATCAGGGGTGGCTGGGTGGAAACGAATACCCACCTGTTGCGATACTTCTGGCCAGGCCGAATCTCCCGCCTGGTGTAACGCAAACGCCGGTGAGTCGACCTGATGCTCGGGTTGCACACCGGCCAGCGCCTGGTGCAGGCTGCGATAAAGGAAATCGTGTACTAGACGTGAATCACGAAAACGCACCTCGTTTTTTTGAGGGTGGACATTGACATCGAGCTGGCGGCTATCCATCGCTAGCGATAATACGAAGGCGGGATGTCGACCATGAAACATGACATCCTGATAAGCCTGACGGATCGCATGGCCCACTGTTTTATCCCGAATAATTCGCTGGTTTACGAAAAAATACTGCATGTCTGCCTGACTGCGATTAAAAGTCGGTAAGGCGACCCAGCCCGACAATTGGTGATTCTCGATTTCCACATTAATTTCGATCAGGCTTTCGGCGAATGGCTTCCCACACAGCATCGAAATGCGTCGCTGAATAGCTTCAGAATTATGGGCAGTGCGAAGCTGGTAGATCACTTTTTGATTGTGGATTAGTTTAAACCCAGTCTGTGGGTGACTCAGTGCCAGCGTCTTGAACAATGACTCGATATGCCTGTATTCGGTTTTCTCGGTTCGAAGAAATTTCTTACGGGCAGGTACGTTATAAAACAGTTCGCGTACCTCAACGACCGTACCCGGCGACGACGGATGCGGGACTGGGTCCTGTTCTCTGTTAGCACTTAGCTTCCATCCATGTTCGGTATTTTTCTCACGCGAGATCAGACTCAGTCGGGACACCGATGCGATACTCGGCAGGGCTTCACCACGAAACCCAAGCGTGTCAATTTTCTCCAGATCGCCCAGCTCGCGTAACTTGCTGGTCGTGTGCCGCGCAATAGCGATTTTCAGTTCGTCCTTACCGATTCCGCAGCCATCGTCACCGACCCGAATCAGCCGCGTACCGCCTGATTCTATTTCAACGGTGATTGACTCGGCACCCGCATCGAGACTGTTTTCGACCAGTTCCTTGACTACTGAAGAAGGGCGCTCGACCACTTCGCCTGCGGCGATCTGGTTTATCAAGTGGGAGGACAGAGTCTGGATTCGGGGCAAGGTAAAACCTTTCAAACTATATTTACCGGACTATAACGCCTATCGGTTTAGAATTGTAGCCAGGGACGCGCGGGAATCGATCTTCCGATCCCAAATCATCGAGTAGCAATTTGAGTTATCATTCCTGCCTACGCGGCTATGCAAATACAACCGGCCAGATGAAGACGATACTACCCCTGATATACCTGTTGGGCGCAGGCTACCTGCTGTGTCTTGGTTTGCTCTATTTCCTGCAGCGCAACATACTATATCAACCCGTTGCCAGTTCCGCCGATATCCCGCGAGAGGCAATCAGTATAGCCAATGAAGGCCTTAAACTGCATGGCTGGAGACTGAACAAAGGCCAGTCGAAAGCGCTGATTTATTTTGGTGGTAACGCGGAAACAATTAGCGACAATATATTATTGTTTGAGTCCATGTTTCAGGACTACACAGTGTATTTGATCAACTATCGGGGATACGGTAATAGCGAAGGGAGTCCCGGCGAAGCTGAATTGTATTCTGATGCACTCGCCATTTACGACCGGATTCAGGGCTGGCATTCGTCGACTAGTCTGTTTGGCCGCAGCCTGGGTAGCGGCGTCGCGGTTTACCTTTCGACCCGGCGTCAGATCGAACAGCTAATACTGCTCACTCCATACGATAGCATAGCCGAAGTGGGTCAATCCCACTACCCCTTATTTCCGGTAAAATACCTGATCAAAGATCGATTCGATTCGCTTAAGTACGCACCAGAAATTGCCATCCCAGTATTGATCGTTACGGCCGAATTAGACCGCGTTATTCCAATCAAACACTCTGAGGCATTGCGCGACCGACTCACTAACACGAGTGTTGTTTACCGAATGATATCTGGCGCGGCGCATAATAATGTCACTGACTTTCCTGAGTACCGAGAAGCTATCGAGCGTTTCATTAAAGCGCCTAAATAAATTATAAATCCAGTTAATCGCCCGGACTACGAACCCTTTCTTCCCGCGACTCGATTCGGACTTCCGGCTTCGCTCTATCGCTGCTCCGTCAGATTGAAATTCGATTTATAATTCTTTATATTTCATCAACTTATGGGGCGTCCGTTGCAGGACTTTGCACCACGATGCATAACAATGCACAACTAATCCACGCATAACTCCGTACGAATTTAAGTTGGCGTCAATGTTGGTATCTTAATGTTTAGGTACTGCCGAAAGAGTTTAGTTATCAATCAGGTGTTCGTTTGATTCGATTCCACCCCCAGCACTATATTTAGTATCGGCATTTTTTAAAAATATTTCTCTTTATTAGGCCCTTTGCTTCGAATGGGGTTCTATGGAGCAATCATTTAACTCCGACCCTTTCGATTTCTTATCTCCCAATCACGTTATGGTGAAACCCCGTTAAGGAATTGATTTATAGGTTAATTACTGGTTCCAGCCTCGAGCGTAAGGCGGGACAGGAGCGCAACTTTTTCGGCGTGATCCACCCCTCCCCACAAATACTGTGACTTGTTTCACTAAAAATTGGCCTTCATTTTGGGTTAGTCTAGGCTATATTAATCACCATACACCCATGTTATTCACGGATTCCAAAATCAACAGAAATGTAGCTTATGTTCTTCTCTAAATCTGATACAACTAAGTCCAAATCGATGGAAGCATTAATTCCGATGATCGATCTGTTCGCCGTGTTGGCGATCGTGTTCATGATTTACTCGAGTGATGAAATCATTGCCTCGCAAGAGCGAAGTCAGGAAACGATCGAGCAGATGGTTACTGAATACGAAAAACTGCAAGAAGAGGTTGCCACAGCCGAAAAGACCAGGCAGGAACGTCGTAAGGTCCTGGCACAAAGTGCGGTGAAGTCGTTAGAGGAAATCGAGGCGGATCGGGAGCAGAAAGCGAAAGTGCTGGTCGATCAATTTACCCAAATGCTGGCCGAACAGCAAAGTCAGGCTGCAGTGGATTATGAACGCCTCCTCGCCAAATTCGAAGTCGAGAACGAGCAGGAAGTGGAAAGGCAAATGGCCGAGCTCGAAGCAGAAAAGCAAAAGGAAGTAGAAACTAAAGTAGCCGAGTTGGAGCAACAAAAGGAAGCGGAAGTATCGTCGGTTAAACAAGAATTCGAGCAAATTGTTACAGCCAAAAATGCGCAGCTCGAGACTGTCGCGCAGGCGATTATTGCGGCCGAAATGAAGCGAGTAGAAGATTTGACCCGGCAGGAAGCGGAACTCGAACAACAGAACCGCGTGGTAGTGGCCAAGCTGGAGCAGCAACAGATGCGCCAGCAGTTGCAAACAGCCAGGGAAGCCGAGCAGCAACAACGCGAAAAAGAGCAGGCATTGGCTAAGGCAGAACAAAAACAAGCCGAGGCTCTGGCAGAGCAAAAAGCGGAACTAGAAGCACAGAAACAGGCAACGGCACAAGCAGCTGCAAAGGCAGCCAGGCAGCAGGCTACCGCAGAAGCTGAACAGGTACTCGCGAAAGAGCTGGCTTCCCAGCAAGCCAGGCTCGAGGCACAAAAGGCACAGGAATTGGCAGCGACGCAAGCAGCCGCAAACGAAGCCAAACAGCAGGCAGCCGCAAAAGCTGAACAGGTACTCGCGAAAGAGCTAGCCGCCCAGCAAGCCAGGCTTGAGGCACAAAAGGCACAGGAAATGGCAACGGCGCAATCAGTGGCAGAGGAAGCGGCACAGGAATTGGCTAAACAAGCCGCCGAGGCGGCCGAACGCGAAGTGCTAAAGACGGCTAAACAGCAGGCACAAGCAGAAGTCGAAGCGGAACACGCGAAAGAGTTGACTGAACAGCTGGCTCAGCTCGAGGCAGAGAAGGATGCGGAACTGAAACCGTTTCTCGAAGCAGAGAAAGAGAGGAAAGAGGCACGGGAAGCCAGGCAACAGATCGTCGACAATCTCCTCGAAAACTTCAAGGACTCTGATAAAGGAGACGTGAACATCGACCAAAAAACAGGCAAGGTCAGGATCAACTTTCAGGAATCCTATTTCGTGCGAGGATCTGCCGAGCTATCAGACAGCATGAAAGACTTACTCAAGGTCATAATTCCGAAATATGCGCAGAGCATATACGAAGATTCGGATGCGGCCAAACAGGTGGAGTCTCTCAAGATTTCCGGGATGACATCGCCTATTTTCCGAGGCCGCTATTTCGATATCAACGATACGTCTCCCGAAGGGGAAGAGGCATATGAATACAATATGATTTTGAGTAACGATCGTGCACTTGCCATGTATAACTTCATTTTCGATAACGAAGAAATGGGCGATTATGAGTACCGGGCCCGGTTGAAGGCCGATTTGGGCATCTCCGCGTTGGGATACCAGAATGCAGCCCCGGTTCCTAGTGATCTGGTAGGAGAACGGGCAACCTGTCTCGAATACGATTGTAAGAAGGAGCAGGCATCTATTTTCGAATTCCGACTATATTCGGAACAGTAACACTCTATTTTAATCCGAGTTCCGGGTTAGGGAGCAACAATGTTTAAGTACATATTTTTAGCAATTCTGGCGGCGGTAGTGTATTTCGTGTTCTTTTCCGATATACAACTCACCAATCAAATGATCGGAAGACTGTTTGTTGGCGGTATATCGAGTTGCTTCGTCGTGTTTTTGTTATTCAAGTTCGGTTTGCATTACAAAATCGCATCGCTCAACCGATTCGCGACGGCATTCTATTATGCGGTTTTCGAGTATAAAAAAGTTCAAACCACGCCTTCGGATCTGTCCTACGTAGACAGTGTACGAGAGCAGGCCGAGGTTGCCCTGGCCGCAAACTTCGACCCGACGCTAACGGCTTCCCAGTTGGCCATACCCATTTCACTGTATTCGGGAAAGGATTCCTATCTCGAGGAATTGCGGGCCAAGATCAAGGAAGCGGAAAAGCTCAAGCTCAATGCGCGCCATCTCGATACCCAGGCGAACATTCTGCTGGAAAAAACCCAGGAAGTCCTGGTGGAGAAAAACCTGGTCACTGGCGAGCAACCCAAGCTATTTGACCGGTGGTTCGATATGGTAGCAGGCACAGAAGCGATCATCGACCTGACGACCAGCGAACTGAAGGATCAAGGCTATGGCCAGGCACCGGATTACGAAATGATCAGCCGGATCGCGCTCGACCGAAACCCGCACTTTAGCACGACCTACAGGTTCTTCGACTCGGAGGCGATTGCCGGCCTCCTGGCCCGAGCGTCCTTCATGATCATTTTGCTCGGAATTATCGGTACCTTTGCGGGATTCTATCTGGCACTGAGTCAGGGCGGAGATATCAAATCCGGTGCCGCCGTTGCGATTGTCAGCTCGCTGGTGGGCCTGCCGACGGCGCTGCTGATGGAATACATAAACACCTTGTTTCCGGATCAAGATCGATACCAACGAGCGTTCAGCACGTATAAAGTCGCCCTGGAATTGCTGTTCAATCATGAACAAGAGCTTTCGAGTATCAGACAGGACCGCAGGCAAGCGGATAATTTACCCTCGCCTTATTCGCCTGGAGGTGGTGATTCTTCGCAGTTTTCCAGGGAATCTAACTAGCGCCTGATTTCGCGCTCTGAAATACGAGATGTAATTCCCCAGGCTGAGATTGGCTTTACCCACTGCACCTATGTGGCAGCGGAACTTGTCATTCTGGGGTGCCAGGGGCGGAATCAACCGGTCCGCGCTCGAACGATCCGCGCTCGGCACCGACACGAGGATTTTCAGACCGCT
>JADFJT010000075.1 GCA_022566015.1 Pseudomonadota bacterium | reverse complement strand
TGATTGCGCAGGATTTTGTTTTCACAGGAATTTGCTCCTGCAATTTCTGCATACACGCCATCCGTGGCGATATCGGGAGTTTTTCCGAAGAAGTGACGGACCAATGGATCCGGCCGACTGAGGAAAATCTCCTGAGGGAACAAAGGACTAGCAAGGGCGCGAGTACATTTATGAAATGTTCGGGCTAGTACTGACAGGCATAAAAAAACCCCCTGCCTGGTTAAAGACTGGGGGTTTAAAGATTACCTGCTTAATTCCATTCAGCGGCTTCCTGCAAGGCGTCTAGCCTATGATGCGGGGAAAAAATCCTTATTCACATCTCCATTGCCAGAATCCATTCAGGCAGGTGATCAGTATAACTGGGGTGGTAAATTCGCTTATCAGCCGTAAAGCACAGCGTTTGTAGGACTTTTCCTGATTACTTTGTAGGATAAATCCTACAAACTATTTATTTTAACCATTCAACGACAGGTCGAAGCGCCCTATATATCCCTGAGCCCTTCCGATGGCTCAACTTTTGCTACACGCAGTCCACCCATGATGGCGGCCACTAACGCGGTGGAGAAAGTCAGCCCAAGTGCCCAGAAAAAATGCTCTTTAAGCAAGAAACACAGTGCCTGATCCAGATTCAACTGAGGTGCAAGGAAGCGATTGATCAACTGTTCGAAAGCAAGGTAAACCAGAACTGCCAGCAACCAGCCGAGCACTGCGGTATAGCAGGATTGCATCACCGGGAACAATACGATTCGCCCAGTCTTGAATCCGATCAACATCAATACACTGAGATCCTTGCGTTTACGATCTACATTCGCCCATAAGCTGGCGCCGAGAGAAAATGCAAAACCGATTGCACCCACACTGGCGATAATCCAAAATATAATCGACAGGTTCCTGTCGATCGACTGCACCGTTTTTATCTCCGCAGTATTTGCCTTAACGCGCACGCCCTGTTGCTCCAGCAGAGCCACCAGGGCAGCGACATCACTGATTGAACGCGCATAGAGCCGAAATGACGGATAACTCCTGGGCCCGGAATTTTCTTCATCACCTTCCCAACCCAGGTCGGGTACCGCACGGCCATCTTTGAATAGCTCGGTCGCGATTAGTAAATCAAGATTTACCCATGCGATATTACGACTGCTCACCGAAGCGTCGGCGATATCTATCACGGTTACTGGCAGGTGAACGCGTTCACGCTTACCCCGAAACTGCCTGGCCAGACTCGCGTCAATGGTTTGGCCTATAGTTACATTTAGTTTTTGACCCGCACGATGGCTCAAAATGAGTTCGTTGTATTTACTCGGACTGCTAGCTTGCCCCGGCAGCATCGGATCATTAGCTGCGGTTGCCAGCAACTCAGTGGATAAAATCCTGGTCGCCGTGGCACTTTTAAGCTGGATAGTCGCGGCCAGTGCCCGGGTTTTCGGAATGATAAATTCGACGTCATCGCGTGCATCGAAATCGTCGATCCATTGTTGCTCGTAGTGGCCGCTGCCAATGGGTCGAATTTCTCGGTTGACCGGATTTTCTACCAGCGCGTAAACCATCGAAGTGACGATGCCAAACTTTAAACCGAATAAAATCATCATCGGTGCCAGAACTGAGGCTAGCGATAAAACAAAACAACCGGACATGCGCCATTCGTGACTGTAATCACGATAGCTCAGGCGAACAATATTGCCTATCTGGCTCAACTGACTACACCACCATCGTGCTATATGCCGGTTTAGTCATGGAATGTGGACTGGTAAATACGACCATTATCAACCGCCCCGCCCTCCTGTCGCAATGTGCGTAAATCCATCTTATAGACATGCGCCCAGTCGTGGCTCGCCGTGATTAAAGTGATTTTCAAACCTCTGATTAACTCCATGACCACGGCCATAATTTTACGCGCAGTGATCGGATCTAACGCCGCGGTAGGCTCATCTGCGAGTAATATCGACGGCCTGTGTGACAAAGCCCGCGCGAACGAGACACGCTGTCGTTCACCAGCCGATAGTAAGCCGGGAAGCTTGTCCAGCTGCCGGTTAATACCGAGTACACGAGAAATAGCATCGATCGAATCGTCTTTTGCGAGATTGAGCAATCGCCGCGGAAGTTCGATATTTTCACGCACAGTCAGGTAAGGCAATAGCCCCCCGGATTGCAAAACGTAGCCAATATGCTGTTTACGAATCTGCGCTAGTTGGTCCTGTTTCCTGCGTTGCCATAAATGGTCTATATCTGAGGGTTTCCCGTCCACTGGATTAAGTTCGAATCTCGCAGTCCTGTCCGGGCGCAAGATCAGCGCCAGCAAATCCAGTAGTGTACTTTTCCCGCAGCCACTGTGTCCCACCAGAGCAATGTTTTCCTCTGCATGAATTTGAATGCTGGGTATTACCAGACGAAACCCGACGTTTCCTACGATTCGTTCCTTCACCACATTATTTAATGAGTAAACTATAGCCGTCATTTCTTACTAGTCTTCTACTGCGACAGCGTTATAACGCATACCTAAGGAAGCAAGTCCAGTGCGACAGGGAACACCGAATTTCCGTTCACGGGGCCACCACCCGGGGTGACCCAAAGGTCGGTGTGGTCGTGCAGTGCCTGGTAATAATTGATCTTGCTTTCGAGCCGATTCATAAATTCGATCTGCACCTTGGCCGATGATTCTTCCCAGCTTTCAAGTGTCATATTCATCACTTCCCCGGTGTAGGGTAAATCCTCTATATACTCACGCATGTAACCCATTTCAGCCAGACTAGTACCAGCACCAGAAGTACTGCCGGCGACTGCGGAGGGATCCCTGCTCACTGTTGCCGCCAGGCTTTTCAGGTCGTCGATAAAATTTTGCGGGCTTAATACGCCTTCTTCGGCCAGTTCGAGTACCTGCTGCATTACGTTTTTCAGGTCACTCAGTTGATCGCGGGTTAGCAATACACGCACATCGACCGCAGAGCGTTCTGGATTGAGAAAATCTTTATCGACCATCCAGGCGCTAAAAAACTTGGGCAGGGCCTTGCCCGATTCTTTTTGAATGTAGCGCATGCGCAGCGCATTCCCGAGCCGGGCGACGCGCATTTGCAACGCCGACAACTGGGTTGGATTATCACTGGTTTCGGGCAAAGGTATCGGCGGCACACCCTTAGTGGTGGCCAGCACCTGCTGAGTGATCTGTTTGGCCAGTATTTCCAGCACATGACCAAACTCGTCAACCTGACCCAGGCTAACACCATAATAAAAGTCCCCTATTCCAGGAAATAGGGATAACTCCTTGTACTGTGCCTCTGCCTTTTGGTGGTCGGCTGCGGCCGACGGTGTGCGAAGGTGCAATACCCAGATCGAGATTCCCCTGTCGTAGGCTAGCTGGCGTAATGCCCGCGCATTCAATCGGGTCGAACCCAGTGAGTCATGGCTTTCACGTGGTCCGGCATCGGTAATTAAAATCACGTATCGCGCGTCAAACTGGGTCCAGTCGGAATCTTCGATAGCTGATTTAATCCCGGCGTAGGCATCTTCTCGAAAGTCCCGGCTGGATACACTCGCAGCGCTCAGTGAATTGACGCGATTTAAGAATTGCTCAGCGTCGGTTCCCTGTTTCAGGCTGACAAATCTGCGGGTTAAATACTCGAGCTCGGGTACCTGATCCAAATTATCCCGGTAAGCCGTGAGGCCGAAACTAACCTGATTGGTCAAGCCCTGTTTTTCGATCTCGGAATAAACTCGGGTCATCGCTTCGCGTGTGCGCTCGATATAAGGGCCCATCGACGCGGTTGAGTCGATTACAAAATGGATACCACTTCGGTAACTCCGCCGGGACTTCCCGGAATCACTCAATCCAGCCGTTGCAGTCGGATTATTATCCAGCGGTACACTCGCGATTTCGAGCATAAGAGCTTGCTCACCGCCGAGATAAACATCCTCGTGCTGCTTAATGGGCACCAGATAAAAATTTTCACGAATATCCAGGTGGGCTTCAGGCTGAATGGCAATGACCGGGGAATCCTCGGCCACTTCATCGTTGACTACCGACTGGTAAAGCGCCTGGTAAGCTTCGATATCGTAGTCATCCACCATTTTTTTCAGCGACTGTCTGCTATTAAACAGCATGACACGCTGGATATCCTGTGGATCCTTGAATGAAACCGTCAGTGCCTGTTTCCAGACTATCGTTTGTTCGCGTAACATCCAGCCTTCGGTGTCGCCAAAACTATTATGGCCTACCCTGATCCACTCATTATTATTTTCGTACACATATAAAACACTGAACGGCACCACCGGGGTCGATTCGGCAGACAGGTCTGGCTGTTGAAATACTCGTGCATCGGGAACACTCAATACACGCTGAAATAATGTTTTCTTGCCTTCCATCAATAGCGGTTTCTCCCCGGCCGCCTGAATGCCGAGCGCGAGGATTAATGCCAGGCCGGTGGCCAGGGTTCGAATTATTACCATAAGTTCCTGCCTGTCAGATCTAAGAGCTGCCACTAAAAATTCAGCAACAGCTGTCGCGCGCTAGCATCGCCTGTTTGTGCCGCTGCTATAGCCCAGTCCCGCAACTGATCGATGCGCCTGTCTGCTGCTGGGTTACCCAGGGCCGACGCTTTTTGATACCACTTATAGGCCTGGATTCCATCGGCAGCGTCGAGCAGGCTCTCCTGTGCCTGAAACAAAAGCGGATCGGCCATCTCGCCCATCTTCATCATCGCCGGCAAATAACCTTCGCGTGCGCTGAAGAAAAATAGCAGGTGCGCGTCGGCCAGGCTTCCTTCTCTCTGATAGCTTTTGGCTTTGTCGAAAATTCTGTCGAGCGCATAGGGTTTGCCTTTTTCACGTAATTGCGCGATATATTCCCTGGCGCGCATTCCCGGCGGGATGAGCAGGCTTCTATCGATTATACCCGTCGCATCGCCATTACCGTCATCAATTTTAGCTACGACCTGGCCACCTCGATCTGAATACAGGAATAAATACAGGATCAGGCCGAGCACAACAATTATGATCCAGATCAATGGGTTGCGTCGAGGCTTCAGCAAAGCTGGTTCACTCATGTCAGACATTTATATTTCGATTGCATTCGAAAGAATCAGATTTAACTCAGAAGTTCTGGTCAATAACACAGGGATTATAAACCCTTGTGATTCACGGGTAAATTTTTACAGCTGCTTCAAACTAAAAATCAGTTGATCGACCAAAGCCCTGTCGATTGATTCTTCGGCTCGACGGATTCGCTGGTCAGAGTCGAGTAGGTTATTTTCACCCAGTTCTATATCCAGTTGCTGCTCAAGCACGCCCTTCTCGGCAGCTTGCTCGCTGCTGGTTTTTTTAAGGCTATAGATCAGCTGACGCGATAGCCGCACAATCTTTTTCCCGGAACCGGCAGAATTTACTAACAGTCGTGAATTGAGCGAGCTGAACAACACTTTAAGACGAACCTGTTCTGGCCTATCGCTAGGCTGCAGGCTGGCGCCGGCCTGTCGCAGCTTTTGTTCGAGCAGCGAGCGCTGTTTGGCGCTTAGATTTTCACCCAGCAGTTGTATCGATTGGAATTCAGGGGGCAGGCTCGACTGACCACGCAGGTGAAATCCGCAGGCGGGCAGATAAATTAACAGGCCGACAATCATCAATGACCTGAAAACACTCATCGTTTTGCCAGTAGCGGCGTGTAGCCTTATCGATTTTTGATGTTTAAACAACAATATTGACCAGTTTCTTTGGCACCACAATTACCTTTTTAATCGGTGCATTGTCGATAAAACGCCTTACTGCTTCGACTTCCAGCGCCATTGTTTCGCAACTTGAACGGTCGGCTTCCGCACTGATTTGCATCTTGCCACGCAGTTTACCATTGACCTGAATCACCATTTCCAGGGTTTCCCGCACCAGCGCAGATTCGTCGACCTGCGGCCACGGATGGTCCAGGATTCCACTACCCTGGCCAATTTCCTGCCATAGCTGATGGCAGACGTGGGGGACAATCGGCGCCAGCATCAATATCATATTTTCAAATACTTCCTGCCGAATTGCCTGCCCTTCTGGCGTATGATCGTCAAATTTAGCGACGCTATTCAATAATTCCATATTGGCCGCGATCGCCGTATTAAACGTGAGGCGACGAGTAAAATCGTCACTCACCTTTTTGATAGTTTGGTGTAGTTTCAGCCGCATCGCCTTTTGATCTTCGGTGACAGCTTGTGCTGTCGAGTGATCTCGTGAAGCTGTGCATTCCAGGCTGTGTTGATAAATAGCAGCCCACAAGCGTTTGAGGAAGCGATGCGCCCCTTCCACACCGGAGTCTGACCAGTCTAACGATTGCTCTGGCGGGGCGGCAAACATGATGAAAAGCCGCACCGTATCAGCACCAAATCGATCGATTAATTCCTGTGGATCCACGGTATTGCCCCTGGACTTGGACATCTTGCTGCCATCTTTTAACACCATGCCCTGGGTCAGCAGACTCTTGAACGGCTCACTCGAATTGACCAGTCCTTCGTCACGTAGCAATTTGTGATAAAAGCGGGCGTACAGCAGGTGCAAAATGGCATGCTCGATGCCGCCAATATAGTGATCGACCGGTGCCCAGTAATCGACGCGTTCGTCGAGCATCGCCTGGTTCTGATCGGTACAGGAAAACCGCCCGTAGTACCAGGACGATTCCATAAAGGTATCGAAAGTATCGGTTTCGCGCTCGGCGTCTTTACCACATTTGGGGCAGGTCGTATTTATGAACGATGCCATGGTTTTAATCGGCGAGCCAATTCCAGTGAACTCGACGTCTTCTGGCAATATAACCGGCAAGTCCTCATCAGCTACCGCGACCGCGCCACAGTCATCGCAGTGGATGACCGGGATGGGCGCGCCCCAGTAGCGTTGACGCGATACACCCCAGTCGCGCAAGCGATATTTGACCTGCCGAGTGCCTTTTTTCTGCTGTTCGAGTCGATCGGCAATTTTGTTAAACGCGCTTTCAAAATCGAGCCCATCGATCAGGTTTGAATTGCAGCACACACCTTCTTTGGTGACATAGGACCCAACTTCCAGATCGATGCTCGAACCATCGGCGGGTGCCACGACCTGTCTGATTTCGATGCCATATTTACGGGCGAATTCCCAGTCGCGCTGATCGTGTGCCGGTACAGACATGATCGCGCCAGTGCCGTAACCCATCAGTACGAAATTAGCGATCCAGATCGGGATATGTTCACCATTGACCGGGTTAACCGCATTGATTCCCAGCGAAAAGCCGAGTTTTTCCATTTTTTCCATTGCCGCTTCGGTGGTATTGGTTTTTCTGCATGCATCGATGAAGGCTGCCATTTCGGGGTTATCAGCTGCCGCCTCAAGCGACAGTGGATGCTCTGCTGCTATCGCCATGAAGGTCGCGCCATACAGGGTGTCTGGTCGAGTGGTATACACCATCAGGGGATCGTGGCCCGGTACATCGAACTCGACCTCCATTCCCTCGGATCGACCGATCCAGTTTCGCTGCATGGTCTTTACCTGCTCAGGCCACTCGACGGTATCGAGATCGTCCAGCAACTGTTCGGCGTAATCGGTGATCTTTAAAAACCACTGGGCGATTTCGCGTCGCTCTACCTCGGTATCGCAACGCCAACAACGCCCATCGATCACCTGCTCATTAGCGAGTACGGTCTGATCGTGGGGACACCAGTTGACCGGTGCCGTTTTCCTGTAAGCGATACCCTTATCCATCAGGCGGGTGAAAAACCACTGCTCCCAGCGATAGTATTCTGGTTTGCAGGTCGCCAGTTCACGGTTCCAGTCGTAGGCAAAGCCCAGGGTCTTGAGCTGGGCGCGCATATAGTCGATATTTTCGTAAGTCCATTTGGCCGGTGCGACATTATTTTTAATCGCAGCGTTTTCCGCCGGCAGACCAAACGCGTCCCAGCCCATCGGCTGCATCACGTTTTTGCCGAGCATACGCTGGAAGCGTGATATTACATCGCCGATGGTGTAATTGCGTACATGCCCCATATGCAGCTTGCCGCTTGGGTAGGGGAACATCGACAGGCAATAGTAACTTTCCCGGTCGGGGTCTTCGGTCACGTTGAATGCACCCGTGTCGGCCCAAAATAATTGCGCGCTGGCTTCGATGTTCTTAGCGTCGTAAAGCTGATCCATTTGGGAGTCTCTGATTAATTCCGAGTCATTCAGACGCGAAGGTAAAAACCGGTGCGCCGGACCGACGCAAATCAACGCGTCGATCGCAGCTAATAGTCAATCTATTGGCAAGATTGGCAGCGATGAGGGGGTGCGGTCCGGCACCCCGGATTTTAACGAACAGATGTTGGCTCATGAATTGATCAGAGGCTCCTTAATTTATGCTGCGGAGAAAAAGTAAGAAGGATACCGGAGTGGCTGGCTAACTCAAAGCGATGCTGCCCGATTATCCCTATGTATCTTGATCACATTGAACAGCAAGCCGCCAAGAATCAGCAGCGCGACTATACCCTGTATTTTGGCGACAGTGTAAAAGGGGGTGGTACCAGTTCTACCGACGATATTTTGTGTCAGCGACTGGATTTTAAATTGCTCGCTTTTTTGAATCAGTCGACCCCGGTAGTCGATGAACGCACTGATACCGGTATTGGTCGAGCGTATCATCGGTCGTCCCGTCTCGAGTGCGCGCATCTGCGCCATCTGCAAATGCTGGTGCGGCGCGAGCGAGTCGCCAAACCAGGCGTCATTGCTGGCGTTAACCAGTATATTGGACGCTGGCATGTCGCGCATGATATCGCGCGTGAACGCATCTTCGAAGCAAATTGATAGCCCTAGTTTAACCCCTTTCACCGACATCATCGTCTGTTCGTCGGGGCCGGGTTCCAGGTCTGAATAGGGTATATTGATCATGCCGCGCATAAAATCGAGCAGCCAACGCATCGGGTAATACTCTCCAAACATCACCAGATGACGCTTGTGGTATACCCCCTGATCGGTCCCCAGTAACAACATGCTATTGTAGTGGCGCTGGCTGGCACTATCGGACACGATAACGCCGGTGAGGATACTACTATCCTGCTCGGTGGCCGCAATTGCCATTGGGAGCAACACATCCTGCTCGATATCCTCCGAACGCCCGGGCAATGCGGTTTCGGGCCAGACAATCAGGTCGCTGTCCCAGTTTCGAGTGGTTTCGCGCCAGTAAATATTAAATATATTCTGCCGCTGCTCGTATTGCCATTTAATTTCCTGTGGGATATTACCCTGTATCATTGTCACCTTAAGCGCGCTGGGCTGGGCGTCGGTCCAGTCAATATTTTGCAGTGATATCCCCGCGCCGAAGACTAGTACTATCAGTACAAAATAACGGTATTCCCGGTCTCTGGTAATTTTTAGTACTGCGAGGGCGAGCAAAAGGCACAATGCGCTTAAGCCGTAGACACCGATCAGTGGCGCATATCCGGCCAGCGGAGATTCGGTTTGTGAATAACCCACGCTAAGCCATGGCATGCCGGTCAATATCCAGCCCCTGAGCCATTCAAATGCAAACCATAGCAACGGCAATACCCAGATACCCTGCTGGCCTTTAATGCGCTGGATAAACTTCCAGCCGCTTAACGTGAAGCCGGCAAACAATGCCAGCACTACGATCATAAGTCCGGTTAAGATACCCGCCACAACCGGTGGCGCCATACCAAAGTCGTGCAGGCTGTTATAAATCCAGTAAACGCCAAATCCGAAATAGCCCAGGCCAAAAGTCCATCCGATAAAAAATACGCGGCGACATGAATTTTGAGTCTCGACCAGTATCAGCAAAAGCGCCAACAGTAAAAATACCAAGGGCCACAGGGATACAGGGGCGAAGGCCAGCGGCATTAACGCGCCGGTCATCGCGGCCAGGGCCAGGATCGCCGGGTAAGGGAGTCTATTTAAAAATTGTTGCATGGGTGGATTCTAGATTCCGGCTCGGGGGCCGGAATGACATATTATCGTCATTCCGGGCTTGACCCGGAATCTTTTTGAGACTAAGCCTACGATATTTCCAGTGCCAGACGTTCGATAGATTCCGGCTCGGGGGCCGGAATGACGATTGTTGGTGGAATTTCGATGACCGCCCCGACTCACTCCGATCGTCTTTCCGGGCTTGACCGAAACGTCGGACCGCCGGAATCCATTGAAAACGGAGCCTACGATATTTCCAGTGCCAGACGTTGGATTGGCAAGGGTTGTTCCGATACGTCGGACCGCTGACAACCTTATTGCATTTCCACCATCCATGGCGGTCATTCCGGCTCGGGGGCCGGAACGACGATTATTGGTGGAATGACGATTACCGGTGGAATGACGATTATCGGTGGAGGTGGTGTGAGTAATCCTACTGCTCACTTTGCTTACTATCATCGATTACCTGGTAGAGATGAACCTGCCGACTATCTGCACTGAGCACTTTGAAGGTGATATTTTGCAGGGTTATCGACTCACCACGATCGGGTAAATGACCTATATGACCCAGCAGGAAACCCCCGATGGTTTCAACGTCATCACTGTTAAACTCGGTTCTGAAATATTCGTTGAAATCCTGCAACGGGGTTAGGGCTCGAACACTGTAGTGATTGGCCCCGTGTAGTTGAATATCGACTTCATCGGCTTCGTCGTGTTCGTCATCGATCTTGCCGACGATCTGTTCCAGCACATCTTCGATGGTTACCAGACCTGAAACACCACCGTATTCATCCACGATCATGGCCAGGTGGCTGCGATTCTGTCGAAACTCTTTGAGCAGGACATTGAGACGTTTGCTCTCGGGGACAAACGAGGCGGGACGAATGTAATCGTTAAATTCAAAATGTTCTGAATTACCTACCGGAATCTGCAAAAGATCCTTGGCCAGCAAAATGCCGACTATATCGTCCTTGTCGTCGTCTATGACCGGAAAGCGCGAGTGACCCGATTCGGTAATAATTTTGATAATTTCGGCAAAAGAACTCGAGTGCTCCAGCACAGTCATCTGGCCCCTGGGGATCATAATGTCGCGCACCTGCATGTCGGAGACCTGTAATACGCCTTCGATCATGAATAGCTCTTCAGCACCAATCAATTGGCTGGACTGCAGGTTTTTTAACAGATCCACCAACTGTTTTAGATTTTTGGGCTTGCTGTTAAATGCATCGGAGATGCGCTCCAGCCAACCCCTCGTCGACCCGCCGTTATCAGCGTCAGCCATCTTTGCTCCTACTAATTATCAGCAGAATAGCCATTATAAAGGATCAATATAGCCCAAGCTTGATAAAATTTCGACCTCCAGAGCCTCCATTTTGTCTGCTTCGGCATCGGTTTCATGGTCAAAGCCCTGTAAATGCAGCATGCCGTGTATCACCATGTGTGCCCAATGGGCCACTTCTGTTTTACCCTGATGCGCCGCTTCAACGCTGACGATGGGTGCGCAAATCACCAGGTCACCCAGGCATTGATAGTCGAGATAATCATTGTCAGCAGGAAACGACAAAACATTGGTGGGCGAATCAATTTCACGAAACCGAAGGTTAAGCGACCTGCTTTCTACCTCATTCACGACCCGAATTGTCTGCTCAAGATTATCGAACTGCCGCTGTAGCGACGACTCAACCCAGAGTGTGAATTGTGCCAGCTCAGGAATCGCATCCAGGGACTCGTCGTTTTGCAGATCAAGCCTTACCATTTGATTCAAACTGGTCGTAGGCTTCGACGATTTTTTGTACTAAGGGATGACGCACCACATCGCTGGAGTGAAAATAGATAAAGCCTATCGAGTCCAGTTTTTTCAGAATTTTCAGGCTATGCATTAAGCCCGAGTCACGGTCTTCCGGTAGATCGGTCTGGGTAATATCGCCTGTGATCACGGCCCGGGAACCAAACCCGATACGGGTCAAAAACATTTTCATTTGCATCGGCGTGGTATTTTGCGCCTCGTCGAGTATCACGAAGGCGTTATTCAGCGACCTGCCACGCATATAAGCGAGCGGAGCAACTTCGATCACATGCTTCGAAATCAGCTTTTCGACCTTGTCGAAGCCGATCATTTCATACAGCGCGTCATATACCGGGCGTAGGTAAGGGTCGACTTTTTGCGATAAATCGCCGGGTAGGAAGCCGAGTTTTTCGCCTGCCTCGACCGCGGGCCTGGTGATTATCAGGCGACTGACTTCTTCATTTTCGAGCGCCTGTACCGCCATCGCTACTGCCAGGTAGGTCTTTCCAGTACCGGCAGGACCGACGCCGAAATTAATTACCTGTTTGGCAATACTCTGAATATAACGGCACTGCAAGTCGGATTTCGGCTTGATGGACTTGTTTTTTAACCTGATGGTAAAGCGCTCGAGTTCGTCGATATCGTACTTGTCCGATACGCTCAGGATATTGATGACCTCGTCCACGGACAGCGCAGTATCTCGACTCTCGCCCAGTATTCGCTCAATAATACCCACCGTCTGGCCGGAGATTTTCTGACTCGATGCCAGCGACAACTGGTTATCCTGGATGCTTAGATTGACGCCGAAGTGGCTCTCGATCGCCTTCAGGTTCTGGTTCAGGGCGCCACAAAAATTGACTATCTGGTTGGGCACCAGATCGGACAGATCGATCGATTTATTATTCACATTTCCCACAGGTCTGGTATTTTTCTCCCGGTTATTCGGCGATCACGCCACGCAGCGAATTATTCAGCGCCTCGGTGACACTGACATCGACAAAGTGACCAATCATAGACTCGGGGCCGGGAAAATTGACTACCCGATTATTCTCGGTCCGGCCGCTCAGTTCATCATCGCTTTTTCGCGAATGGCCTTCGACCAGTACCGACTGCGTGGTACCAACCATTTTGCGCGATATTTGGCTCGCCTGTTGCAGTATCCTGGCCTGGAGTCGCTTCAATCTTTCCTTTTTAGTTTCCTGCGAAATACTATCGGGAATAAAGGCTGCAGGCGTACCGGGCCGCTGGCTGTAAATAAAGCTGAACGAGGTATCGAACCCGATGTCTTCAATTAACTGCATGGTCGCTTCGAAATCATCCTCGGTTTCACCCGGAAAGCCGATGATGAAATCCGATGACAGGCTGATATCAGGGCGAATTTCACGTAGCTTGCGAATTTTATGCTTGTATTCGAGCATCGTGTGACCCCGCTTCATCATCATCAATACCCGGTCCGAGCCGCTTTGAACCGGCAGGTGTAAATGATTAACCAGCTCGGGCACACTCGCATAAGCATCGATCAGGCTATCGGAAAACTCGACCGGGTGCGAGGTGGTATAGCGAATCCTGTCGATGCCTTCTATGGCTGCGACGTAATGGATCAATAGCGAGAGGTCGGCGTAATCGCCATCGTCCATCAGGCCCTGGTAGGCATTCACATTTTGACCGAGCAAATTGACCTCGCGCACCCCCTGTTCGGCAAGGCTAGCCACTTCGGCTACCACATCGTCGAGTGGGCGGCTGATTTCTTCACCGCGCGTGTAAGGCACGACACAAAACGTACAATATTTACTGCAGCCTTCCATAATCGTAACAAAGGCTTTTACCCCGTCCGATTTGGGTTCGGGCAAATAGTCAAACTTTTCAATTTCGGGGAAACTGACGTCGACCACTGGCTGACCGGTACGCTTCGACTCCTCGATCATTTCCGGCAGGCGGTGCAGGGTTTGCGGGCCAAACACCAGGTCGACAAAAGGTGCACGGGTCCGAATCGCATCCCCTTCCTGACTGGCGACACAACCACCGACACCGATCAGCAGCCCGGGCCTGTTTTGCTTGAGTTTCTTCCAGCGCCCCAGTTGCGAAAATACCTTTTCCTGCGCCTTCTCGCGGATAGAACAGGTATTGAGCAACAACACATCCGCCTCGGCTTCATTATTCGTGACCGAAAGCTGGCAACTATGCGCGAGCACATCCAGCATTTTGGCCGAATCGTACTCGTTCATCTGGCAACCGTGGGTTTTAATAAAGACCTTTCCGCTCATTCACCTATTCTAACCAAAAGCGCGCAACATACACAGCAGATTTAAGGGGTCAAGATTTAAGGGGTCAAATCTTGACTTAAAAGTTTATAATCCGCCTCGTATTGCCTGTCTTCGTTCTTCAATCGGTTCAAGCGACCGATGGTCTGCGATACCGTCGAGTAATGACCTACTTCAAATACCTCCGCTATCTCAGTGAGTTTAGCGCTCCCTACCTCCTGGCATAATTTCATTGCTACCCAACGTGGTATATTCCGGTTTCCCTTCCCGCGTTTCGCTCGTTTAATAGTTGGCACTGCTACCTGATAATAGTTGGCTACCGCTTCGATTATCTGTGCTAAGGGAACAGGGTGTTTTAGACCTTTTTTGTCAATTTCCCTGTCGAGAGATTTCGACCATTTTTGCACTTCCTCCTTGAACTGTTTATCACCTAACACCGATGGTGTGTAATTTAACCGGTAAAATTCAGCGATATCCTGATCTATACATTGATTGACGTAATTTTGATATGACTGGTAACGTTGCCGACTACCCAGTTCTCCATAAACTGTATCCCGATTCAACCATCGAGGTGCAGGATTCCGCCCTATATAGGCAGGATAACTTGACCAACGGTAATCTTCTAATGCCACCACCATTGGATTTTTTATTTCAACGGGATTTCTGTGTATATAGCGACTTACTTGCAACAAGTATTGGCTTGCATCAATCACGATGGCCTTGTATCGCCCTTTAAAGATAGAACCGTCGGTTTTATTTAGGCGATTATGGCGTTGCGTATAAAGCCCGTCTATATGCTGCATGATCCGACTCAGGTTGCCCTGTGGTGTTTTCATTAACAGATGATAGTGGTTACCCATCAGGCAATAAGCATGGATTTCCATGCCAAATCGCATATGCGCCTCGTCGAGTCCATTCAGAAACGCTTCGTAATAGCCTGGAGAATGAAATATCCTCTGCTTCTTGCGCCCACGATTCATGACATGATAAAAGGCGTCTTCAAATACTATTCGCAAGGGTCTTGCCATGGGGACTATGATTATGGTTTTAATATGTTAAGTCAAGATTTGACCCCTAATCCTATTCTAATATTAGCAATAATTGTGTTCTGACCCCAG
>JADFJT010000074.1 GCA_022566015.1 Pseudomonadota bacterium | reverse complement strand
CAGATGAAGTTTAACCCGGAGCAACGTCGAGGGAGTGACCTGGCACTGCCTCATGCGACTGGTTTTCATATTATCGCTATTAAATTATGCGGTAGTCGCAATCGCCTTGAAGTAATCGGCACTGGCATCGGGGTGCGCTTCGAACTAGAATTTGCCTGTATTTCCCGGATCAATCGAACCTGGCACCATCGATTCTACCCACCATGATGCTCGCAGGTAACTGCCGGATTAAATGGGGCCAACATTCCGGCCGGATTTTCTCGATAAAGCCATACATGCAGGTCGTAATGCGGCATGAAATTATGCGCTTCGTCACTATCGGTTGCCGGGTCATCGGCCATCTTGTCCCATTTTCGCCCCTTGAACACAGGGATATTGGTGTTTCCGGCAGCACTCCAGGCCTCTATCCACACCAAATTTTCGATTCCCACAAGCACCAGCGATCCATCTGCTTGCGGTTCGTACATCAATACGGAAGGTCTGGTGAAATCTGTGTGAGTACTATTCCCGTTCACTCGCGGTTCACCGGCGGTAATTTTCAACAACCCTGGATTAATGTAATGAATACCCATCGCGCCCCATTCGGCTGGCAATCCCTCGGCTGCGGCCGAAACGCAAAGACCGCTCGGATCACGAATAAAGCCTTCTGCCAAAGCGATATTTACGTCCTTAAATTTCGCAGTGGCGGCGCGAATGACATCCAGATCCTCACTATGGGCGGCTACTGGACCAACCATAAATAAAGGAATTACCTATACGCTTAAAAATTTCATTTTTGAAATATAACGTCGCATTTCTTCTACCCTCTTGTAATAATATTTTTTTGAAAGCATTCTATCAGCTCGAAAACATCGTGGATAAAATTACTTTAAAACCGTCGATAATTGAAATTACCCATTTGCGCTCGGCAATAAAAGGATAGTTTATGCCCGAAAATTCATCACTATTTGTAGGTAGCATTCCTGAGAATTACGACAAGGGCCTGGGGCCGATCCTGTTTGAAGACTATGCCGAAGACCTGACCCGGCGTGCAGTCGCGCACAAAGCCAGGAAGGTCATAGAAATTGCCGCAGGCACCGGAATAGTCAGCCGAAAGCTGCGCGATCAGTTACCACTAGATACCAAACTCGTAATCACCGACTTAAATCCCCCGATGCTGGATGTGGCCAGGGCAAAATTTAAAAATGGTGAAAATGTGGAATTCTACCCTGCGGACGCCATGTCGCTACCGTTCGAAGACGAATCGTGCGACCTCGTAGTCTGTCAATTTGGTGTGATGTTCTTCCCGGACAAGCCTGCTGCATACCGTGAAGTACGACGAGTACTAGGGCCGAATGGTCTTTTCCTTTTCAATGCCTGGGGGACGATGGATGCCTGCTCCTATGCAAAAATCATTTACCAGGTTGGAGCGAACTTCTTTCCCGATAATCCGCCGACCTTTTACCAGGTTCCATTTGGCTATGCTGATTTGGACACCGTATACAGTGATCTGGCGACCGCTGGATTTCAGAATTACCAGCACGAAACTGTCGATATAGTTAAGGAAGTGCCTGACTGGGGCGCGTTTGGAAAAGGCGCAGTATTCGGCAACCCGTTGGTCGACGAAATCAATCAGCACGGAACCGTTTCGCCGGAAGAAGTGATGGACGCTATAGTGGCAGCTTTAGCGAATCACTTTGGCGCAGCACCAGCGTCTATTCCACTACAGGCAACTATTTACAGTGCATCGAAGTAAAGCGGCAGGCCTGCGCTTTGGTTTAAAAGTTCACCTCGGAAGACAAGGAAAATAGATGAACCGTCCTGCCCATATACTTCCGGTGATTATTTTTTCGCAGTTTGCCGGGACCTCTTTATGGTTTTCCGGAAACGCAGTAGTACTGGATTTGCAACGCGACTGGGGACTTGGCGAGCAGTCGGTCGGGTATATTACCGCAGCAGTACAGCTCGGATTTGTCGGCGGAACACTGATATTTGCATTTCTAGCGATTGCCGATCGGTTTTCTCCACGTCGGGTATTTTTCGCCTGCTCGGTGACTGGCGCCCTGGCCAATATCGCGTTACTAGCAGCTCCTGAAAGTTTGTCGGCGTTACTACTATTGAGATTTACCACCGGTTTCTTCCTTGCGGGGATATACCCTGTCGGCATGAAAATCGCCGCAGCCTGGTTTGAAAAAGGCCTGGGCCGAGCGCTTGGATACCTGGTCGGCGCACTGGTGCTGGGCACTGCCTTTCCCCATCTGATTCGTAGTACCGGCGCCGAATTATCCTGGCAACAGGTCATGATCGGCGTTTCGATCTTAGCCGCGGTCGGCGGCGTGCTGATGTTGGTGCTGGTTCCCGACGGGCCATACCTGCCAAAGGGATCTGCATTTAATCCACGCGCGCTGGCCATTATTTTTCGCTCCAGATCTTTCCGCGCATCCGCCTTCGGTTATTTCGGGCATATGTGGGAACTATATGGCTTGTGGGCATTTATCCCGATCTGGTTATTCGCGTATAGCGAGATGAATGATATTACTCTTAATGTCCCCTTGTGGTCATTCCTGGTGATTGCGGTCGGATTTTTTGGCTGTGCGGTCGGCGGGGTGATTTCGGTAAAGATCGGAAGTGCAAAAGTGGCCGCAGTCCAACTGACTGTTTCAGGGATTTGTTGCTTATTGTCGCCAATATTTTTCAGTGCCGATTTGACCTTGTTTATTATTTTTCTATTTGTCTGGGGCATCACTGTGGCTGGCGACTCACCCCAGTTTTCGGCCCTGAATGCGGAGAACGCCCCGCGTGAATACGTTGGCTCGGCGTTGACGATTGTCAATTCGATCGGATTCCTGATCACCGTCATCAATATTCAACTGGTCAATTCGCTGCTCCCACTGATCGGACCCGAGTATATTTTCTGGCTATTGATTCCAGGACCTGTGATTGGACTGTGGATGATGAAGCCATTGCTCAGGAAGACATAAAGGGGATAAAGAGTGCGCTACGCTTTAAATCTTTGTGGGATTAAGTAGACTGATATCATTACACACCGATGTGAACACCCATGCCCGAATATGACGCAAAAAAAGTAACCGAGATTCATCAGCATCTGCACAGTCACCTGCCCTCTGACTCTGCCTTACGGGTCAAGGCGCTGGAATCCTTGCTGGTAGACAAGGGCTTGATCGACCCCCGCACGATAGACGCCTGGGTGGAAGCCTACACCGAGGAAATTGGCCCTAAACGTGGTGCTCACGTAATAGCCAGGGCCTGGAGTGACCCTAATTATAAACAATGGTTGATGAAGGATGCACCTGCTGCGATCGATAAACTCGGTTACCTCGGTAATGCCACCGCGCACTTAAAAGTAGTGGAAAATACCGACAGCATCCACAACCTGGTCGTATGCACGCTGTGTTCCTGTTACCCATTTTCGATCCTCGGCGTGGCACCCGCCTGGTATAAGGCCGCGGCTTATCGCTCACGGGCAGTTCGCGACCCCCGGGGTGTACTGGCCGAATTTGGCGTAGTCATCGATGATAAGATTGAAGTTCGAGTGTGGGACAGCACTGCAGAATTGCGTTATCTGGTGCTGCCACAGCGGCCAGCAGGGTCCGATGACCTTTCCGAGGGTGAACTGGCTGGCCTGGTGACCCGGAACTCGATGATCGGTACTGACCGGGATCTTACCGCAAAGACCGGCGGTATAAGCTGATGGATGGCATCCACGACCTTGGCGGCAAGCCTGGATATGGTTCGATTAAAATAGACGAACCCGAGGGGCCGTTTCATCACGCGTGGGAAGCCCGCGAGTGGGGAATTTCACGATGCGCGCGTACACCCGACATATCCATTGACTGGTGGCGTCACTGCCGGGAACTGATCATGCCCGAAGATTATCTCGAGCGACCCTATTTCGACTCCTGGGCGCAAACCGACTTTGCCACCTACATCGATGCTGGCGTAATGTCTTTGGATGAAGTTGTTTCTGGTATCACCGATCCCGACCAGTATGACAAGGAGATACCACCTCTCCCGTTAAACAAAACACAAGTTATCCTGGAAGACAGAAAGAGTGCTTTTCGTTTTGACGCTGAAATTGATACTAATCCGATTTTTTCAATCGGTCAGGAAGTGATTACAGATCGGCAAGGACACGATGGCCACACCCGTTTGCCACAGTATGCCAGGGGCAAGCGAGGTATTGTGCACGCACATCACGGTGCCCATGTTTTCCCGGACCTGTCCGCCCGGGGAGAGGAAACCCACCAGCATCTGTATAGCATCGTGTTCGAAGCGAATGAACTCTGGCCCGAAGACGGTGGTACAAATGATAAGGTTTACCTCGACCTGTGGGAAAATTATCTTTCGGAGCAATCGATTTGACGGCTCAGGATGTCAAAGCATTAAGGCCGCTGGCCAGCACAGACGGTGACCCGGTATTCGATGAGCCCTGGCAGGCGCAAGCCCTGGCTATGGCAGATTCTCTGGTGCAAAACGAAATGTTTGGCGCTGACGCCTGGGCAGATGCTTTAGGCCAGGCATTGAAACTTGCCGCCGCCAGCGGCGACGCGGATACCCAGGACACCTACTATGTCTGCGTATTATTAACGCTGGAAAAACTGGTTGCTAACCACAGCGTAATAGACCAGAAAGCCATGATTGGCAAACGAAAGGATTGGGAAGAGGCATACCTGTCCACACCCCACGGGCAGCCGGTTCGATTGAAGTAATACAGTAGTCCGGTTTTTTGGCTCTCTTCCGTGGCAATCACCAGCGGTTCTATCAACCCTATGATACGACTGCGGACCGGGTGACATATTTCGGGTACTGAGTAAGGGAACCTCTGATTAAATCAGATTATTCCCAGGTATTTTAACTTCAAAGATCAGGCGTCGGTGAACCAACTGATCGAACGGCTGGATAAGGTAAGCCTGGTCAAGCGAAGCGGTACGGCACCCAGTTTTAAATTCATTAATTGTTACAGGCCACCCGATTAGCCGACAGCTTTTATTGCCTCCTGTTCATAAATTGCATCACTAAACTGGTCGGCGATTTCGATGAACTGGTCTTCGATCGTATTCAGCGCATCTACTATATCGGGGTCAAAATGGCTGCCTCGGCCTTTACGTATTATTTCCATCGCTTTATCGTGTGAAAACGCTGGCTTGTATACGCGCTTCGAAATCAGTGCATCGTATACATCGGCGATCGCCATTAGACGGCCAGAGACAGGAATATCGTCACCGCGCAATCCAGCTGGGTAGCCGCTACCGTCCCATTTTTCATGGTGTGTTAGTGCAATGGATCGTGCGAAACTTAAAAACGAACTGGTGCCCAATTGAGCTTCCCCGATATCGAGCGCATCAGCACCAATTTTTGCATGCCCTTTCATTATTTCAAATTCATCGTCGGTCAACTTACCGGGTTTGAGCAAAATTGCGTCTGGAATTCCGACCTTACCAATGTCATGGAGCGGGGCAGATTTATAGAGAAGTTCAATGGTTTCGTCATCCAGTTCATCAGAAAATCGCGCATGCGTTCGAAGTTGCTCTGCCAACGCATTCACATAACGTTGGGTGCGCAGTAAATGCGCTCCGGTTTCGTTGTCGCGTGCTTCTGCGAGAGAAGCCAGGGTCAAAATAGTGACATCGCGTGTATTATTGAGTTCATCGGTGCGTTCGCGTATCTGCTTTATCATTTTGTTGGTGTGCGACGCCATAACGCCAAATTCGTTATTGCTGCTTATCGGCACCTGTGTATCATAAAAGCCTGAGGCAACCTTCGCCAGGGCATCATTTGACGCGTGAAGAACAGGTTCAAATTGCGCGTAAACGATATTATGATGTTAGTACACTCTAGTGAAGCAATCGCAAACACGAATCCTAATTCCTTTAAAATCGACATACTCGCCTGGTCTAACGACAGCGTATTTTCAACTCCAATTAACCAGTCCAAATCTTTAATAATTAAAAGAAAAAATACCCCTCCCAACAGCAGCACAAATCCTCCTGCCTGCATCGCCATCCTTGCCGTCAGGGGAAAGAAGTCTTTTGTTATCTCCAGTCTCAAGCCCTCATTTTCTACCCTGTGGGCAATTAAACGTTCTCGGTCTAGTGCAGCATCGGTGCTAGCGAATAAACCCATAGCCAATATTCCAACCAATACTTTGAGACCACTGCCCAGCGGGAAGCCATAAAAAAATCATATTGAAAAAAGCGATACCGAATCCGGCGGTGATGAGAATATATAGATCGAGTGCAAAAATTCGCGGCCCCTACCCTGCGAGGGGCAAAGTGTCTACCGTTCGCGCTACCAACGGCTTACGCACTAGCAACGCGATCAGTAACAGACTGTCTATGGTTGTATACACTTCCAGGGCGCTTATCCCTTCCAGGAATGGACAAACCTGAATTCCATAAAATGGAATAATAATCATCATCGCGAGGTAGTGTAGAAATATACGCATAATGGTTTTAAATTAATTTTTACAGGTAAGTTATAGCACTACTCAGGAATAAATCCTCGCTGAATGCGGGAATATAATAAGCGGCTGAGCCATGCTTTACTGTATAGAGATCCTCCAATCAAATTATGACGAATCAGTGGCTACTTAAATTAATAGGCAAATCTAACCGTCGCTTTCATTGCCAGCCGACCATCGGCATTACTGGCCCACAGCTCGGCTACGGGACCGTCCATCTTGCCATTCAACGTGAATGGCGCATTATCGAATAACGGACTGTAAGCCCGAAACTCATATTCTTCCGGGATTTTGCCTGGGTTATGCTCGCCTGCTAACTGCAATAGCAAAGTGGCGGTCAAAGGCCCATGGAATACCAGCCCCGGGTATCCTTCGTGGTCACGACAAAAGTCAAGATCATAATGAATTCGATGGCCATTAAAGGTAAGCGCCGAATAGCGAAATAGCAGGATAGAGTCGGGTATTACCTCGCGCGTCCACTGCGCATCACTGGGCGAAACTGGTGGTAATATTTCGTCTTCTCCAGGCTGCTTAACATCTCGGTAAACGATGTTGTGAATTTCACTGAAGCGTAAGTCCTTGCCCACGAAAAAACTGTGCTCAACTTCGACAAAGCACAGTTTTCCGGTACGGCCCTGTTTAAGCTGAACGTCGCGCACGGTAGATTCTCGACGCGCGGTTTCACCTACCCGAATAGCATCATTTATGGTGATTTTCCCCCCGGCCCACATACGCCGCGGCAAGGGTACAGGTGGCATAAAATCACCCAGGGCAGCATGCCCATCGCGACCCAGTTCGGATGCGCGAACGGGTGAAAGGAAATATGCCCAATGCCAAAGCGGCGGAATCACCTCACCATCGATAATCGTTTCGGGTTCGCAATCCAGGGTCGCGCGCATGCGTCGCAATGGTCCCGCGGAAATGGTTTCTTCGATTATTTCCTGCTTGCCAATCCACTGGCGCAGGTATTCCGCATCTAAATTCGCCTGGTTCATGATAATTTCGATCCGTTAGGTAGTTCGACAGCTTGCTGACGAGTAATTTTCAATCAGCCTGGATAAAAATGCTACTAGATTAATTCAACTTTGAACCAGAATTAAGACTCATGTTGCAATCTGCTCCCACATAGCTTAGCTTTGGGAGCCAATCAATCACCCGAAGGTATAGAACGATGGCTAACGACCAATCCTCGAGCTTGAACGATGTCAATATTGATGCAGTGGTCAGCCTGGTCGGCCAAATTCAGCAGGAACCCGACGTTGCGGCAACGAAATGGAGCGCCCATGTCGAGTGGAAAGGCGGTTTTCGATCCGAGGCAAAGATACGGGATTTCGCTCCGTCCGCTTCCGACGAGCCCGGAACCCTGGGCGGAACCGATAGTGCTCCGAATCCGGTTGAGCAGGTGCTTGCCGCATTGGGCAATTGCCTGGTCGTTGGTTACGCAGCCAATGCCACCGCTGCCGGTATCGAAATTAAGGACCTCAGTATCGACATCGAGGGCGACCTCGACCTGCATACCTTTCTCGGCATGAGCGAGGGCAACGCCGGTTATGAAAATATCTCGGTAAAAGTCAATATTGATAGTGACGCATCACCCGAAGCCCTGCAGGCATTGCACGACAAAGTGACCAATACCTCACCAGTGGGTCACACGCTCGGGCGCGTAGTACCCGTTAAAATCGAACTTGCCTGAGAATTTAAGCTTATTTTGTGACAGGTATCTAGTACTGAATTTAATCACTTAGTCCGCTGATATTACGGCTCGTAATCGAGATGACAGCTCAGCAAGATATATCTGGGACTCGATCATGCCGGTTATTTCGATTCCATTGAGCCGGGTCGGTGGGCGGACTTGTGTCTACCTGTTTATTTTTCGTCATCGCATTGAACGAGCTTCTTTTCGAGGTAGTTTTTTTCCGTCCGATTACCACAGAGATCGATCGCGTTTCGATAACTAAGCCTGGTCAGCTTAAACTACCCCAGGCGTTTATGCATGTCGGCTCGGGCCGCGTGATAGGGCCTCATCCAGGTCCTTACAGTCGAGCAGGTAATAACCACCCAGCACTTCCTTAGTTTCGGCGAATGGCCCATCGCTAATATCAGTCTTATCATCGCGAACCCTTACCGTAGTCGCTGTGTGCACACCTTCCAGGGGTTGGCCCGCCTCGAAAATTCCTCTTTCCTGGACTTCGCGTGTGAATTCGAAATAATCATTCATGAAACTGGAAAAATCGGGTTCACCAGGCTGGGGACCAACACCCCCAGCCGCGTAAATCATCAATAAGTATTGCATTTTGGCTGCCTCTCGTGGATTACATTTCCATTGCTTCGGCGACTTCGACCGAACCATTGGCCTTAAGAATCGGACAACCCTTTGCCTTATCCAGTGCCTGGGCCATGCTATCGGCATTGACCAGACTGTAGCCAGCGACCGGGTTAGACCCACCATTTTCACTGACGGTACCATTACCGTGGACAGTAGAAGACAAACCAACAGGGTTGCCAGGGTCGACAACCGCCTCACCCATACCGCCCAGCCATGCCTGCCACTCGGCCATTACCTTCGCGCCCTCTTCCTCTGATTCCGGCATTTTACCACCGTGGTAGATGAATACATATTTAGCCATTATTGTTTCCTCACACTCTAGTTTGATAAATACTGCCAGGAAATTTGGTGTAATCCCCGGGTCTCACGTCGGCTGAATTTCCCGAAAGTACTTATATGACGAGCGAGGATGTCGATTTTCGACATCGAGGACAAATAATTTTAATGATTTTCAAGTTTAATTCATTCCCGTATCAGCGAATGGCCGACTCAAGAACTTCATAACTTCGGAGCGGAGTCGGTATTCTCGGCGCCGTCATAAAGCGCCTCGTTATGCGTGGCAATTATCTTGCGGTGCCATTCCATGCCCTCGTCGTCGAGCTCGCCCTTTGGTTCGGGTAGTTGTTCAAAGTGGTTGTATCGATCCTCACCGCGGACTAGCATCGCGAAATCGGTTTTCGCCACCGACTGGCGCACCGAGGTCGAAAGATAGTTTACCGACAGCCCTATGCGTGGCTGGTCAGTGTTATTAGGGCCAGATGCATGCAATAGATAGCCATGGTGCAGCGATACCTGCCCGGCTTCGAGCTCCACATAGACCGCGCTGGATTCATCGATATCTATGTCGGCGTGTTGACCACGAGTCAGAATATTCGATTCGTTGACCGTGTCCTGGTGTTCGATTTGCCCGAGTTTATGCGAACCAGGAACGAACCGCATGCATCCGTTATCTCTGGTCACCGGCCCTAGCGCAAACCAGGCCGATACCTCCTGGTCGTTGCTCAATCCCCAGTAGGTTAAATCCTGATGCCAGGAAACGTAGCCAGGCGAGTGTGAGGGTTTCAAAAACAGGCTCACCCCCCACACCAAAATATCCGGACCCAGAATTGTCTCCACCGCATCGATTACCACGGAATTACGAACTATCTCGTTGACATAGGGACAAACCACGTGCAGGTGATTCAATTGGCCTCGATACCCCAAAACTGGTGCCTGGTCGCTCTGTGACAAAACAGCCAGACGATGTCCATAGTCATTCGCCTGTATTTCTGACAGAACGTTGAGTGGAAAGTAATAACCAAGTTGGTTATATTCCGATTGAATTGTCCGCTCGGGTATCATAAGGCTCCTGCTACGTTTTCGATTCTAGCACAAATTTTTCATGCTTCTTATCGATGCCGAGCAGGTGCATCCTTAGCCATTTATACTTTACCTACATTAAATCGGTTCCCACAGGAAAACATTGCCCTAATTCAAAACGGTGCGAAATAGACACCGATTTCTATCGGTGACGGCCTGGCCATCGGCTCACAACGTATAGGATGACGTTTGCCTGTTACAGGCGTATTCTGTCGGTTCATAAGAAAAAATAGGAGGAGTTATGAACCTGGAGCGGGTTGTTTTTGGTTTCGTTATTATTCTTGCGTTAACTTTCAATTTCGCCTTCGTCATGGGTGATATAGACAATGCTCAACACCATAATGTCTGGATCCTAACGATTGCAATTCTGATCAACCTGATCGCAACAGGATTAAAGCTGGGCGACCGATCACAGGTAGGCGCCGTGTTACTAGCAAGTAGTCTGGTCGCCGATGTGCTGCTGATAACCGCTCGAATTATCTGGATCGTCACACAAACCGATACCGATATTGGCCCAAGCGCCGCGTCGATGGCCAACATCGTATCGCTGTGCGGCGGTGCCCTGGTTGCGAGTATAGTCTCGGTGACAATACTGGTTGGAGAAACGCTGATATCACGGCGTTAGGACTCGCCAAATGGCTACCACCTCTGAACTTGACCGCGTCACTATGGTTGTACTGCGCTACATGCGCGGACCCGTACTGGTATTGATTATTGTTTACGCGATCGGTATCACCGGAATGGCTCTGATACCCGGCCAGGACGCGGAAGGTAACCTGGAATACATGAGCCTGTTCCACGCATTCTATTTCTTTACCTACACTGCAACGACGACCGGCTTTGGTGAGATCCCAAACGGTTTCACCGATCCGCAGCGCCTGTGGGCCATATTCTGTTTATACCTGGGTGTCGTATCCTGGTTATACGCGATCGGTTCCATCATCCGTCTGGCACAAAACCCCCATTTTCTATTAGCGCTAAGCGAGCATCAATTCGCCCATTCGGTCAAACGCATAGATCAACCATTTTTCATTATATGCGGTTTCGGCGATACCGGTAGCCTGCTCGCGCGGGGCCTGAGTGACCATTGGCTCGGGGCGGTCGTGCTCGATACCGATCCCGAGCGCATCAAGGCACTGGTGTTGCGCGACTATCGGATCAAAATGCCAGCCCTTTGCGCCGACCCGGGGGTTCCAAAACACCTGGTCGATGCGGGCGTTAAATTGTCCCATTGCAAGGCGGTGGTAATTCTCACCGTGGATGAAGAAGTCAATTTACGCATAGCGGTTATGGCAAGATTTATGAATCCTGACATTCCGATACTGTGTCGATCAACTTCAGAACGCCATAGCGAACACCTGACGACACTCGGCAATGTCACGGTGATTAATCCATTCGAAATCTTTGCGCAGCTTCTCAGTATGGCGATTACTGCACCGAGACTGCATAATCTGAATTCCTGCCTGGTAGGAAATAGAAAGGCCAGGCTTGGACGGCCACTCGATGTACCCACCGGTCACTGGATTCTTTGCGGTTACGGGCGTATGGGTCATTGGTTGCACAAGTACTTCGTACGTAACCACATTCGGCCAGTAATAATAGACCCGGATGTAGGGGAAGTGGCCGGGGCTGCGCAAGTTATCCACGGTCACGCTAATCTTAATACGCTAAAGGAAGCGGGCATCGCTCATGCTGCGGGGGTCGTGGCCGGTACCGATAACGATCACGATAACCTCAGCGTGTTGATGTGCGTTCGCGCGCTTCGACCCAATGCTTTTACCATCCTACGCCAGAATACACACGAAAACCAAATCGCCTTCGATGCTGCCCAGGCTGGACTGATCCTACAATCCAGCCTGACTACCGCACGACGCATTCTAAAGCATTTGATATCCCCTCAAATACAAATAGTCATCGACTACCTGCGCGAACAGGGCGAAGACGTAACACAACAGGTGGTCGAAAGGCTGAGATCAGCGATCGGTGACAACAAGCCACATCTGTGGCGTATTAATCTGTGCAAAGCTGAGGCCTTTGCCGTGGCCGAATATATACAAAAAAATGAACGTCTCACTCTGGGAGAGTTGATCAGAAACCCCCACGATCTGGAAAAAAGCCTCTCGTGTATAGCTTTTGCAATCGAAAGAGATGGGAAAAGGATTATGGTGCCTGGCAACGACGAACCGCTTCGTTACTGCGACGAAATTTTGATGTGCGGAACCGAACACAGTGAAACCATGTTGAACGCAACGATGAATAATGCCTATACCCTCCACTACCTGGTAACCGGTTCAGACGCACCTCGCGGTTATCTATTTAAGTGGCTTGCTAACGCGTAAAATCGAGCGACAAGACTGGCGGTACCTGGTGGCCGTAACTAAATTCCACACAATTGCCATTAGGGTCTTTTATCCCGCAGAGATAAGCACCCGGCAGGTATTCGTCTGGCTCTCAAAACACGATCTCGTCTTCGCGTGCCATCTTCGCTATGTCATCGACGGCCTGCCTGGAATCAACAACGAATCCAAAATGCCTCTCCTCGATATCGCTTAAACTCAAACTCTTACCACCACTCTTAAACTGGAGTACCACTTCCTTTTCCCGACCCACTTCTGACATGTAAATAGAACCGACTCCGGCTTCGGAACGATCCGCTATGATCTCCATACAGCAATATTGTTTATAAAATTGAACACAGTCGTCCAGGCTTTCAACATGTAGACAGATATGTGTCATTCGAGGTGACATTGGTTTTTCCTTTAAGCCTGTTGTGGCGATACTAGTATAATTATCATTCCTTGAATCATGCAAGAAAACATTCTTCTCCCGGATGGCGGTCGCCATCCAGGCTTCTATATCCTACAACGGTTGGGATCATCAGAATATGATTTTCTGACTACCACTTCATCCGCCTAAACTCAGATCCCAAAGTTTTGTCGCGAAGAAGCTGATCACTGTAGGCAGGTGTTTTCAGTAAGGTCCAGGCGAAATTTCGCATCGCTTTCCAGCTCACTTCAATCACGGCATAAATTCTGTCCTGAATTACCTTGGCATTGGTATCTGCGGCCCGTGGGATTTTAAGTGCTACAGTATTCATGGTCTTGCTCCTGTTTGTTTTATAGGGTGTGAATACCTTACCCATTGCCCGTGAATCTACCGTCTAATGGGACGTGAACAAATCGTGAATTCAACGTCAAAAACGTGAATAATTGGCTTAAATAGGTAAACTGGGAACTTTATGGAAGAAAATTCACATATATGAGCGCAATTCGGCTCAATCTGCTGGGTGAGTTTCAATGCCTGGGCAGTGATGGGAATCCGCTCGCAATCTCCCTCGCCAAGGAACAGGGTATTCTTGCTATCCTGGCCTTGTCAAAGGATTCTAAATGCTCCCGCAGCCGTATTATCGATCTGTTATGGAGTTCTCGCGGCGAGGAGCAAGGCCGTACATCACTTCGCCAGTCGCTTTATTCTTTAAAAAAGACTTTCGGTAATAACGCCGACAATGTGCTCCAGATCGACCGCAAGCATATCGCTTTAAATCCTGGCCGGGTCATATCTGACGTCGCGCAGTTTCTCGAATTGATCACTTCGTCAAAAATCGAAGACCTCGAAAATGCAGTACCGCTATACAAAGGCGAATTGCTCGAAGGACTGATTATCCGGGATCAGGTATGGGATGAATGGCTTAGCCTGGAAAGGGAAGGTCTGGGCTCTAAAATAGCGGAATTACTGGGTTCCCTTATCGACCGCTATACTACCGAGTCCAGGCCGCAGAAGTTGATCGATAGCGGCCGTCGACTGGTGGAACTCGACCCCTTTCAGGAACAGGGACACCGGGCTTTGATGCGGGGATACGCCGAAACCAATCAGCGACCCCTGGCACTAAAACAGTTTGAACGTTGCCAGGAGCTGCTACGGAAAGAATTGAATACTAGCCCGTCTTCTGAAACCCAGGAACTGTTATCACAGATTAAAGCGGGGGGTAGCACCGGTGTACAGAGTAGCAATCAGGTGGCCTCGCAAGAAAAGATTGGCCTGGTTGATCAAAGCGCAGTCCGTTACTGCCTCTCCAGTGATGGCGTAAGTATTGCTCATGCAAAGGTTGGCGCAGGCTATCCATTAGTCACGGCTGGTAGCTGGATGTCCCATTTGCAGGAAGACTGGAGCAATCCGGGATGGGGTCACCATCTAAGCCACCTGGCAAAGGACTATACCCTCATCAGGTATGACCAACGTGGCAATGGCATGTCCGACTGGGATAATGTCGATATTTCGTTCGATAATATGGTCGAAGACTTAATCAGCGTGATCGACTGTTACGGGTTTGAAAAGGTGGCAATCTTTGGCCCATCACAGGCATCTTCTGTTTCTATTGCCTATGCACGACAATATCCAGAGAGAGTATCGCACCTAATCTTATACGGGGGGTATTCTCGTGGTCGTAGGCGACGCGGTAATCCCGAGGGCATAGCCGAAAGTGAAGCCCTGGTGACCTTGATTCGTCAGAGCTGGGGTCGTGATAACCCGGCGATTCGACAAACCATGACCTCGTTATTCATGCCGGATGCGAGCCAACAGGAAGCTGCCTGGTTCAACAATTTTCAAAAAACCTGCGGACCAGCAGTAAACATCGCGCGATTCCGTGAAGTGTTCGACAATATCGATGTCTCTGACCTTCTCGACGGCCTCGATGTCCCGACACTCGTCCTCCACTGTGTAGAGGACGCTGTCGCACCCTTGTCAGAGGGTAAACTCATCGCTTCAAGAATTCCCGGCGCCAGGTTTGTAACCCTGAACAGCAAGAGTCACATGCTATTAGAAAATGATCCAGAGTTTCCGAAATTCCTGCACCATGTTCGTGACTTCTTGAGGTTAGATTAATAAATGCCAAACTCTCTCGGTTAAGAACCCGGTACTGCGGCACCTCCATA
>JADFJT010000172.1 GCA_022566015.1 Pseudomonadota bacterium | reverse complement strand
CAATGGTTAAGGATGCACATAGGAACTCGCTGTACTGGTCACCTGTCTGAACCGTGTTGTGACGTCCGCTTCTGGCCCAGGGTAATGGAATGGTTGTTATCTGGTAGCAGAAACTCATGTTTAGCCCGGCAATTACCTTTAAAAGGAGTGATTTTCCTTCTTTGCATTAACGCCATGCAAAGAACGGCTGGCCACGGCGGGTGACCGTCCACCAAAGGGCTCCGACGATGGCGAGATTGATGATCCCTGAAATCACCGCATTAGCGTAGGTCCAGGTATACGCGCCGGTCAAATCGTAAAAGAACCCTCCCTGCCAACCGCCGAGTGCATGACCCATATAGCCGAAAGCCAGCACAACCCCCATCGAAGAGGCGCGTCGGGCCGGAGCGGAGAGATTCCTGACAGTCACCAGGATGGCTGTCATCACCCCGGCATAACCAAACCCGTATATCACGGCGTAAATATAGAAATCTCTCAGTCCATCCATCATCGTAAAGCCAAATACAAGCAAGGTCTGCCAGCCCGAGGCCAGAATCCAGGTCGGGAGTGTACCGATCATATCGGCAATTTGGCCAAAGGCTGCGCGTCCTGCTATCGCTACCACAAGCATGAGAAAAAGCACACCGCCGGCATCGGTAGCGGTCAGACCGCGTTCCTGCGCTAACGGGACTAGGTGCATCAACGGCACGGACATAGTCGTGCAACAGAATATGACGGCAACGGATATCCATGCCACGACAACCGCGTTAGGCAGGCCGGTAGGACTCTCGTGCGACAGGCGCGCGAGCCCGGATACTGTAGCGGGTGGGGAGCGCAGAAACCAGGTGAGTGGAAGCCCGACAACGAGGATTAGCATACCTTGTGTGGCGAGTGACCCTCGCCAGCCAAGTGTTTCGATCAAGAAAGCCCCGGAAAACGGCATCCCCCCCTGCCCAAGCGCTTGCGCGGCGGCGGCGATACCTATGGCAAGCCCGGCCACCCCGGGTAAACCAGGACCCGACAAGCGCCATCAGCGGGGCCGATATTGCACCCCCACCGAGCACACCGGCAATGAAAAAAAGCGCGTAAAGCTGCCACAGATCGTTAGCCAGGGATGCGGCCAGGCTAGTAACCCCGGTAACTACGATCCCCAGAAATGCGACCCGTCGCACACCGAAACGGTCGGCGGCAAAGCCCATGAGGATGCTGCCAAGCGCAAGGCCCACAAGTCCCAGGGAGTTAATCAATGCGATATCCCCGCGAGTCCAGCCAAACTCCGTTTCCAGCGGGACAAAATAGACAGACAGCCCATTTACAAGCTGGCCCATCACCAGCGCGAGAATCGGGACGGCTGCGGCAAGGACCACCCAACGATCGGCTGAATCGCCGCCATTGTGCGGATTATTTTGCATGGCAACAATCAGGGGATAGTAATATTGAGCATTTTATGTAGATTCCAGACAGAGGAGTATTCGAGAGTTTCATTGGAATCACTATTACACAATTTATATTAAATCTTAATATAATTCGGTCCAAATTTACCACCGGTAAGCGTTTTGGCTTGCTATTCAACAAATTCAGCCTGCCGAATGGCTGCAATGTGCCGTGAGTTCAACTGGTCGGCGCAACACTTTATTCTTAGAATCAAGAATGAGGTGTTGATGATGAAATATAGAACTCGAATCTATTACACTGAGGAACAAAAATCAGTGATGTGGGAGCGTTGGCAACAAGGAGAAGAGCGCAATCAAGTGTCACACGTGACTATCCTATCGAAGCCTGTTTATTCAAGCCCAGGGTGTGCTGAAGAAGGAATTGCAACAGTAACTGAGAACCCAGCGTGCTGCGATTCGTCGATCTGTGAGCGGCCGTCCTCAGTGGAAAATCGGGCTAGAGTGCCACTCGGTTATTGATTAGGCAAATTAGCGCACAATCTCTTATAATCACCGGGAATAAAATTTTCGATATCGATGTAGAGTGAGATGATGGGAACGATTTTCCACGATATTTCCAAGTACTATGCCGCCAATATATATGACAATATTTTGATCGTTGGCAAGATAGAATTGCGCGATAATCAATACCACTTCGTTCGGGACGATGTGCAGGGCCCCTTTAACCTGGTTGCCGATCCGGATCAGGATGTCACCCGCATGGTTCAGGTTATTGGTGAAATTCATCCGAGGAGCGCGCTCGAGGATTTGCTCTCGGTCAAAGTGACCTCGTGTTTGTATTTGACCGAAGACAATGTATCCAATGAGATTGAAGTTCGTTCGATACACAAGGGAATGGGCACTTCTATCTACTCAAAGCAGGAATCCCCGTTAGTGCTGTGGAATCCGAATTACGAAGAAGATAAATACTTTGATGTGATCGATATCCAGCGAGTATTTACCGATATAAGACTAAAGAACAGTTTTATAGCAATCATTGCCGAAAGCTTGCGCGAGTTGGAACTTTTCCCACCGCTATTACATTTGAAAAAGGAGCAATTCAGTCGTTAATCCGGGTGGAACACAGCGATGCCGCGGAATATATTAGCAGCGAATTTACAGGGTTTTAATTTCCTTCGATTCAAAAGATTTCAGATAAACACTTCGTGCCTTCCGAAAGGACGAATAAATGGTTAAACATATCCAGGCAAATCGAATGTATTCGGGTATCCAAATAACGCCACACTCCCGCCGGTATGCAAGAACACCACGTTCTCACCTTTTTTGAAACGACCTTTGCGAATTAAATCGACCAGACCCGCAAAGCCCTTGCCGGAATAAACCGGGTCGAGCAGGATGCCTTCGTATTGGGCCATTAATTTGACCGCTTCGACCATCGAATCGGTGGGCAATCCATAACCATCACCGACATAATCGCCGTTGACTACGACTTTATCGCGTTGCACGATGTCCGGGTTTAAGCCCATGTACTCTGCGGTAATCTGCGCCAGGTTATAGACCTTTTCTTCCTGCTTTGCTTTGGGGGAATGTACGCCAATGCCGTATACAGGGATGCCACTATTTATACCCTCCATGCCCAGTACCAGTCCCGCCTGCGTGCCCGCGCTGCTGGTAGCGTGCACCAGATGATCGATACGCAGGGAGCGATCATTCGCCTGTGTCATCAGTTCGATCGCGGCATTGACATATCCCAGCGCACCGATCTCGTTCGAGCCGCCGCCGGGAATTATATAAGGCTTCTTGCCATCGTCGCGTAACTCTTGTGCCAGAGTTTCCATCGCCGCGTCCATATCGGTGTCGGCCGGGCGTTTGGATATAGTCGAGCCGTGTAATTGATTGAGCAACACGTTGGCGCCATAAACATACGAGTGGTCCTCGGAGCCGGTGCGATCTTCCAGTAAGACATGGCATTCGAAACCCAGTTTCGCTGCGGCGGCCGTGGTCTGGCGCGTGTGGTTGGACTGCGTGGCACCCGGGGTGATGATCGTGTCAGCCTTCTTTTGCTGCGCGTCGGCCATCAGGAATTCGAGCTTGCGGGTCTTGTTACCCCCGGTGGAAAGGCCGGTGCAGTCATCGCGCTTGATCCACAGATCGGGGCCTCCAAGCAACTCGGTCAGGCGCGGCATTGGTTCGAGCGGCGTTGGCAAGTGGGCGAAATGTAATCGGGGAAATCTGGAAAGGTGCATGTTCAAACTCCAAAAATTTTATTTATTTTATCGAGATAACTTTAACCGTGTAACCACCTGGAGAGGAGTACCTGCAATTTGGTTATTCGCATATACTTTAGCGGCTAAAAAGGCGAATTCGATTCACCTTAAACAATCCCGTCATGGAGTGCAATACCGTTAAATCATTTACTATGGATATAGAATTTCGCAATCGATTGTTTGCGCTAATTGCGCCGAAATTTGTGATACCCATTAGAATCCACTCGATCCGTAAACGCCAATCCAGCGTCCAGAAGACGAGGTGACGATCACGGCGCTTTCCGCTACCGTGCTTCTTGTAGCTGCACTTCCGCAGGATATTGAGTGGGTCGTCGACCTTATCAAACAAGTCGACTCCGTGCCGCCCGAACTCGGTAAGATCGACAAGATGACCTTCGTGGTCGTACACCGCCGGGCGAGCGATATTGCAACGGAATTGCAAACCATCA
>JADFJT010000003.1 GCA_022566015.1 Pseudomonadota bacterium | reverse complement strand
GATAGTCGACATCAGGTTTGAATTCGACCTTTTAGATGATTTACACCAAGTTTTACTTGAGCCAGACGCCTGAACAGAGATATTGCTTTGAAAATCAATCTAGAATAAAGCTTACCGGCCCATCATTAACCAATTTTACCTGCATATCAGCTCCGAACTGGCCCGATTTAACTTTCGGGTAACTGTTTCTCGCCGCGTCGATCATGGTTTGATAAATTAATTCAGCCTGTGCCGGTGGCGCTGCCGAAGCAAAACTGGGCCTGCGCCCTTTGCGTGTGTTGGCAGCCAGGGTGAATTGCGGAACCAGCAACAGGCTACCCTGAACGTCGAGTAAAGACAGGTTCATTTTACCTTCCGAATCGGAAAATACTCGATAGTTGAGCAATCGTGAAACAAATTTTCGTGCAATTTCCTCCGTGTCAATGGCCTCTACGCCGACTAATACCAGTATGCCTGTATTGATACTTGCAATACATTGGCCCGCAACATATACGCTCGCCGCGCTGACGCGCTGCAATAAGGTGATCAAGACAGAATTTCAAGCATTTGATTGCAACAATCGACCAGCGCGTTGCTGATACCCGGCTCAGAAATCGCGTGCCCAGCATTGTTGATAATTTTTAGCTGGGAAGTACTCCACTGCCGACTGAGAGCCAATGCCTGGTCGATCGGGCAAATCATATCGTAGCGGCCATGCACGATGAAACCTGGAATATGATTTAGTTTGGAGGCAGCATCGAGTAACTGGTTGGGGCTAAAAAAGCTTTGATTAATAAAATAATGACATTCTATACGCGCGATACTGAGCGCTATGTGTGGATTGCTAAAATAGTCAACGACGCTTTGGTCGGGTAATAGCGTTGCAGTCGTGCCTTCCCAAATTGACCATGCTTTGGCAGCCCCCATTCGAACAATTTCATTTTCGCTGGTTAGTCGCTTGTGATAAGCACTTATCATATCGACTTGCTCGTCTTTCGGTATAGGCTCGAGAAAATGTTTCCATGCTTCGGGGAAAATTCGGGATGCACCCTCCTGGTAAAACCATCGAATATCCTCGTCACGGGTGAGAAAAATTCCACGCAATATTAGGCCCAGCACATTTTCAGAGTGCTTTTGCGCATAGGCGAGGGCCAGCGTCGAGCCCCAGGAACCGCCAAATACCACCCATTTCTCGATTTTTAGAAACTCACGGATTTTCTCGAGATCCGCGACCAGGTCCCAGGTGGTATTTTGTTCCAGGCTGGCGTGCGGCTTCGATTTACCGCAGCCGCGTTGATCAAACAATATGATGCGATATTTCTCCGGATCGAAAAACCGACGATGCCCTGGTTCACAGCTACCACCCGGCCCCCCGTGCAGGAATATCACAGGTACTCCATCTGGACTTCCACTCTCCTCGAGATAAAGAGTATGTAAATCCGAAACAGAAAACCGCCAGGTTTCTTCCGGTTGTATGGCAGGAAATATCATTATTGAACCACTACTGATTCCGGTTTATCTACAGAAAGTAGGATATCTCCTACATGTATGCGCTTAAATAACTGACATAGTTTCAGCTTATTCCCGATATAAATATCCAATGGGGCGTGACACCATACTAGCACGTCTCAAGGATGAGTCGCCAAGCTAAGGACAGCAACAGACGTGCAGGGACGCACATTCAGGGACGGTTGAACGGAGGCACATTCAAGGGCGATGAAGCGGAGACGCTTAATCAGGGATGGTGGAACAGGAAGCAATTTTCAAGGACGATTGTGCAGGGAGGCATTATCGAGGATGGCAGGGCAAGGATGCAGTACAGGGAATGTTTAATCTCTCCTTCAGTAATACCCCTTAGCCCTGGTCGATGACTGACCAGGGCATTTTTTATGGCCAGGTCATTGGGCCAGACTTTGAGGTCTCCACATCGATGACTTAATGAAGGCAGATTCCCGTGCAGCCATATAACTCACATCGACCCCAGGTAAGTGCGCACTTCCACAAGATCCGGATTTTCTAGTAACTGGCGCGTTGGTTGTACCGCGATAACGCGGCCATCGTGAATAAACGCAGTGCGATCCGACGCGATCAGCGCATCGCGAGGCTGATGACTGACCAGTAGTGCCGCCATTTGTTTTCGCTCTACCAGTGCTTTCACCAACGTAATCAATTCCGCTCGCAGTGCCGGACCAAGCGCTGCAAATGCTTCGTCTAGCAGCAAAATGCTGCGGTCTCGCACCAGTGCGCGGGCGAGCGCAACGCGCTGTCGCTGGCCCCCCGATAATTCACCTGGTTTGCGATTTTCTAATCCGGTCAGGCCAAGCGAATCGAGCGCATCAATAATCACCTGATCCTGTTGCTGGGAAAGTTTGAGCGAAGGATTGATACCTAGAGCGACATTGGTAAAAAGATCGAGATGAGGAAATAAATTGTGTTGCTGGAAAACGATCGTTACTGGCCGCTGTGACGCCGGTATGTGTTCGATAGCCTGTCCATGCACACGGATATGTCCACGCTCGGGTTTTAAAAATCCGGCGATCAGACTGAGCAGGGTTGATTTTCCGGAACCACTGGGGCCGATCAGGCTAAGCACTTCGCCGGCGCCTACCGACAAATCAAATTTCATGTTTTCCGAGTGATCGCCTGCAAACCGATAGCAAAGTTGTTCGATTTCAAGCATTTTGATTTCCACCGATGCAGCGTTCCAGCGCCCAGAATACCATCAGGCACAGGCCCAGCAGTAGCAATGCAGTTACCGTGGCCTGCGGTATCAGGTAGGCGCCCAGCTGCTGGTAAATCACCAATGGCATGGTCGCGGTTTTTGGCGTACCGAACAGAGCAATGACGCCCAGATCTCCCATGGCCAACGCAGCCACCAACGCTGCAGACAAGCCTAGAGGGCGACGCAGTAATGGCCAGTCGATGATGCGAAACCGATTCCATCCGTCGAGCGCGAGGCTGTGACACAAATACTCGTATCGCATCCTGTTTTGACGCATTGAAGGACCCAGGGTACGAATCACGAACGGTAACCCCATCATTGCATTGACCAGGATCACCACCGGGTAAACCCACTCGAAAATATCGACATAGTCTGAAAACAGCACAAAAATGCCGGTGCCAATCACGAGCGGTGGCACGACGTAGATAACAGAACCGCAAAGCTCAATCAGTTTCGCCTGTTTGAGGTGACCTTGGTTTGCAAGTTCGCTACTGCCACGCAGCAAAAACCAGCCAGCAATATTCGATAACAGCGCTGCAGCTAATCCCAACATTAAAGTATTCCCGGCCGCACGCCATATATTAATATTGCTCACTACCCGACCAAGCGGCCCTAACAACCCGTCTATCAGCAGGGATGCCAGTGGCAAACCGACAAAGATGCCCGCAAATACTATAACCGCCCAATTCAACAGGCTTCGGTAATTTTGCGATTCGATGGCTTGCGAAGAAATCGATATTTCCACTTCTGGCAATTTCTGGAACCTGAACATAGCTACCGCTACCAGTACGCATAAAGACAATTGTAATAGCGCGAGTATCACTGCCTGCGCCGGATCAAAGTCATATCGTAATGACTGGTATATAGCGACTTCCAGCGTGGTGCTTTTCGGCCCGCCCCCGAGTGTCAGCACGACCGCAAAACTGGTCAGACAGAGCATGAATACGAGCAGTAAAACACCCGGCAAGCCCTCTCTTAATGCCGGCCACTCCAGGTATCGCCAGCGATGCCATTTGCTAAAACCCAATTGCTCGCCCAGTTGCCAGTGATGCCGGGGAATCCCTTGCCAAACCGGCAACAATAGTCTTACCGCCAGTGGCAGATTAAAAAATACGTGCGCCAGCAATATGCCATTTATACCGTAGAGCGAACGCCCAAGCGGAATCCATCCGCCACTCCCGTAAACCGATACGATGCCCAGTACCGCGACCACCGAGGGTACGACTAGTGGTATTCCGAATAGTCGCAATAACAGCGAACGAAACGGGAAATCACCAGTGTGGGCAAATGCCCGAGCGACCAATACCGCCGGGATAACGCTCAACAGCGACGACAATAATGCCTGCCAGAAACTGAAGACTACGACCCTGCGTATATAGGCACTGTGCCAGAACTGTAGGTCCTGTGGTTCAAAACCCGGCAACTGACTTAGGTTCAAAAGTCCTGCCATAGGAAGCAGCACTACAATACCCAGAATCGCAAGTACCAGGTAAGCTGAACGCATTGTATAGTCGTTTTATTTTGACATGACCTCAAGCCATTCATTGATCCAGGCCTTGCGTTCGCGCGCAACAATTTTGTCATCGAACAGCAGTGCTGGAGACGGGTCGATCAGCGCGTTGAACTCCTGTGGTAATTTCGACGCCGCCAGAGCAGCAGGGTACATCCAGTTGGTGGTCGGAATAATGCTCTGGAATCGCTCGCTGAGCATAAACTGCAAAAATTGGCGACCCAGATCCTTTTGCTGGCTACTTTTAACCAGCCCGGCCACTTCAATTTGCTGATAATGGCCTTCTGAAAATTTTGCTGCCGCAAAACGTTGATCCTGCTCAGCAATGATATGATAGGCTGGTGAAGTGGTATAACTCAGCACCATGTCTGCTTCGCCCTTGAGAAACATTCCGTAGGCTTCACTCCAGCCCTTGCTTACAGTCACAATCCGGTCTGATAATTTTGCCCAGGCGTCAGAGGCCTGATCGCCATATATCTTCTTTATCCAGAGCAGTAAGCCCAGCCCCGGTGTTGAGGTACGTGGGTCTTGCACAAGGATCGTCGGCCCCTGAGAATTTTCAACCAGTTGCCTTAAACTGCTCGGGGGGTTTTTCAACAATTCCTGGTTATAAACAAAAGCAAAATAACCGTAATCGTACGGTAGAAAAGTATCGTCTTCCCAGGCGTCCGGTAAGGCCGAGTTATCCAGTGTCATTCCATGTTCTTCAAACAACCCGGTAGCCCGAGCCTCGGCAGTCAAATTAGTATCGATACCGAGAATAATATCGGCCCTGGAATTTTTGCCTTCGAGTTTCAGTCGATTCAGAATTGACACTCCGTCTTCCAGGCCTGTGAACTCGATCACGCAGTCGCATTGCGCTTCAAACGCCTCTTTGACCTGGGGGCCCGGACCCCACTCACTGACAAACGAATCATAAGTATAAATCACTAGCGGCGAACTGGCTGCCTGTGCAGCATAAGGAACGTACAGGCACAGAAACGCTACTGCAGTAACACGCATAATTAATTTCATGATTATCTCCATTGAGCCCAATATTAATTTGGACGAATATAAAAAGGAGAGATGGGGGGGAATGCCGATGATTCTCTCACATCCCTACGCCAGTATTATCTGGATCAGGTTCATCGAGTTGGCATCTGTACCCTTCGTGTACAGCAACCTCTCAGCTCAATAGAGCACCCCGTTGAGGAAGGACTACTATATTACTAGCTAGGGCTCCGGGCAAGTGTTCGGTAAAATTCAATAAATACCGTTCCGAATCGATTAATGTCGCCTTATATCGACCTTCCCAGAGTAAATCAATGGGGTCAGTATCGATTGATTTTAGCGTTATCCCGATAAGCCTTCGATTTTCTATCCCCACCTTTGGTTAAAGGACTAACACGTCGGTTCAATATCTGCTCTATTTCCTGTTTGAATTGAATGCTCCCCAATACCCAGGCCTTATTCGATGCATCCCTGATTTCGGATAATGTTTTCTCGGTTATATGAGTTTTAAAGAGTCCCCGGTAGGCTAATTGACGTTGCTCAGGGTTCGACCCAAGCTGGAGATACTCGGTATGGGGTGTCACCAGTATATCGGTATGTCCCAGCGCGTTATAACCATAACTCGACCAGGGATAGGCGGAAGGGTGAGGAACCATGTTCGCCCTGACTGGATTTAATTCGAAATAGCGATAGCAGGTCAATAAATACCGTTCCGAATCGATTAATGTCGCCTTATATCGACCTTCCCAGAGTGTGCCTGTCCTTTGATTCCTATAGTTAAAATACTGTACGTAATAACGCCCCAGCATTTGTATTGCCTTACCCATACCCTGCTCCGAATAAGGCGTTAACAACAAATGGACATGGTTGGTCATCAACACATAGGCATGCACTTCGCAATGGTGTTTGTCGCAGGCCTGCTGGAGCTTCTCAAGATAAAAGCGATAGTCCTCATCCCGATAGAAAACGGGATCACGATTAATGCCGCGGATAATAATGTGCTGAGGTTGGCCGGGGATGACAAAACGAGGAAGACGAGCCATAGGTAGACTGTTCGGATGACAGAAATTAGCGTACGAACTACCCTAGCTCAAATGATAATAGAAATCAATCGATACTGACCCCATTGATTTGCCATTGATTTCATTGATTTATTTTCTCCAGAAACCCGGCGTGAATAATACCAGCAGGGTGAATATCTCCAGTCTACCGAGTAGCATCGCGAGACTTAATACCCACTTGGCAAAATCATTAATCTCGGCATAATTTTGACCCACGCCTCCAAGCCCTGGCCCCAGATTATTGAGACAGGCCGCGACCGCCGAAAAAGCCGTCTCCTGGTCCAGTCCTGAGGCCATTAATAACAGTACCATCAATGCCAATATTGCAAAGTAGGCGGCGAAAAAACCCCATACGGCCTCGATTACATTTTCCGGTAGGGGCTTCTTGCCTATTTTCACTACAATTTGGGCCGCGGGATGAATCAGACGCTTTAGTTCACGCACGCCCTGTTTCACCAGCAATAAAACACGAATCACCTTAATACCGCCACCGGTAGAACCGGCGCAACCACCGATAAAACTGACGTACAACAATAACACCGGCAAAAATCCAGGCCAGGTGTAATATTCTGCGGTGGTAAACCCAGTCGTGGTGCCAATAGAAACCACCTGAAACAAGCCCTCGATAATCGACTCGGCGGTCGAATCGAATGTCTTGGTAAAATGCAAATATCCTATGGTAATAAAACTCACCACCAGCAGTACCGAGACATAGGTTCTAAATTCCGCGTCGCGCCAATAAGGCTTCAGAGATTTATTGCGAAACGCGACAAAGTGGACTGCAAAATTAATCCCTGAAAGCAGCATAAACACCACAGCTACCAATTCGATTGCAGTGCTATCGAAGTATCCAATACTCGCATCGTGGGTAGAAAAGCCTCCAATCGCAACCGTGGAAAAAGCATGCGACACTGCATCGAATTTCGACATACCAGCCATCCAGTAGGCCAGCGCGCAACTGACCGTCAGGCTCATATAGATAAACCAGAGTGCTTTAGCGGTTTCGGTGATACGCGGCGTCAGCTTAGTATCCTTCACCGGTCCGGGCGTTTCTGCCCGATATAACTGCATTCCGCCGATGCCAAGCATTGGCAATACCGCCACGGCCAGAACGATGATTCCCATGCCACCGAGCCACTGCAATTCCTGTCGATAAAACAGCAGTGAATGCGGCATCTCATCTATCCCCGTGATCACTGTCGCACCCGTCGTGGTGAGCCCCGACATCGATTCGAAAATTGCATCGGTAATCGAAATATCGTAAATACCGGATAAATACAGTGGCAAGCTACCGGCAATACCCAGAACAGTCCAAAATAGCACCACCACCATAAACCCGTCGCGTAGACGTAATTCTTTTTTATGGGTCCTGACCGGCAAAAAAAGCAGCAACCCACAGGTCACAGTAATTATGAATGCCTGAATAAAAGGCTGCGTGGCGCCATCCTGATAAAAAAGGCCGACTAAATACGGGGGTATCAGGCTGCTACTAAAAATGATTAGCAGCATTCCTAGTACGCGCTGTACGACTAAAAACTGCATGGCGCTCTAAAAATAGGTAATTCCAACCTGAAATAATCGTTCCACGTCGGCGATTTTTTTCTTATCGATCAAAAGCAGGATCACATGGTCTTCGGATTCGATCACCGTGTCGTGATGGGCTATGACCACCTCGTCGCCACGAACAATGGCACCAATGGTGGCGCCTTTGGGTAGCTTGATCTGTTCGATGGTGCGTCCAACCACTTTCGACGAACTACTATCTCCGTGCGCTACAGCTTCTATCGCTTCGGCTGAACCGTGTCGTAATGCATGGACCGCGACTACATCACCCCGCCGTATATGCGCTAGTAGCGTTCCGATCGTGACCTGGTGAGGTGAGATGGCGATATCGATCAGGCCGCTTTCAACTAAATCAACATAAGCTGGGCGATTGATCAACGACATTACTTTCCTCGCTCCCAGACGTTTAGCCAGCATCGAAGACAATATATTTGCTTCATCGTCGTTGGTCAGCGCACAAAAAACATCCATAGACTCGATATTTTCCTCAGCCAGCAGATCCGGATCGGCAGCGTCTCCAAGTAAAACGATGGCAGAATCGAGAATGCCTGACAGCTCTCTGGCGCGGGCGGGAGAGGATTCAATTACCTTCACCTGGTAATCTTTTTCAAGCCGTCCAGCCAGTTGTCCGCCGATGTTGCCGCCGCCGGCCAGCATCACTCTTTTGATCGGTTTTTCGAGTTTTCTCAATTCCGAAATTACGATCGATATGTGCTTTCGGGCAGCAATAAAAAACACTTCATCGTCGGCCTTGATAACACATTCGGCAGAGGGCTGAATCGATTCTCCGTCTCGGAATATCGCGGCAACCCGCATATCTACACCAGGCACATGTTGTTTCATGGTTTTTAATGCATGCCCACAAAGAGGGCCATCATCGTAAGCCTTGACCGCAACCAGTTGCACCTTCCCTCCAGCGAAATCCAGCACTTGCAGCGCACTGGGGTGCTCGATCAGATGATAAATATAATCGGTCACCAGCGATTCTGGGCTTATCATTACATCTACCGGAATAGATTCAGCTGCAAACAGTCCGGGATTACCCAGGTATTCTGGTGAGCGAATACGGGCAATTTTGGTGGGTGTATTAAATAGTGACGAGGCAACCTGGCAGGCAACCATGTTGATTTCGTCGCTATTGGTTAATGCGATCAGCATATCGGCATCGTCGGCGCCAGCCATTTCGAGCATGTTTGGATAAGACCCGTTACCACAAATAGTTCGCAAATCCAGGCGATCCTGTAAGTCGGTCAGGATATGCTGGTCGATATCGATAACGGTAATTTCGTTAGATTCGTCACGGGCAAGTTCGCTCGCAACCGTTGAGCCGACCTGCCCAGCGCCCAGTATAATAATCTTCATATCAGGATTTTTTCTTGCTATACAGGCCTAGTGACTTTAGCTTGCGATATAAGTGGGTCCGCTCCTGCCCCACCCGCCGCGCTAGTTCGGCAATATTATTACCGCACAAACCGAGGTGTTTAGCCAGATACTCTCGTTCAAATACTTCTCTCGCCTGACGCAAATCCAGGCCTAGATCTATAGTGACCTGTATGGCATTTTCGGGTTTCTGCACATTGACCGGCTTAGTTTGCAGCAGTAACTGTCGAATTTCATCCAGTTCTATGGATTCATCGGTACTATTGGCCAAAATAGATTGAATGAAATGCTTTAATTGGGTTATATCTCCATCCCAGCTATAGTTGCGAAGAAAATTCTGCGCAGCCACACCAAAATGCCGATAAGGTAATTGTTCGTGGTCGCCATACCAGTTCACGTAATACTCGAGTAATTCCGGAATATCTTCAATATGCTCGTCCAGGGACGGAATACGAATGGCTTTACTCCAACAAGCGGCAAGTGCTGGTAGCATTTTAGCCTGCTCGCCAAGCCGCAAATGATCTAACCGACTAGACAGTATTAAACGAGTGCCTGAATGCCTGGTTTTGTCTTCAATCGCGCGGTAAATATCTATTTGCTGACCCTCGTCCAGCTCTATAATTTCTTCTATATAAAGATTAGCGTTTAGCGACAGAAATTCATCCAGCTTCTGGCCAGGGTCAAAAATTTGCATCGCTTTATCTGGATGCGAAATTTCGCCGAGATAAGAAGCCCAAATTTTACGCCCGCTGCCGGTAGCACCGCTAAGAAACACTGCATCACTGGAACTGCTCAAATTTTGAAATTTTAGCTTAAGCTGGCGTACGGCATAGCTATTACCCACTGGCTCTTCTTTCCTTGCATGAGATTCCTGCCGCGCTAAATTGGAAGCGCTGGAAAGAGCTGCTTTTACAGTACTCAATAGTTTAGCCATAGAAAGCGGTTTCTCGACAAAATCGTAAGCGCCAATTTTAGTCGCCTCCACTGCTGTTTCCACGGTGCCGTGCCCGGACATCATCACCACCGGACAATTATCAGTATTGGATGCCTTCCACTGTTTTAACAAAGTAACGCCATCAATTTCGGGCATCCATATATCAAGCAATATCAGGTCGGGAGAATTTGATCGCTTTTTTTCATTCGCCGCTTTTGCATGTGCTGCGGTATCGACCTCGTAACCTTCATCTTCCAGGATATCCTTGAGCAGAATTCTGATATCTGGTTCGTCGTCAACAACAAGAATTCTCGCACTCATGAAATTACCCTGGCATCTTTTTCGCTGATTTCATTGCTACTCGTTTGGTCCTTCATTTGCGACGTCAGCGGAAAGCGTACTATGAACTTTGCCCCGCCCTGGGTACTTTTCTCGACCCACACCACACCACCGTGCTCATCGACTATTTTCTTTACAATGGCAAGTCCAAGCCCACTACCCGAAGTTTTTGTTGTGACATAGGGCTCAAACAGGGTCTCGGATATTTTATCATCGATCCCAGCGCCACTGTCTTCAACTGATAACTCGGCGAAGTGTCGACCAGTTTCGCGCACACTACGAGTCTGCATTTTTATCCACCCAATTTGATCGATCGATTCCAGGCTGTTCTTTATTAGATTATGAACCAGCTGACGTAATCGCACTGCGTCGCCCTGTATATCCGGCATCGAGATATCGAGATCAAGTTCTATAGCCACATCGGTATTGTCTTCATCATACAGTATCGTGATCTCTTCGAGCATTTGATTCAAATTCAGGGACTCCAACTTTTGTGCTGGAGAACGTGCATAGTCGCTAAAGGCATTGACCATCGATTTCATCGCCTCCACCTGCTGTACGATAGTCTGGGTGTAACGGTCAAGCATGATTTGTTTATCCGGCGGTACTTCGCCGCTCAATATACGTTGCAATCTTTCAGCCGATAATTGAATTGGGGTGAGCGGATTTTTAATTTCGTGTGCCAGGCGCCTGGCCATTTCGCTCCAGGCAGAATCTTTTTGCGCCTGGATCAATTCGGTCAAATCGTCAACAACTATCACCTGTTCCATTCGATTATCCGATTGTGTTTCCAGGCTGGTACCACTCACTCGGAGCACTTTCCTTCCACTGTGTCCGAAAATCACTACTTCTTCCTGCCATTCGGAGTCTTGCTGCATGTGACTTCGAACCGTTTCGAAAAATCCTTGCATCATCGGGTATTCACGCACCACGTCATCGATGTAAAGTTCGGTAAAGAAATAACTCTCTATACCAAAAATTGAACAGGCCGCCGGGTTCCCACTCTTGATAAATCCAGTTTCGTCAATGGTTAATACGCCGGAATTTATGTGCGCCATCACCGATTCCAGATAATTCTTTTGCATCGCTTCCATTAACTGACTTTGTTCCGCAATCGCGCGCGATTTCGAAATTTTGCGTGTCATGGTATTGAACGATTGCAACAAAATACTGAGTTCGTCGGAACCTTCTACTCTAAGCTGTTTTTCATAATCCCCCGCTGCGACCGATATGGTGCCTTCAACCAGATCACTAATGGGTGAAACCAGTTTTCGTGCGGCTATAAATGCCAGCCAAACCGCCGATAGCACACTCATTAACCAAATAACTGATAACGCCAGGGTAAAACTGGTTTTGAGTGGATTGCGTAATACCGCTAGTTCCTTGTATTGCTCGAAAGCGTTCTGCACGCCTATAGTCAATTCGTTCAGTCGATCGGCAAAAGGGAATAGTGCCTGCAAAGTCTTACTCGGTACCGTCACATCTGAGCTAGGAACCAGTACGACAATGCGTATCGAAAGCCCATATACCGAGCTTTCCTCCAGATTCAGATAATGGTTTTCAGTACCCAGCTCACCTACATCGGTAAGCGATAAAGCAGTCGGCAAAACCGTTGAGTCGATGCTACTCGAAGCCAGAATAGACTGGTCGTGATCGACCAGAGTCAACTCGTTGGCATTATGCTGTTCTCGTGCTTCGTCGAGATAAACGACCATTAATTCATCGGCTATATCGGTAATTTCAGACGCAATCTTAAGTGCCTTGTTAAGCGCCTCTCGCTTACGCAAATCCACCGCACTACGCCCCAGCTGCAGGGAATCTTCGAGCGCGGTCTCTATACCGACATCGAACCAGCTATCGATGCTGCGGTGCAAGAAGCTCAGCGAAAAATAGTAAACAATACTCACAGGAATAATTGTCAATAATACGAACACGCTGATCAGGCGAGTTGTCAGGCGAGATCCGATCGCTTTCATTCGGTACTGGACGATCAATTTGTAAAGGTTGTAGACGATCAGACCCAGTAACGCGGCCAGGCCAGCCGCATTGAAAAATACCAGCCAATTGTAATATTTCCCAAACGTAGCCGAATTTGAAGTAGCATCGCTGATCGAATACAGCGACACCACTAGCAGGATAACGAGCGCCAATACTGAGGCAGTATTACGAATAGTGCTATTCATAATTCTGGCCTCTCAAAATTCCACTCGTTCCAGTCACTTTGCAAATCCCTGGTGAATCGAAATGTTAGTATATTCCAGCAACTCTATTTCCACTTCCACTGCAAGCACCCACATAGTTCGTCGAGCGTAAACCCGGCATTGTGGACTATATAAACCCGGATTTTCCTTAGCCACTTACTGGGAGCGTTATAATCAGAGCAAACAGAAGACTCGCAATTACCAGTAGCAGCCAAATATCTGAGGATACCGGCACCTTATTAAAAGACATTAGTCCTGTTTATTGCCGATCGCAACCTTGTGCAAACAGGCATAGTAAAATCCGTCCATATTATGCTGCCCTGGAAAAATCTGTCGACCCAATGCCCTGCTTTCACCCCATCGTACTGAATTCAGTGACTGCTCCGTACAATTATCATATTTATCAACAAACCATTCTATCTGGCGTTCGTTTTCCTGCTTAAATATCGAGCAGGTACTGTAGAGCATCAAGCCTCCCGGTTTGAGCACAGACCACAATCCGTCAAGAATATTTCTCTGTTGCTGCACCAAACGCGCAATATCGCTGGCGCGCCGCAAGAGTTTTATATCGGGGTGTCGTCTGATCACCCCGCTGGCTGAACAGGGGACATCGGCAAGTATACGGTCAAATAGCCCACCCTCGTGCCAGACCTGCGGGTTAGCTGCATCGCCGCAAATCAACCTGGCCTGCCGGTTAATCCGCGCAAGATTTTGTTCGATCATTTTCAGGCGTGCGGGATTCTGATCTAGCGCGATTAAATCCAGATCATCGTTAACCTGTAGCAAGTGGATGGTTTTTCCACCCGGAGCCGCGCAGGCGTCCAGCACCCGCATACCGGGCTCACAATCGAGTAATACCGCCGCTATCTGTGCGGCGGCATCTTGTACGCTGACCTGGCCAGTATCGAAGCCCTCGACGCTGCTAACCGGACTGGGGGTATCCAGCTCTATAGCCGATTCGACCAATTCATGGGCACTCGCTACCAGGCCACGGTCGGCCAAACATTCGATCTGTTCTGCTATTGACCGCTGTCGCGTATCTACCCGCAGTGTCATCGGCGCCCGACAGTTTCCCGCGCGAAATATATCCTGGTGATTTTGCGGCCAGTCGGTGGATATCGTGTCGCGCATCCATTGCGGATAAGAGGCTTCATCATGCTCGGGTTTTATTTCTACCCCGTCCCGAATTAACTGGCGTAGCACGCCATTCACTAATCCTTTGGCCCAGGGTTTTTTCCGCCACAGAACCAGCTTAACGGTCTCGTTTACCGCCGCATGGTCTTCGATACGCATCATCAAAATTTGATACAGACCGATTAATAAAATTATTTCCAGATCGACATCTTTGGCTTTCAACGGTTTTTGCAAATAGGGCTTGAGCAATACCAAAAGCGCAAAATACCAGCGGCACACACCTTTCGATAGCTCCTGGTAAAGGGCCAGGTCACGCGCGTCGCAAACCGCGGTATCGGTCAGGACGGTAGCGAGTGCATCATCTAGCGATCGGCCGTCATGAATCACTAGTAAAAGTGATTGCAGCGCAAGAGCACGCGGGTTAGTGCTGCCAGGTTTCATTTTTCAAACGCTGATTATCCCTGGCTTAAAGGGGTAAAATGCATACCAGTCAAATTCCGGGAGTTTAACAGCTGTGCGGCACTGGTTTGAGTTTTGCCTGCCAACTGCAATCGCGTGATTTGTATCACTGATTCTCGGCAACTGACGATGATTCCCTTGCGATTGTGGTCGATGATCTCTCCCGGTGCATTCGGAGAATAACCGGTATTTGCCTGAGCTTGCCAGATTCGGACATTAGTGTTTCCCAGCTGCGTATAGCTAACCGGCCAGGGAACAAAGGCCCTGATTTCGCGCTGCAGCGTATCGGCATCTTTACGCCAGTCAATCTCGGCCTCCTGCTTGCTTACCCGGGCAGCATAGGTTGAGCGGTGATGATCTTGCTGAGTCGCTTCGAGCTGGCCCGAATCAAGCCGGTTAACGGCCTCGAGTAGTAGAAGTACACCGAGTTGCCTCAGCTGGTCGTGCAGCTGGGCAGCATTCCAGTCTGCGTCAATCGGCAGCGATTCTGAAAGCAGGATATCGCCAGTGTCCAGACCCTCGTCCATTTGCATGATAGTGATACCAGTTTGTTCGTCACCCGCCTGTATAGCGCGCTGAATCGGTGCCGCACCTCGCCACCGGGGCAACAGAGAAGCGTGAATATTGATGCACCCCAGCCTTGGTAATTCGAGTACCTGCAAGGGTAGCAATAGGCCATAAGCCGCTACTACGATCAGGTCGGCCTGATAGTTTTCAAGGCACTCAAATTCAGCCGGGGTTTTTAGCGAGCTGGGTTGATGCACAGGGATATTATTCGTTTGTGCGCAGATTTTGACCGGACTCGCCTGGATTTTTTGGCCCCGACCAGCAGGACGATCGGGTTGAGTATAAACCGCGACAAGCCGATGCTCTGATTTCAGCAACGCTTCAAGCGCCGGAACCGCAAATTCCGGTGTACCAGCATATATTATTTTCAACATTTACAAGTCAACAACTATATGAGGTGGTAATGAGCCGACCTAACCTAATTCGTCATTCTTTTTCATTTTGATTAATTTGGTACGAATGCGGTCACGCTTAAGCGACGATATATAATCTACAAACAATTTTCCCTCCAAATGATCCATTTCGTGCTGGATGCATACGGCTTCCATCCCTTCGGCATCGAATTCTCTGGGTACGCCCATTTCATCCTGAGTCCTAACACGAATATTTTCGGCACGTTTCACCATTTCGTAAAAACCTGGAACCGACAGGCAACCCTCTTCTGATTCTTCTTCACCGTCCAATTCCAGTAATTCTGGATTGATCAGGCACTGTGGCTTATTACGATCTTCCGATACATCCATTACCAACAGACGAATATGTCGGTCGACCTGGGTGGCCGCTAGCCCAATTCCAGGTGCTTCATACATAGTTTCAAACATATTGGCGATCAATTGTTTCAATTCGCGACCAAAATCAGTCACTGGTTTGGCGATAGTTCGTAACTTCGGATCCGGAAAATGCAAAATATTTAATAAAGTCATTATTTATAACTTCAAGAAGGTTTACAACTAGTTGCTCCAAGTTAATGATTATATTAGTATCTTACTCATCAAAAAGGTTGTAGTCGGGCTAATTTTAGCTACAATCGATAGATCAATACCGCACAACAGGGGTTTTTATGTCCAACACCACCACAATACAGCTAAGCAAAGGATTGACGATGCTCGCCGGTCTGTTGCTAATAACCGCATGTGCCAGTCCCATTGAGCCGTTTTCGGTCGTAGAAGAAATCAGTCAGGTAACTCAGACTAATACTGTAGAAGCCGTAATTCCTGAATCTAAACCCGATGATATTGTAATATACGAAGCGGAATATCCCGATACCTACATTGTACGAAAAGGCGACACCCTGTGGGATATTTCCTCCAAATTTTTACGCGACCCCTGGCACTGGCCCGAAATCTGGTTCAAAAACCCGCAAATCGAAAACCCGCACCTGATTTATCCGGGTGATGTACTGGCAATTATCTACATCGACGGTCAAAAACGTATACAGCTGGTGCGACGCGGAGTCGATGGCAAAGTGCTACCTGGCAAAGTACTATCTGGCAAAGTACTATCGACTACCGGTATCTCGGGTCTGACAGTGGTTAAGCTCGTGCCGCGGATCCGGTTGCAAAATATCGATGCCACCATACCTTCAATTCCGATCGAATCGATACGTCATATGCTGGCCCGACCACAGGTCATCGACAAGGAAGAGCTCAGCAGGGCCGCTTATATTATTTCCAGCCTCGACGATCACTTGATCAATAGTATTAACGATAAGCTCTACGTGCGAAAACTCGATACTTCGTCCGGCACCGGGCGATATCAAATTTTCAGACCCGACAAGCCTATTTTCGATCCAGGCTCCAACGAACTGCTTGGCTACCAGGCATTATACGTTGGCGAATCAAAGCTATTATTGCGTGGCGATCCTGCAACGGTGCTGGTGACCGATTCAGTTCGCGAAATCTTACGCAATGACCGGGTATTGCCAATCGATAATATCAGCTTTGACCGTGATTTCTTTCCCAGGCCACCTGTTAAATATGTGCGCGGCGAAGTCGTATCTTTGCTGGATGCAATTGCTCAGATCGGCCAGTATCAAACCCTGGCAATTAACCTGGGCACAAGAAATGGGGTCGAAGCAGGTAATTTGCTCGACGTTAAACGCATAGGAGATGTAATCCCCGATACCAATGAAGAAGACCCCACTTTTCGCGTTAAATTGCCCGACGAGCGCATTGGAATTGTGATGATTATCCGTGCATTCGAAAAGATGAGCTACGCTTTGGTCATGGAAGCCAGTCGTCCAATCAGCGTTCGAGATTCCATCGAATCACCCTGAAATTCGGGCTGTCACCCCAATCGAGTCTAAAGATTTGACCTGTGGGGTCCAGGTCATTCGACCCCACACTATATATAGTCGAGGCCGCGTTTTTAGCGCTAGCGTAACTCTAATGCTATGATATTGACCTCAATAATATTGGCTCCAATGGAATCAGCATGCAAAAGGATCAACTTGCCAGTTTTCTTACGCTTTATCATTGTTTCGGAATTGGACGGGTCTCTCTAATAGCCCTGGGCGAGCAATTTTCTCTCGATTTCAATCAGATTTTAGAAGCAAATCGCAGCGATCTCAATGGTGCTGGCCTCAGTAACAAACAGATAGATGTCGTGCTAAACGCCGACAGATCTACTGCCGAACAGGCAATAGCCTGGGCAGAACAGCCCGATAATCATATCGTTTGTTACGATGAAAATGATTATCCACCGCTACTGAAAGAAATTACCGACTACCCGCCTTTGCTTTATTGCAGCGGTAACATTGAGTTACTGAAAAATCCACAAATTGCCATTGTCGGTAGTCGCAATTGCACGCCGGGCGGTGCGAGGACTGCTAAGGATTTTGCTGTTACGCTGGCTAAGGCAGGGTTAACCATTACCAGCGGTATGGCGAGTGGTATCGACACGCAGGCTCATCTGGGCGCTTTATCCTGTGGTGGTAATACCGTGGCGGTAACCGGGACTGGCCTCGATCGAATATACCCGTCGGAAAATAAGCAACTGGCCTATGATATTCACGAAAACGGTTTACTGGTCAGTGAATTCCCGCTAGGCACTGGTCCTATTAGTGACAATTTCCCCCGGCGTAATCGCGTCATCAGTGGGCTCAGTGTCGCAACACTAATAGTAGAGGCGACTCGTCGCAGTGGTTCGCTCATCACCGCGCGTCAGGCAGCAGAACAGGGACGTGAAGTGTTCGCCATTCCTGGGTCGATCCACAATCCACAGGCGCGCGGTTGCCACCGGTTAATCCAGGACGGCGCCAGGCTGGTCGATCAGGCGTCTGATATCGTCGAGGAACTGGGTAGTCTACTGGGCTATTTAGCTGAACAGGCCCCATCCACTGCCAGGACCACAAAGAAACAGCTCGATTCCGATTCACTAGAATTACTCGAAGCAGTCGGCTACGATCCAGTATCCACCGATGTGCTGGTTGGACGTAGTGGCTTGACCATCGACAAGCTTTCATCCATGCTATTAATACTAGAGCTTAACGATCTAATTGAACCGGCACCTGGCGGCTGTTACGTCAGGATTTAACGAGGTATCCATGAAAGAAGGCGTAATAGACGTTCTGATGTACATATTTTCCAGCTATGCCGACCGGGATGATAACCTGCCTGACGACCGAGATGGCATCGAAGCAGACCTCAGTGCCGCTGGATTCGATTCGACCGAAATAGAAAAGGCTTTCGACTGGCTGGACGACCTCGCACAGGCTGACGATATACCGTCGGTGACGCAGTCTTCTCATTCGACGCGAATTTTATCCCCGGAAGAATTACTGCGCCTGCCGCAGAATTCACAGGGCTTTTTGTTGTTTCTCGAACAATCGGGTGTACTGACGCCTAAACTGCGCGAACTGGTGATCAACCGTGTAATGGCGCTCGATGCTGACTCAGAAGTAGATTTAGAAGAACTCAAATGGGTGGTCATGATGGTATTGTTCAACAGTTCCGAAGATCACGATGAAAGTACGCTAATGCATTACGAGGATATCGTTTTTGCAGACCAGCCCGCTTTATTTCATTGATGATTGTTAACTACCCCCTATTTAATAATAGCTAAAATTTTAAACCGTTAAGCCTTATGGCCAGTCATCTCGTCATCGTAGAATCCCCTGCCAAGGCAAAAACCATCGAGAAATATCTCGGTGCTGATTTCAAGGTATTAGCCTCCTATGGGCACGTGCGCGACCTGATTCCGAAGGAAGGTGCGGTCGAAACTGACAACGACTTCAAAATGAATTACACCGTTGTCGAACGCAATGAAAAGCACATCAATACGATTAAGAAAGAATTGCGAAAAGCCGATTCTCTCTACCTGGCCACCGACCCGGATCGGGAAGGCGAGGCGATATCGTGGCATCTTTACGAGTTGCTGAAAGAAGATAATCTAATGAAAAACAAACGCGCCTTTCGGGTCGCTTTTCATGAAATTACCCAGCAGGCAGTGACCGAAGCGATGGCCAATCCGCGGGAAATTACGATGAATTTGGTCAACGCCCAACAGGCTCGGCGAGCGCTCGATTACCTGGTTGGTTTTAATTTGTCTCCGCTGTTGTGGCGCAAAATACGTCGTGGCCTGTCCGCTGGCCGGGTACAAAGCCCAGCGTTACGAATGATTGTCGAGCGTGAATTCGAAATCGAGGCATTCACTGCGCAGGAATACTGGACCATCGAATCTGACAATGAATTTGAAACCCAACCATTCAGTGCAAAACTCACCTTACTGAAACAGGTAAAAATAAAACAATTCAGCATTACCAGCGACAGTGAAGCGCGGCAGGCGCACCAAGTATTAAGCGAGGCAGCTCAGGGCAAACTCAAAGTTGTCACGGTTGAAAAAAAGGAGCGCAAGCGGCACCCGACACCACCTTTTACCACCTCGACCCTGCAGCAGGAAGCGTCGCGCAAACTCGGCTTCGGTGCGCAAAAAACTATGCGTACCGCGCAACGTCTATACGAGGGTATCGACATAGGTGCCGGTCAGGAAGGATTGATTTCCTATATGCGTACCGATTCGGTTACATTGTCGAACAATGCGCTAAACGATATCAGATCCCTGATAACCCAGAAATACGGTACTATCGCCTTACCGCCAGAACCGCACTTATACAAAACCAAAACCAAGAATGCGCAGGAAGCGCACGAAGCGATTCGACCTACCAGCGCGATGAATGAGCCGGAAACGCTCAAGGCACACCTCGCGGACGACGAGTATCGCCTGTATAGCCTGATTTGGAAACGCACCATCGCCTGCCAGATGCTCCACGCAACACTAGACACTGTTACGGTCGAACTCGCCTGTGGCGACGACAATATGTTCCGGGCCAACGGATCAACCATTCGCGATCCCGGTTTCATGCGTGTCTATACCGAAGGTCTGGACGACGACAAGAAGGATGACACCAATGAAAATATACTACCCCCTCTAAAGCAGGGCGACCAGGTCGATTTAAAGGAAATCCGCCTCGAACAGCATTTCACCGAGCCTCCCCCCCGATTCAGCGAAGCGACACTGGTGAAAACGCTGGAAGAATATGGTATCGGTCGGCCTTCGACCTATGCATCGATCATCACCACGCTACTCGATCGCGAATACGTGGAACTGGAAAACAAGCGATTTCATCCAACCGACGTTGGCCGTGTGGTCACTCGTTTTCTGACTCAACACTTTACCCAGTACGTCGATTACGATTTCACTGCACAACTGGAAGATTCGCTCGACGAGATATCTCGCGGAGAAGCCGACTGGCTGCCATTAATGCGCAGTTTTTGGAAAACCTTTAAGGCCCTGGTAGACGACAAGATGGAATCGGTGAGTCGCGAAGAGGCCATTCAGGCTCGCCAGCTCGGGATAGAAGAAAACAGTGGCAAGCCCATATCGGTACGTATGGGACGTTACGGCCCTTTCGTACAGATTGGAACCCGCGAGGATGAAGATAAACCAAAATTTGCTGGTTTACTGCCAGGGCAGAAGATGGATAGCATCACGCTCGAAGAAGCTCTGGAGCTGTTCAAATTGCCCCGCGATCTGGGTGTCTCCCCGGAAGGGGAAGCGATCTCAGCAAACATCGGTAGATTTGGGCCCTACATAAAATACGACAGTAATTTCGTTTCACTCAAAGTAAAAGAGGGCGACGATCCCTTTACCGTGACACTGGAGCGAGCATTGGAATTGGTCGCAGAAAAGAAGGAATTCGACGCCAACCGTGAAATAAAGGTATTCGAAGGCACCGATATTAAGGTTTTACGCGGGCGCTACGGCCCGTATATCACCGATGGTATTAAAAATGCGCGCATTCCCAAAGAAATTGAAGACCCGGAAACCCTGAGTCTGGAGCTATGCCAGAATCTGATCGAAAAAGCGCCATTTCCCAAGTCTCGGCGCAAGAAAACCAGCAAGAAAAAAGCGGTGGCGAAGAAAAAAACCAGTAGCAAAAAGAAGTCAGCAAAAACAATATCTGCGATAAAGGAAGGCAGCAAAAAAATAGCTGCGAGCGCAGAGAACTAACCCCGAAGAGATTTCCTGAATTGTTTCCCTGGGCCATCAAGCGACTGGGCAACGCAATCCTGCAAGGAGCGGTAATCGTCTACCCTACCGATACCATCTGGGGATTGGGTTGCCACCCACAGCTGGCTCACAGTGTCAGCAGAATTCTCTCTATTAAACAAAGGCCAGTAGAGAAAGGCCTGATTCTGCTTTGTTCGAACCTGGATTATTTCGCACCCTATATCAGTGATCAATTAAGCGCCGAACAGACCAACCGCCTGACCCAGAAGACTGGGCATCCCATCACCTGGCTTATTCCCGCGAGTACCCACTGCCCAGACTGGATTCGAGGTCACTCTTCATACGTCGCCATCCGCGTCACCAGCCATCCCTTCGTATCAACGATTTGCCAGCAAATTCAGTCACCCATCGTCTCCACCAGTGCCAACAGGGCTGGCTGTGCCCCGGTACGCAATAGCTGGCAAGCGCGTCGAAAATTCATCGATCAAGTCGATTCTATTGTCTGCGGTTACGATTCCGGCACAATGCGAGCCAGTGAGATAAAATCACTGGAAAGCGGCCAAATCTTTAGAGCACGCCATTAGATGAATCATGAAATCGACCAGGTGAGAAACTATCTCCTACAGTTACAGCAGGCGATTACCGGTAGCATTCAAGCCCTGGATGGTCGAGCGATTTTTATCCACGATGACTGGATTCGTGACGGTGGCGGTGGTGGCAAAACCATGGTGCTCAGCGGTGGGGATATTTTTGAACAGGCAGGGGTTAATTTTTCAGAAGTCAGCGGTGACAGCCTGCCCGCATCGGCGACTGCTCATCGACCCGAGCTGGCCGGACGCACTTTTCACGCGATGGGTGTATCGCTGGTGATGCATCCGGATAATCCATACGTACCTACCTCGCATGCTAACGTTCGATTTTTAATCGCAGAGAAACCGGGCGAACCAGCTGTCTGGTGGTTTGGCGGCGGCTTCGATCTAACCCCCTACTACGGCTACGAAGAAGACTGTATACACTGGCATCGTATCGCCAGTCAGGCTTGCGAAGCCTTCGGCCCGGGGCGCTATTCAGAACACAAACAGTGGTGCGATGATTATTTTTATCTCAAACACCGAAATGAGGCACGCGGTATTGGCGGCCTGTTTTTTGACGATCTTAATCAACCTGACTTTGAGCAGGCGTTTGCCTTTATGCGTAGCGTTGGCGATCACTATTTACCGGCCTACCTGCCAATCGTGGAAAAACGTAGAAATACCGAATATGGTGAGCGAGAAAAGAAATTCCAGTGGTATCGGCGTGGCCGCTATGTCGAATTTAACCTGGTTTACGATCGGGGCACATTATTCGGACTGCAATCGGGCGGTCGTACCGAATCGATTCTGATGTCGTTACCACCGGTGGTTAACTGGCAATACAATTACCAACCCGAAGCTGGCAGCGCGGAGGCACGCCTGACCGACTATTTTCTTAAGCCCAGAGACTGGATTTAGAAATGAATTCTAGCGTTTTCCCCGAAATAGAAACTGTTAATAAGCCCAGGATCTTGAGCAAATGTGACTTGTGTACTAATTCAACCTGTTGTACTTATGTAACTCAACAGATAGACACACCGCGTTCAAAATACGCTTTCGAAATTTTACTCTGGCAGGTATCACATGAGGGTGTTGGGGTTTATAAGGACGAGGATGGCTGGTTCGTGATGTTTGATGCAGTCTGCGCTCACCTCAATCCAGATGGGAGATGTAATATCTACCAGGACCGGCCCATTATTTGCCGGACCCACGACAACGAGTTTTGCGAGTACGATGCCCCGGCCGAGGATGGCTTCGAACTTTATTTCCCCGACTATCCCACCCTGCTCACCTATTGCAAAAAGCGTTTCAAAAGATGGAGCACTGGCAATCCGGCGCCTGGCTAAGTTTAGGTTCGCCTGGTTCTGGGCAAATTCTACCGGAATACCTATGTACCATTAATGCGGAAGACAGAAGGATGTGTTAGTTTTGTCAACCCAACCGCAAGAGGGATTTTTTTATGTCCAGGGTAATCGTTAAACACCGCGTAAAGCAGGAAAATGCACAGGAGAATATCAACTATATAAACCAGATATTCGAGGCATTAAAGCGGACCAGCCCTGAGGGCCTACGTTATGCCTCATTCGTACTCGAAGACGGCGTTAGTTTCGTTCATATCGCGTCTATCGAAACCGCCGATGGTGAAAATCCATTAGCATCGCTGCCTGAATTTCAGGCATTCGTTAAGGACATCGCAGCCCGCTGCGATGAGCCACCGCAACCGTCAGTGGTAGAAATGGTCGGATCTTACCGCGCGTTCGAATGAGGTTTATTTGTCCAGTCGGGTCAATACGTGGAAAGAACTACGATGAACTGGGATCGACCATCAAGCAGGTCGGACAATGTCCTGTCAACTATAGGGCCTTCGAATATCTATTCCTTAGCTACTCTAACCCAGGCGTTTCGCCATCCCGATTAGCTATAAATTTTATTTTGCGCATCAAAAATATTACCCCAGCCCGCTTTATGATTATTACATGATTCTTCATCTGGAAACTTGATATGAGTCAATTCAACCCGAGTATTGTCCGCCCCTTCCGAGGTAAAAACTAACGTCACGGTACTGCCATCGGTAGAAAAAGGCGACTCCCAGGAGAATACCAGGCGATTGGGGCGCTCGATTTCAAGGTAGGTACCGGAATGCGGAATTACTTCTTCACCAACATCCATCATAATCGTAAACCGCCCACCCTGGCGCGCATCGATTTCGGTTTTAGGCTGCGGCATTCCGGGCATCGGCAACATGAATTGCGATAGTAGCTCCGGATCGAGCCACGCGTCGAAAACCTTTTCGATTGGGGCATTAATTAATTTGCTTACATTGCAACTTAAATCAGTCATTTTTATCTCCTTTATTGATCAATTTATCAAGGCTATCGAGGCGAAGTTCCCAGATAGATTTTAATGACCCGAACCAGTCCTCTATCGCGCTGGTTTGGGTTAAATCGGCCGCTATCCAGTGGGTTCTGCCGATTGTTTCGCGCTGTACCAACCCCGCCTTTTCCAACACTTTGATGTGTTTGGAAACCGCGTTAAGCGACAGGTCATAAACCCGCGCCAAGTCGGTCACCCTGGTTTTGCCTTGCTGGCAAAGCAAAGTCAGCAATGATCTGCGCGTACTGTCACTAACGGCTTTAAGCAAAATGGATAGTCGTTCTTCATTCATAATATTCAACCATTTGGTTGAATATTGTACAAAGACAGCTTTGCTGCACCGGAATCGACCAGCGTGATAAGCTGTCATCAGGATAATTTAATAAATGGCGTAATCACTCCATGAACATCAAGCCAAAACTGGTCAGCTTCAAACTATGCCCGTTTGTACAAAAAGCAGTCATCGTATTACGCCAGAAAAACATAGATTACGACATCGAATACATCGATTTGGCCGATCCGGCTGACTGGTTTGTGAAAATATCCCCTTTTGGCAAGGTACCATTATTGCTGTGGGACAAAGAGGTAATCTTCGAATCTAACGTCATCAATGAATTCCTCGAAGAAGCCTTCCCCAATAAACTGCATCCTTCAGATCTGATAAAACGTGCCAAGAATCGTAGCTGGATCGAGTTTTCGGGCCCGTGCATGACTCATTCGTTCGAACTCAGCATTGCTGAGACTAAAGAAAACTTTGGTGATGTTCTGGAAGTTTTAAATCAGCGCTTCGACCAGCTTGAGGAGATTATAAACCCGCAGCCTTATTTTAACGGTACGGAATTTTCGATGGTCGACGCTTCCTACGCTCCATTATTCCATCGCCTGCACTGTCTGGGGGAACTTGGCCCGGCTATGTTCGACTCTGCAAGACATCCCAAAATAACCCAATGGAAAAATCATCTATTGCAGCAAGAAGTGGTAAAAAATTCGACCGTGAGTAATTTCACCGAGTTATACCGTGAGTTGCTATGGAAACGCCAGGGTTATATTTCTAGCTTCCTCGACAGCTCGTTATACTCACCGGTTGAACGCAAAAGCCATTATTGATCATGCGCAAAGTATTGGTCAGCGCCTGCCTACTCGGCGATCCGGTCCGCTACGACGGTCGATCCAAAGCGACCAACGATGCCGACCTGATTGAATTAACAAAGCAGGGCCGGATCATTTCATTTTGTCCCGAAGTCGCTGGAGGGCTCCCGATACCAAGAGCCGCGGCCGAGATTCAACATGGAGATGGCGTTGCGGTGGTAGATGGGATTTCAACGGTTAGCACAGCGCAGGGCAAAGATGTCACCAGTGCATTTATGCGTGGCGCAAAACTGGCGCTCGAACTCTGCCGTCAACACCAGATTAAGGTGGCCATACTGACTGAATCGAGCCCCTCCTGCGGCAGCCATCAGATTTACGACGGAAGTTTTACTGGCCACAGCCGTGCGGGTATCGGTGTCACGACCGCGCTGTTAAGACGTCACGGTATTTCGGTGTTTAGTCAGAACCAGATATCCGATGCGCTCAAAAGCCTCACAAATTAATATAAGAGCACGATGGCTCTGACTCGATCTGCTGTTTTTAACCGTCGTCATTCCCGCGCGGCTAATTCGGTAATCCATTTCGCTACTATGCTACTCGCACGCTGTCCGGTAGACCGAGTTGATAGTCGTAAAAAATAATCGGCATAGAGGTGGAACGGCTTTTCAAATGCTTCAACCAACTCTCCAGATTGCAAATGACGGTCGATAAACGGACGCCTGCCGAGCATTATTCCATCGCCCCGCTGCGCCGCCTCGATCGCGATTAACGATCCGTCAACGGATAACCCTCGTGGGATGCTGACTTCATTCAGTCGATAGGTGCGAAACCATCGGTGCCAGTCATCGTCGTAGCCAAGTACATGAATCAATTGATGCCTCAGCACATCAACCGGTTCATTGAGACGCTGGCGACCGGCAAACAGATCGGGCGAACAAACTGGTGTTATCGTCGAGGTTAACAGTTTTTGTGCAGAGACGCTGGAAGCGCCTTGCCTTTGTATGAAAATTTCCAGGTCTGTCGTAGGGGAACTTCGACTGTCATAGCCTTGATCGAGCGTATTGATACGCAAATCTATGTCAGGATGTAGCTTTTGCAGGGATCCAAGTTGTGGTGCCAGCCAGAGTGTCGCTACAACCGATGTACAGCGCAGAGTTACGGTCTGATTTTGCCGGCCTGGGAACAGTCGATCGGTCACCGAATCGAGTCGATCTAGCGCCTCGTGTACCGCTTCCAGATAAGCCTGACCGGTGCTGGTCAGGGACAGGCGGCGGTGATGCCGCACGAACAGGGGAGTACTCAGATAAGCCTCCAGCTGACGCATCTGCTGGCTCACTGCCGCCTGAGAAATCTTCATATCGTCGGCAGCCAGCGAGAAACTCAGGCGTCGGCCAGCGGCTTCGAAGGTGCGTAGAATATTGAGTCGGGGACGTCGCAAGTGCTTATTTTCGAATAAGATTTACTTATACATGGTGACAGTATTTATTGTTTGACGCAAGTCAGGAGGCTACCTAAAGTTTCCGCACCAAAAACTAGCTCTGGATACCTGTGCGATGAACTTTTTTAGCTACCTGACTGACGAGGATATCCGCTACGTACACGAGTCTTCGCTCGAAATTCTTGAGGAAGTCGGCCTGCTGGTTCGTAACGAAAAAGCAAGGAAACGATTCGCACAGCATGGTGCGATTGTCGATCACGAAACCGAGATGGTGCGCATCCCCTCAAAGATTGTCGAAAAGTACCGCGCCCTGGTGCCTCCGACTATTACCCTGCGCGGTCGAGACCCCGCATTCGATATTACCTTTCCCCGCAAACTACCGGTCATCGCAACCGCAAGCTCGGCGCCGGACATTGTCGACCCCGTGACTGGGGTGACACGCCGTGCTAGATCCGACGATATTGCGCGTATCGCCCATCTGGTCAACGAGCTACCGGGCTTCGATCTGTTTTCGATCTCCACCCTCGCCGACGATGCCCCCAGGGATCAATTCAGTCTGACCCGATTTTATACGGCACTGAAGAATTGCGTCAAACCCGTCCGGACTTCTGTTTACAATGTCCGCGAAGCCGATCAGGTGATCAAACTGGGTGAATTGATCGCAGGGTCTAAAGAAGCCTTCTGGGAGCGGCCATTTATCAATTTCGGATACTGCTCGATAGTCTCGCCCTTAACCATGGATTTCGATAGCACCGATACGCTGATGTACTTCGCCGAAAAGGGTATTACTGCTTACGGCACGATCGCGCCGATGGGTGGACTGAGCACTCCGCTGACACTATCCGGCATGTTGGTCATCATGAACGCCGAATGGCTGGCAGCCGCGACGCTGGCACAGATGTCCAAAGCGGGAACGGCTCAAATATTTAATTTCCTCCCTGTCTTTGCCGATATGCGAGATGGCGCATATGCGCCGGGTGCGATCGAAATTGGCATGATGAATTCGACCGTTTGCCAAATGGCACGTTTTTATAATGTACCTGCGGGTGGATATCTCGGTCTGACCAATTCCAAGGTCTCCGATGCCCAGTCTGGTTTCGAAAAAGGCATGTCACCGCTAATGGGAGCACTGTCGGGAGTAGATTTTATCGTTATGGGAGGCCTGCAGGACGCGTTGATGTCGTTCGACTTCGGTCAGGCTGCAATCGATAATGAAATTGCAATGATGATTAAACGAGTGCGCGACGGATTTGGATTCTCCAAAGAATCCGCCTCACTGGAGGAAATCAAGGAAACCGGCCCGGCGGGCCTGTTCGCGGCAAATCCTGCGACCCTGGAACGCATGCACACGTCTACCTTTTTGCCCGAACTGGCTGACAGGAAGATACGCGAGCATTGGGAGCTAGAGGGAAGTTCGACTATTCATCAACGGGCGATGAACAAGGTGTTTGATATTCTTTCCGTTCCAAATACCGCCGTATTTGAACCCGATGTCGATGCCCGTATCCGCGCCGAATTCGAAGGCCTGGTCGCGGGTGACGCGATGCTTCAGGAAGGATGGAAGCGTTTAGACATTGGCAGAAATGTTCCAGTGCGTGAACGACGCCCTAGTCGTCGTCGGCGCAAACACAAAAAAACGGAAAATTCATCCCCGTAAAACAGATTCATGTCGACATCACTTCCGACTAGTGCCCGCATCGTCGTCATTGGCGGTGGCGTAATTGGCACCAGCATCGCGTATCACCTGACTCGTTCCGGCGAGAAGGATGTCGTGCTGCTTGAAAAGTCACGTCTGACCGAGGGCGCTACCTGGCATGCGGCCGGGCTGGTGGGGCAGTTTCGTTCGCAGCAGAACCTGATGAGTCTGATGAACGACAGTGTCAAATTATTCGACGTGCTGGCCGAAGAAACCGGGCAGGAAATCGACTGGCACAAATTCGGCAGCCTCAGGCTGGCGCAAACCGAAGACCGCTGGAAGGAGCTTCTCAAGTCTTATTCCGCCGCACAGTCGGTAGGGTTTGAAATGAACCTGCTCACACCAAACGAGGCGCGTGATTTATACCCATTGATCGAAACCGGTGATTTAGTCGGCGCCGCTTTCATCCCGGCAGACGGATACATCGACCCGAACAGCCTGACCCAGGCCTATGCGAAAGGCACCCGCGCCAACGGAGGCAGAATCTTCGAAGGCGTGATGGTCAAAAATCTGCTGCGCAACGGCAATCGAATAACCCAGGTGGTCACCGAGCAGGGCAACATCGAAGTGGAAACAGTGGTCAATGCGGCGGGTCTTTGGGCGCGCCAGGTCGGGTGGATGGCCGGGGTTGAAATCCCTGCGGGCGTGGTCGAGCATCAGTACCTTGTGACCGAAAAATCCGACCTGATCCCTGCTGGTCTACCGGCGCTACGCGACCCGGACGGTGGTTTCTATGTCAAACCGGAACCGGGTGCGCTAGCCATTGGGGGCTGGGAAAGGCAAACCAGTACCGTCAATCCCAGGGAGGGTTTTCCATGGCAAAACGAGCGCCATCTGTTTGACGGCGATATGGATCGACTGGAAGAATTTTTCGAACCTGCGATGCGGCGCATTCCTATTCTGGCTGAACTCGGTATGCGTACTATCGTCAATGGACCTATACCCATCTCTCCCGATGGTGAGCCAATCATGGGCCCGGTTCCCGGGCTGACTAATTTCTTTAGCGCTTGCGCATTCACCTCCGGCATAGCCGCATCGGGTGGCGCTGGAAAGGCCGTAGCCAACTGGATTCTCGAAGGCGATCCAGGCCTTGATCTATGGCCTTTCGATATTCGCCGCTTTGGACCCTTACACGCTGGCCGGCGGTTTCTGCACGACCGAGCGGTCGAAAGCTACAGCAAGTACTACGCAATCCACTGGCCGGGAGAGGAACTGGAATCAGCCCGTGGTGTGCGCCGCAGTCCCCTCTATCAAACTTTGAAAGACCAGGGTGCTGTTTTCGGATCGAAATTTGGCTGGGAGCGAGCCAACTGGTTCGCCTCTGGTGATATCCCGCAGCGTGACGTCTTCGGGTTCGACCGGCCGCAGGAGGACATTACTGTTGGTCGCGAACATCGGGCTGCGCGCGAGGGCGTTGTCCTGATCGATATGTCCTCATTTACCAAATTCGAGATCAGCGGCCCCCAGGCCTGCCAATTTTTACAATACCTCGCTGTGGCGAATGTCGATAAAGAACCGGGGGGAGCAACCTATACGCAGTTATGCAATGAGCGGGGCGGCATCGAGGCCGATGTGACCATCATACGGCGTTCAGAAAATTGTTTCTGGCTGATCACCGGGTCCGGCTTCGGTGTCCGCGACAGACACTGGATTGAAAGCCACCTTCAAAGCAATCACGATCAACGCAGCAATTCCAGGCGTAATAGCGATAAACAATGGGCCCGATCGGGAGAACAATGGATTCAATCCGGCGAACAGGCGATTCGATCGAATTCACCTGGATTCAAACAGGTAGAACTGCGCGACATCACCTCGGCGCATGGCGTGATAAATCTCGCCGGCCCGCTGGCACGTAGGGTATTGCAGAAAGTTTGCGACGAAGATTTGAGCCACGAAGCCTTCCCGTTTATGGCAGCGAAGGATATCAGGATCGGATATGCGCCCGCCCTCGCCTACCGGGTTACCTTTATCGGTGAACTGGGATGGGAACTCTATATCCCGTCTGAGTACCTTCAGTATGCATACGAGGAATTACAGCGGGCTGGCGAAGAATTTGGTATCACCAATATCGGTTACCGAGCAATCGACAGCCTGCGCCTGGAAAAGCGGTATCTCGCGTGGGGTCTCGACATTACTCCTGACTATAATCCTTTCGAGGCTGGATTGCAGTTTCTTATCGACTGGGACAAGGGTGGCTTTATTGGGGCGGAGGCCCTTACCAAAATCAAGCAGGAGGGTGTACAGCAAAAGCTTGCATGCCTTGCTCTTGATGATCCTTTGCCGGTGTTTGGTGGTGAAGCTATTTTTTGCGGTGATAAGGTTGTTGCTCAAACAACCAGTGGGAACTTCGGGTACTCTGTCGGCAAGAGTCTGGTTCTCGGTTACCTGCCAGTCGACGTATTCTCCCACAGTGATTTTAGCGTCCAGGCTTTCGGTAAGCGGAGTCCAGCATCGATAGTGAAAGGAGCAATCTACGATCCGAATCGGGAAAAGATTCTGTGCTAGCCATTGGCCTCCTATCAATTTAGAATCGGTTGCAGACCAGGCATCGAGGCAAAATAATAATGCCAATTGAAGAATTGAATTTTCCAGCGGGTATTCGTTTGTTGGCGGGCTGGCAAGCGGGTGATCCTGAGGCAGTAAAACGCCTGATGGAAATTATGGATGGTGCCTTAAAGGGACAGTACGACGAGATTTTCAAGTGGCCAGCTTCGCAAGACGCGGTTCCTGTTTCGGGTCCCGTGGATTTGATGACACTAACGATAATGCACCGCCTATATGGTCTGACAGCTGCAGAATATTATAAGCAGGACCCCGAGCGTTTCGTACGAACATCGTTAATGACTCAAAAGATACTGGGTATGCCCAAGCTTTATATCAGCTGGCCAGTTTATGGATTTACTGCGGAAGCCCTGGGCCAGGAAATGATTTACTCGGATCAGTATTCTCCTGGTACGGATCCAGATAAGCCACTAGCCAATGCCGACAACTGGCAAGATATAGCCACTCCCGATATGAACGCTGGCATACCCAGGCTGCTGGATGAAATATCAGCCTGTTATCAGCGTTTAACCGGGCTAAATCCTGTCTTACATTTGACTGCAGCTTATAGCCTTGCAGCGGATATCTTTGGGCAGGAACAAATAATCACCGCCCTGACCCATGAGCCCGATTTCGTTAATAGATTCCTCGATCACCTGAGCGACACCGTTCTAGAGCCCTGGATGGATCATTTTTTCAATCAGTACCCCGACGGATGGGTCGAGCTGAGTGATGCCTCTGGTTCGCCCTTTTTTATTGGCCCCCAAAACTGTAAAAATGTAGCTATCCGATCCACTCAACGAATAATTGCTGGCAATCCCTGGGGGAATCGCGTCTACGATGCCAATTACCGTGGGGACTATGTGACCCGGGCTAACAAGGGTCACTCTTCATCCAGACGGCGCAAGAGCCCCAAAAAAAGTGACTCAGAGCCATTGAGCCTGATTGAGTTATATAAATTAAAAAATAGCGTTTGCCCCGATTTTGTGATTCGTCTCGCCGAAGATCGAACACCGGTATCTTTTTACGTAGACCAGGCCATTGAGTCCAATATTCCACTCTTTATAGGCATAGGTGCTACCCAGGTCGACCGTAACAGTATTGCTGATCTCGATATCGCAAAAAAAGAAATCGAGGCAATGACCATCGAATACGTAGATGCGATTAAAACGGTTGCCAGAGCCATAGCGAAAAACGGATATGAGTTAAGAGAGCCCCCCTGGCCTGGCACGGTTTATTTTGAAGACATCAGCGCCGAGTCCAATTTTGAATTAATCGAAATTATTATCGACACATCGCTAAAACAGGGCACTTTATAATCGATGAATCGCGATACTATTGTAGAATTCATACTCGATTTATTCGCCCAGCGTGGCGCGGAAGAATATATGGGTGAGTCGGTGAGTATGGCGCAACACATGGAGCAATCGGCGGCCTGTGCGGTAGTCGATGCCGCGCCCGACGACATGGTGATCGCCGCATTACTACATGATATCGGCCATTTTGTCGGCGATTTTCCGATCGATTCGCTGGAAAATGGCATCGACAATCGCCATCAGGAGATCGGCGCCAAGTTTCTTGAGCCATACTATCCGTCATCCGTCACAGAACCGATCCGCTTGCATGTTGCAGCGAAGAAGTACCTGTGCGCGGTCGATGACCATTATTTCGAAAATCTGTCCTCGGCATCTAAACAATCACTACAGGTTCAGGGCGGACCGATGGAAAAAGCGGAGATCGAGATTTTTAAAGCAAATTATCACCACCGGGCGGCGATAAAAGTCCGTCTCTACGATGACGATGGCAAGGTGGCCGGTCTTGATATCAAACCGGTTGGAAGCTATAGAGAAAAACTCGAATCACTATTACTGCTATAACTCGAATACTTCCCGAAGGCGGTGACGACTTATGAGATACAAAGGTGTCGTTTTCGATAAGGATGGAACACTGATCGACTTCCACGCAACCTGGCTACCTGTTTACCGGTTCTCCGCCCTTGCAGTAAGCAACAACGATCAGCAACTAGCCGATGAATTGCTGAGTCAGCATGGTTACGATCTTGAAACCGACCGTATAATTGGTGGCTCGTTGCTAGCTGCCGGAAATAACCGAGAAATCGGTATCGCCTGGTCAAAGCATTTGCCCGGAATCGAGAACGAAGCGCAAATCGAGGCCATCTGCACCCGATTAAACCATTTATTCCAGCAACAGGGGGCACTCCACTCGACCCCAGTCAATGGCCTGCAAACCACTTTGCGGGAACTGAAACAGGCCGGGCTCAAACTCGGAGTGGCCACTAGCGACAGCTATCAGGGTATCCTTAGTACCTTGCAATCATTTGACGTGATTTCTGTGTTCGACTTCCTCTGCGGCTACGATAGCGGCCACGGGGTCAAACCCGACCCCGGAATGGTAATGGCATTTTGCGACGAATTTTCGCTGGAACCCGCCGAAGTAATCGTGGTCGGCGACAATCGCCACGATATAGAAATGGGGAAAAATGCCGATGCTGGCCTTTGCGTCGGCGTACTCACCGGAGCCAGTACCCGGGGCGAGCTAGAGGAGATAGCGGATATTGTGTTAGACGATATTTCTGGCCTCGGCGGATTGGTGCTCCACCAGACCTGATTTACCGATTTTTATTGCGCGACGTTAATCCCCGCATACCACCGGTAAATCGCCCGGCTGGCCCCATTCGCACCAGGAACCGTCGTAGACCGAAACATTATGATGCCCGGCCATGTGTGCACCAAACGCGATCACACAGGCGGTTATGCCCGAACCACAGCTACATATTGTATGGTTTCCCTGCGGTATCAATTCCCGGAAAATTGTCTTCAACTCCGATTCTGGTTTCAGAATACCCTCCGATACCAGATTGGGAAAAGGCAAATTACTGGCTCCTGGTATATGGCCTTTCTTGAGTCCGGGGCGAGGTTCTTCGACTTCCCCACGAAATCGCTCTCCCGATCTGGCGTCGAGTATCGTGACCGATTGATCGTTGATGGCATCGAGCACCACGTTTACATCACAGAAACGGTTGGCGACAGTGGCAGCGACAAAATTTCCAGGTCTAACTGGACTCGCTTCTGTTTCGTTGCTGAGCGGATAACCGGCCTTCTTCCAGGCGGGTAATCCGCCGTCCAGGATCGCACAGGATTCAAACCCCATCGCCCTTAACATCCACCACACACGTGGGCTCGAAAATAATCCCAGTGTGTCATACACCACGACCACGCTATCCTGATTTAATCCCAGTTTTTGCACTTCGGTGGTAAACCGCGCTGCATCGGGCATCATGTGGGGCAGCTCGGAATCGGGGGCACATATCGCCTGGTCGAAATCGAAATAACGCGCATTGCTGATTTGCTGCTTACGCCATTCTTCACGCGCGACTCGCTGCGTGGCTGGCATGTGCCAACTGGCGTCAAAAAGTACTAGTTGCGAATGATCGATATGATCATATAGCCAGTCAGCATTGACCAGTGATCCGGGTAACTCTAGCGAGTGCATGATCAAATGTCCCAGATTGAAAATAACACTTTGACGATATCGGATTGGTATAAACTTGGCAAGCCGGCTATGCCAGCGGGTCGGAATTCGTGACCATTGAAGCCACGCTCATTTTTTGCATAATACAACCAATCTTGCTGATCAGCAGCTTTACCTCAACGACCAGGACAACAAATGACTAAAGCAATCCGAATCAACGAACACGGCGGCCCTGAAGTTTTGCGCTGGGAATCAATCGAAGTTGGCGATCCAGATGAAGGTCAGGTGCGATTACGTCAAACAGCCTGCGGTTTGAATTATATCGACGTATACGGTCGTACCGGCCTATATCCAGTGGGTGAACTCCCGGCTACTCTCGGCATGGAAGCGGTTGGCGTCGTCGATGCAATCGCCGAGGGTGCAGGTTCACTGAAAGTCGGTGACCGGGTCGCCTACCCGATGCAGCTTGGTGCATACGCCGAGGCACGCTTGATCGATGCAAAATACTTGCTCAAAATACCCGACAGCATTAACGACCAGACCGCGGCAGCAATGATGTTAAAGGGGCTTACCGCGCATTACCTGCTGCATCGCACCTATCCGGTACAATCTGGCGATACTATACTGGTATACGCCGCTGCAGGCGGCGTGGGACTAATCCTTTGCCAGTGGGCACGCCAGCTTGGGGTGAGTGTAATCGGTTGCGTAGGCTCGGATGTAAAAGCCGATCTGGCGAAAGCAAATGGTTGCGAGCACACCATTCTCTATCGCAAAGAAGATATTGCCACGCGCGTGCGCGACATTACCGAGGGGGCTGGCGTTGCCGCGGTATACGACTCAATCGGTAAGGCAACTTTCGAATCTTCGCTCGATTCGCTCAGGCCATTTGGCGTGCTCGCCACTTTTGGAAATGCTAGCGGACCGGTGGAACCGTTTAGTCCATCTATTCTTGCGCCAAAAGGGTCACTTTATGTCACCCGTCCCACACTGGCGACACATACCTCAACGCGCGAACTACTTGAGCAGGGGGCTAATAAACTATTCGAAGTGGTAATCAGTGGCGCAGTCAAAATACATGTGAATCAATCTTTTTCACTGGCCGAATGTGCCGACGCTCACCGTAGTCTGGAGGCAAGAAATACCACTGGATCGACTGTGCTAGAAATTTAGAATACTGCATATCTACCTAGAAAATATCGACCACTGTCAATTATATTTTTAGCAGGTTCATCTGTTTTGAAAAATTACGGGCAATATCTCAACAACTGTTTTCGACTTCTATCCAAGTAATTTCGCGCCCTACAGGGAGCAACGGCCAGGCGCCTGGAAAAAGCATGATTTAGCGGCCAATTTGGTCTTTAATTTTTAATTTTAATTGTTTATATTCAACGAGTTAAAATTCTTCCGAGCGAATTTTCCTGTAACGGCTAAAATGCGAATCGCCCGGGTAGTAATTTATCCTGTGAACTACGTCACATTTTAATCAGACAGATCAACTGTTATGGTAAACTGTTATGTATAGATTTTTATAAATCTGTATCTGTTACTATAACAGTTTGCGTCTATACTCATCATCATTAATTAACCCTGCTGCCGGTTTCGTCCACCAGGCAGATTTATTAAGGAGCAACACCATGACCACATTAAGACTACACCAAATACTCGACGACTTTGACATCAGTTCCGCACTTTACGCTATGGTACAAAAAATTGAAGCAACCGCGAAATCTGTCGATAAAACCGTTGGCACCTGGATCACCCGCACAGAATCTCGTCGTCAACTGGCGCGATTGAACGACCATATGTTGAACGATATTGGCCTCAATCGATACGACGTCGTGAACGAAATTAGCAAGCACTTCTGGCAGCGTTAAGAATTACCGCCCGCGACCGATCCACGGGATCGCGGGTATCCTTCTCCTCCCAGGACACTATGGCCACGGATGGCCGTCTTTTACCTCTTTCAGCACCAGACTAGCGACCCCCTATTGTCTAAGCCGATAGCCGGTTTTAAACATCCACCAGACCAGTGCCAGACAGCATGCCAGAAATACCATTATCATGGCGAGGCTAATTTCGACACTCACGTCTGCTACCTCGAAGAAGCTCCAGCGAAATCCACTGATCAAATAGAGCACTGGATTGAACAGGGTGACTGTTTGCCAGGCGGGTGGAAGCATACTTATCGAATAAAAGCTTCCACCGAGAAATACTAGCGGCGTGATGATCAGCATTGGAATCAACTGAAGTTTTTCGAAATTGGTGGCCCACAGTCCAATGATAAAACCAAACAGGGAGAACGAAATGCAGGTTAAAATTAAAAAAGTCATCATCCAGAATGGGTGTGCGATATGCAAATCGACGAAAAGGTTGGCTGTAATCAGAATAATCACACCCAAAATCAGCGATTTAGTCGCCGCAGCACCGACATAACCAACGATTATTTCGAAGAAAGAAATCGGAGCGGACATAACCTCGTATATAGCGCCAGTAAATTTAGGGAAGAAAATGCCAAACGAAGCATTTGCAATACTTTGGGTCAATAACGATAGCATCACCAGTCCGGGGACAATAAAGACGCCGTAAGCTACGCCATCAATTTCTTCGATGCGCGAACCTATAGCCGCCCCAAACACGACAAAATAAAGCGACGTCGAAATCACCGGCGAAGCAAGAGATTGCAACAGAGTATTCCAGGCGCGCAGCATTTCGTTTTTATAAATCACTCGAATAGCCTGGATATTCATCGATCCCTCCTGACCAGTTTGACGAAAATTTCTTCCAGTGAGGTCTGGCTGGTTTTCAAATCTTTCAGCGCTAACCCAGCCTCGTGCAAGCTTTGCAACAGCGCGGTGATACCGGTGCGATTACCGTGGGTTTGGTAGGTATAAGTCAACTGTTTACCATCGGCGGAAATATCAAGATTATATTCGCTCAGGGATTCGGGCAGAGATTCCACTACCTGCTTCATTTCAAGCACCAGATGTTTTTTGCCGAGATCGCGCATCAAGGCCTGCTTCTGATCCACCAGCAATAACTCTCCATCGTTTATAATGCCGACACGATCGGCTATTTCTTCCGCTTCTGCGATGTAATGCGTGGTTAGGATTATCGTCACACCAGATTCGTTCAAACCTCGCACCAGCTTCCACATATCCTTACGTAATTCGACATCTACCCCGGCGGTCGGTTCGTCTAGAAACAAAATCCTGGGCTCGTGCGACAACGCCTTGGCGATCAAAACCCGTCGCCTCATTCCACCTGACAATTCTCTCAGTTCATCATCTTTTTTGTCGTACAGCGACAAATCCTTAAGCAATTTTTCGATAAATACAGCGTCCGGTTTTTTTCCAAACAAGCCACGGCTAAAATTGACTGTATTCCAGACTGTATCGAATGCACCGAGGGTGAGTTCCTGCGGCACCAGCCCGATCATTTCACGTGTGATGCGGTAGCCGCTAATAATATCGTGACCAGCCACGGTAACCGACCCGCTGCTGGCTGAAACGATGCCGCATATAATCGATATCAGAGTAGTTTTGCCCGCGCCATTGGGCCCGAGCAGTGCGAGGATTTCGCCGTCGTAAATATCGAGGTTGATATTTTTAAGCGCCTGTTGGCCCGACTCGTAAGTTTTGGACAGGTCGGTAATTTTGACGATGGTTTTCATCGCGCGATTCTACTATCAGATAACGATAGTGCAAAATAATTATTTGAAATAATCAGTAGAACAGTGGCCAGGTTGATTTCAGGTACTCCACTTTTAACAATCCAGTAAAAATTCTATACTGATTCATCGATGCAAGATTTTTGGGAGCCCTAGCAGATGACAAAATTCAAATTACATAGCGAGCCCCTGAAAGACGAATGGCTGGATGCCTACGGCCACCTGAATGAAGCCTATTACCTGGTGCCATTTTCCAATGCCACCTGGAAGTTGCAGGATCACTTAGCTATAGGTGTGGACTACTTCGAGGAAACAGGCTGCGCACTCTACACGGTAGAAACTCACTTACGTTATCTCAGTGAAGTGCGCTCGCCTGCAGTGATGAATATAGAGTCGATTATCCTCGGATCAGATGCGAAGAAAATCTGGTTTGCCCACCTAATGTTGGTCCACGGGAAGCTGTGCGCGACCGGAGAATTTTTGGTTTTGCACTATAGCACGCGGGAGTCACGCACGATCGAAATGCCTGCATCGGTGCAGCAGGCGTTAAAAAAAGCCGCCGCCAAAGAAAAGCCCGATTGGGTTGGACGTCAGATCAGTTTAAAAAAGCGCTAGAAATTTTGTCACAGCAAACATCTGACTTCCCGCAACTCCGATAGCGGGATGCAGCACATTGATAAAAATGCACAATCCAAACCTTTATTGTTTATTAGCAATTCGAGACAGGGTGCGTTCTGCGATCGCGTTTGTTTGGCAGGATGCCGCGTCGAGCACGGCATGACCATACTCATCGATCACCCCTCCTGGGACTCTAAACTCTCCGACAGGCTGACGTGCAAAAACACGCCGAATTCTGCGGCAATGTTACAACTCACGCGTGCGTGCACCCGTCCCTGGCGATCGAGAAATGACTGTTTTCGCATGACCGGGAAAACACCATCATGCCAGATGCCTGGATTAATATACAAACCCTGACTACCATCACACCAAAAAGCAACGATTCGTTCCAGGGTCAAATCGTCGCCAGGTAAAGCAAGCGGAACTACGAATGGCTGTTTTTGCTGAGGAAAAAATAGTTGTCCACCATCGGGATGATAGTTCAAATGCCACAGCAGCACCCTGTCGGCCACGTCTTGCTCTTTACCCGCGTTGACGTCGCCAGGATTGCAACGCCACCCAAGTACGTATTCGCCCTGAACTGCATCATTATGCGCTTTGAGCACATCGCCCACCCATTCAGTGTGAAACACACCTCCCACGACACCACCCTCATCACCGGTGTCGGTATCGACCGGACGCCAGCCCTGTGCCGGCCATTGCACAATTTCAATTTCATGCTTCTCGGCATCGTCTACCAGACAACCATATCCCCGCAAAGTGTCCGCACTCGCCCGAATCACCGGTACCTCGTGCCACGGCAAGCGGGCAGGTACATCAGGATTCAGATAATCGACTGGTTCGAGCACACTTTCCATAAAACTATACCTCTAGCCGAATTGTTTTTTAAATCTCAATTACAAGGGTGCCGCAAAAAATAGTGATTTTTTCGCGAGAGCAAGGAAGTTCCACGCACAGAACCGGAGTGTATGAATAATACACGAGGATTGACCGGGCTGGCGTACCAGCATGGAACAGACGCGGCTATCGCGGAAAAAGCGCATTTTTGGAGGTACCCGCTAGAATGTTTCCTTCCAGGGCCGTAAATCAACCTCCAGACTCCAGGCGCTGCGATGCTGATTTAATACCGCCATGTAAGTTTCGGCAATGGCATCGGGTTCCAGCATCGAATCGTCGGTATTGCTCGCTGGTGTCTGCTGTTCCAAATCTCGACCGGGTGAAGCTATGCCGCCGTCGATAATGAAATGAGCGATGTGAATATTGGCTGGACCCAGTTCACGCGCTAGACTTTGAGTCAAGCCTCGCAAGGCGAATTTCCCCATCGCAAAGGATGAGAAATTTGGGAACCCCTTGATGCTGGCGGTTGCGCCGGTGAAAAAAATCGCCCCTGAACCCGCCTGCTGCATACGTTTCGCGGCTTGCTGTGCGACCAAAAATGCCCCGAAGGCTGTTTGCATTAGCGACTGATGAACTTTGGCAGGGTCGAGCTCGGCAACCGGCCCTGCGATAAAGGCACTCGGGTTATAGAGCACCACGTCGAGCGTTCCCATCGACTGATCCAGCTGCTCAAACAGCGCGGCTACCTGCTCGGCATCGGTAGCATCGCAGGCGATGGAAATACCGTCGATGTCACTGGTTAGCGGGTCGAGCTTTTCGATATTACGCGCAGCGAGTGCAACTTTGGCACCCTGACGAGCCAGAGCACGGGCAAAAGAGGCGCTGTTTCCACTTCCGGCACCGACAATCAATGCATTTTTAGTCATGACACTTAAGAAAACTCTGATTAACTCAGAGATTCCATGGTACAGGGATGTGCCACCAAAATCGATACCTGCAAGATATCGATTTTGAGAGAAAAATGAAAATTACATTTTTCGTTTTACGTCCTCTGACAATTCATGACGAATTGTTCAGAGGTTGCTTAATTATATAAATGTAGGTATGACAAACCTTACCCACACTGGATAAAAAAAAGTCTAATGACTAAGCTGTGGGTTTCACAGCTTAAATTGGCTGGGAGTCAATTTTCAAACGGGGTCAGGAAGCTATCGGGTCGGAATTTGCCGACCCAAAGACGCGAATACCGATGTCGTGGAAACTTACCGGGATTTTCGAAAGTATCTGTAGGTAAAGAAAAGACTAATAATCAAAAACCAGGTGCTGGGCGCCGTGCTGGTGATTACTGCCTCCATAACTACATCAATTATATCCACAATTACCTCTCGTTACTATAATTAAGATTAACTATGTATTGTAACTATATGTATTAAAAGAATATAGTCAAGTAGTATATTTGTGTCATATAGGCTATTTCTGTCGAAATAAATCCTCAAATACTGTCCTAACGGCATTTCACCGCAGAAAATAGCATCGGGAATAACTGCCTGAGCAGGGAATATAGCGGGGAAAACCTAGTCAATCGGCAACGGACTCGCGCGAGCGCCAAGCCTGGGTCCTGCGTAATACTTTTCGTGAAATCAGCAGATGGATCAAGCGCGCGACCACATTGGTATAGAAAATCATCATGCCCATCGCCGCCGCGGGCGCAACATCACCGGCATCATCCATATTGAGTACTGCAATTGCCGCCAGTGCCGTATCGGGAGAATACAAAAATATGACCGCCGAGACAGTCGTCATGGCGTTGACGAACAGGTAGATCGATATATCCAGTATTGCGGGCAGGCAAACCGGGATCGTAACGCCCGAAACCAGTCGGTAGAATGGTTGCTTCAGGGATGAGGCGACCGCTTCAAACTCCCTGTCCATTTGCTTCAAAGCAGTAAGAGCGGTGAGATGTGAGACCGTGTAAAAGTGAGTCACGGTACAAATTACCAGGATCCCCATGGTCGCGTACAGGCCATTCAGTGGGTTGGCGGGATCGTTAAAGAAAAAGATGTAGGCCAGGCCCAGAACCAGGCCGGGAATTGCCATCGGCATCATCGCAAGAAACTGAAAGGCTGATCGAGTAGCGAAAAAACCGTTAGTTTTCTCGACCACGTAGGCGCCTGAAAAAACCAGAATAGTGCCCGCAATCGCAGTATAGATACCCAATTGAATCGAGTTGGTATAAGAGGCCCACCCACCCCCGTCCATCACGTCAAAATTATAATTGACCAGACTCAAACTTAACTGATAGGGCCAGAATTTGATCAAGGCGGCATACTGACAGACGCCAATGAGCCCGACAATGAATATACCGACCAACAGGCAGTAGCAAAGACAGATCAAATCAAATTGTTTATGTGGCTTTGCTTCAAATGGTACCGATTGCGCCGTCAACACAGCGACCTGTCGTTTCTGTACGTAGCGGTCAATAGAAAATGCAAATAACGCCGGAATCAACAGAACTACCGAGACCACTGCGCCCATTTCAAAATTCTGCTGGCCAATTACCTGTTTATAAATATCCACGGCAAGCATGTTGTACTGACCACCAATGACCTTTGGCAGACCGAAATCGGTGATTACCAGGTTGAAAACAACAAATGCTGCCGATATTAATCCATAGCGGGCACCAGGAATGGTGACTGTCCAGAAGGTTCTCCAGCGACTGGCGCGCAGCGATATCGCAGCTTCATATAGTCTTGAATCCGAAATGGCCAGCGCCGTGGTAATAATGATCAAGGCATGTGGAAAGGTAAAAAACACCGACCCGATCACGATTCCGATCGGCCCGTAGATAGATTCGCCGAACAACATCCCCTTGATCATACCCTGATTGCCAAACAGGTAGACCAGCGCTATACCCGGCAATAAGGATGGCACCAGTATCGGCGCCATGGCGATCAATCGAAATACTCCTTTGAAACGCATTTTGCTGCGATTAAGCGCATAAGCGAATCCAAATGCCAGGCTAACGGTTATTATGGTGCTCAGTACGGCAATAAATAGTGAATTTTCAATGGAACGGAAAAGCGCAGGTGTCGAGAAATAAGTGCGAAAATTTTCCAGCCCTGTCGCAGATGACGGGCGCAGGACGATACGCCTGAATTGGTTCGATTCATACTCGTGCCACTCGGTATCGGCGACGCGCTTGCTGCCGACCAAAAAAGAACTATCGAGCCTTATTTGACGTAGCCTGTATTTAGTCGGACTACGGAAGTTGAAATCGGGAAAAAATGCAGTTACCCCTAACCTTCCGTCGGAACTGGTTTTCAGCTCTTCGGGTTTAACCACATTTAGATTTTCATTGAGAGCCAGGGCGGTGATGGGCTCACTCCAACCCTCACCTTTATCGACCTGAAATTCAAAATTACTCAAATCGAATGAATAAGTCGAAAAAGACTTGGACAACATCGCATAGAGCGGCAAGGCCAGCGCAATAATCAGGTACAGGCCAATGACCAGCATGAAGGCGATCATAGTTCGATCGTCCTTACTGGTTTTAGGACGAATAATCGGGGCGCTAGGTATGGCGGACGTTTCGACCGAGATAGACATCAAACAGTATGAGTGTCGGCCGGGAATACCCGTAGCCGATCTGACTGAAACTCTACGGTAATTGAATGACCAATCGCAACATCCATGTGTCGAACCGCATTTATCGACATGTCGACAACCATCTGCGAATCGCCAATAAAGGTGGTGTTTAGCGAAACCCGCCAGAATGAACCCAAAAATTCCATATTTTCGACTGTGGCATCGAATATATTCTCCGTAGTAGAACCCGATTCGGTAGCTCTCTGAGAACTTGCACCTTCACCATGGGGCACTATGTCCTCGGGGCGAATCGCAACGATCACAGGTGTATGCTGTTGCATGTCGTGTTCCTGTGAAGCGAATGTAACATCACCGATTGTGACAGTATTCTTGCTGCCAGCCTTTCCTTTGAATTGATTCATCTCACCGATAAAATCGGCGACAAACAAGGTGCTGGGATCACGATAAATTTCTGTCGGTGTGCCAATTTGCTCTATGACGCCCTGATTCATGACAACGATACGATCGGCCATCGCCAACGCCTCTTCCTGATCGTGTGTAACCATCACGGTGGTGACGCCCAACCGCCTCTGAAGCGCTTTCATTTCATGGCGTAAATGGGTGCGTACCTTCGCGTCGAGTGCGGATAGGGGTTCATCGAGCAATAACAGGCCCGGTGAAGTTGCCAGTGCCCTGGCAAGGGCAATGCGTTGCTGCTGGCCACCCGACAGTTGTGCCGGATACTTTTTACCCTGTTCTGGAAGCCCCACCAGTTCCAGCAGCTCGGATACTCGTTTGGCGACATCGGCCTTACTGAACTTTTGATTTTCGAGGCCAAATGCGATATTTCTTTCAGAGGTCAGGTTTGGAAATAACGCATAAGACTGGAACACGATACCAAAGTCTCGTTCCGATGGCGGTAATGCCGAAATGTCGATACCAGCCTGCCGCACCGTTCCGGAGGTTTGAATATCAAGACCGGCCAGGGCTCGGAGAAATGTTGTCTTTCCGCAACCCGAAGGCCCCAGAAAGAAAATGAATTCGCCTTCAAATACATCGAGTGATACCTGGTCCAGCGCAATAAAATCGCCGAATTTTTTAGTCAACCGGTCTATCTGAAGATAAGGCTTAGCATTCTCGGTATTGACCGCTTGCTGTTCACTCATATCGAATAGTAATTTTGGTGATGGGAATGGGTGCGGGTGTAGTTGGTAAGCTGCCAGAAATGGTACGGCCTGATCCTGGACATCGATCAGGCCGTAGCCTACTCAAATCGCAATGCTAATTCTTCGGATCAGACTTTGAATCGTAGCGTTTTTGCCATTCGGCCAGAATTCGTTTTCTGTTATTGGCTGCAAAGTCGAAATCATTGTCAATCAACCTGGAAAGCGTTTCGGGTGGGAAATACTTCACTGGTTTTGCGAGGCCTTTATACGCAACTACGGCATAAGCTGTGTTATACATTTCCATGGCAGTTTTGGTAATGGACCAGTCCATGAGCTTTTTCGCAGCATCCAGTTTATCAGTGCCGGCAATAATGGCAGAAGCTTCCATGTCCCAGCCTATACCCTCACGTGGAATGATGATATCAATGGGTGCACCCTTGGCTTTTGATTTCGCACCGCGAAACGCAAAGGATACGCCGACTGGGATTTCCCCTGCGGCTGCCAGTTTGCAGGGCTTGGAACCCGAGTGAGTATAACGCGCGATATTTTCATGCAGCGCATCCATATAGGCCCAACCGCCGGTTTCACCAAACATTTGTAACCAGCTGGAGACATCGAGAAAGCCGGTTCCGGATGAATTCGGGTTCGGCATGATCACATGACCCTTGTACATTGCTTTAGTGAGGTCCCACCAGGTTTTTGGCGGAGACAGATTATATTTAGCAGCTTCGATAGTGTTGTAGCATATCGCTGCCACCCACGCATCCATACCAACCCAGCTGGGCGGTGAGTCAGTGTCATAAAATTTCGGGTCCAGGTTTTCAAGGCCCTTTGGCTCGTAAGCTACAAACATCCCTTCAGCTTTCATTATCAGCAAGGATGTTGCTGCAATTCCCCAGATAACATCGGCTTGCGGGTTATTTTTTTCCGCGAGTAGCTTGGCGGTAACTATCCCTGTAGAGTCTCTCACCCATTTGATTTTGATATCAGGGTGCTCTTTGTTAAAAGTTTCTGCATAACGCTTAAGATCTTCTGCCTCAATAGCAGTGTATACGGTCAGATCAACCGCGAATGCAGGGTTAGTAAATGCGAACATTGATATCGCAGCAATGCAGGTTATCAATGCGCTCTTCTTGAATATTCTTGTTATCATGTTGCTTCTCCTCCAGAGGTTTAGTGGGCGTCGATTAATAATCTAGCCAGTAGGTAATTATTTTTGACTGGGTAAAAATAAAGATTTTATCCAGACGACATCATACCGCTCAGACACGGTCTAAAACAAGTAAAACGAATCACAATTTAACCAATTTTATCGATGATATTCCCGCTATCGCCGATGAACTAGTCCGAATTAGTATTTCGTATCTGTTCCTTCTGGCCCTGGTCGACTATGCTACCCGATATCTGTATTAGTAAAAAGTCATTAATTAAAAGCGATATCGATGGCATCGATGGGTAACCTACTCACTATGGAAAGCATACCGATCACCTATGCTGGCGATCTCACCCGTTTTAGATTAAAAAATCCGACCGGTAAGTATTCGAATAAATTGCAATACTCGGGCCGTTACGAGCCTTGCCGAAAATGGATGGTGAGTGACAATTATCCTCAGCATCTCGAACCAATCAGTCAGGGGCCTCGATGAATCAGTCAGGGGAAATTACTCAGGAAGCCCTCGATTCGACACAATATTCAACCGCTTCGATTCGACAATATGAATCGGTATTTGGCGAGGATTTTGTCAGCCCTGGTGGGTATGAAATGGCAGTGGAGCTGATTGGAAAAATGAAACTTGAGCGCGGTTCACGGGTGCTCGATGTGGGTTGCGGTTTGGGCGGTAGCGCATTTGTGATGGCGCGCGAATTTGGATTGATTGTCGATGGCATTGACCTGTCCAAAAATATGCTTGCACTGGCGGGGAAAAAATTGTCTGGCTACCAATTAGCCAAATGCGTTAAATTTGAACAAGGTGACTGTCTGGAAATGGATCGTTCGGAGTACTACGATGCAATTTATAGCCGCGATGTGTTTTTGCATATTACCGACAAATCACGCTTATTTTCAGTGCTAAACTCATTGCTAAAACCCGGTGGAAAATTGTTGTTTACCGACTATTGTTGCGGTGAAAAACGCTGGACGGACGAGTTTTCCGAGTATGTTAAAGATCGGGATTATTTTTTGCATACATTTCCCGAATACGTGAAGCTGATTTCCAGGGCTGGTTTGACGCAGGTGGATCATCAGGATTTGACTGATAGATTCATCGTTATATTGCAGACTGAATTGAGTAAAATTAGTGGCCTGGATTTAGCGGAACCAATTCGATTAAAATTGGCACAAAGCTGGCGTGGGAAGCTTGACAGGGCTGGCTCGGGCGATCATCGGTGGGGGTTGTTTACCGCTATTAAAGCTAGCTAGATATTTGTCCTGCATTCCAGATTCGAGATAACATCGAGTTCAGGACACCATCCTGAATCACGCTACTTTCCCAATGTGATTTAAGCGATTCATCGCTGTAGCCATAACAATTTGCACTTTTACTTCAGTGTCGATCGAGAAATTCGATGGTTATTTTTTATTTTGACATGATAAGCGTAAAGACTATCGTTTGACTGCGTTTAGCAAAAAAGTAACATTGCATTTAAATTATCTAATGACTGCGCATGAGCCAACTCGAAGCTAGAGAAAATCGCCAATCAGAAACACTGGGCAATAGTGATTTGGTAAATAATGGAAATGACTCAACCAGGCTATGATATCGCAATAATCGGCGGTGGTGTGGTCGGTACCGCCATCGCAAGAGAGCTGGCACAATATCGGCTCAACACCGTTTTGATTGAAGCCGGCCCGGATGTTGGCGCCGGCACCAGCAAAGCCAACACCGCCCTGTTCCACACTGGTTTTGATGCACCCCCGGGTTCGCTGGAAGCCCGCCTGCTCAAACGAAGTATTAAACGGCTAAAATCTTACGCGTTAGAAGTGGGTATCCCCATTGAGCACACCGGTGGAATCCTGGTTGCCTGGAATCAGGAACAGCTGGGCAAACTTCCTGCCCTGGAGGAAGATGCGCGGAAAAATGGCGAAACCTTACATCCGCTGACAGCGGCACAAATATACCAGATAGAACCACATCTTGGTCCCGGCGTATTGGGTGGTCTTAATATAAAAGAAGAAGGTATTATCTGCCCATTCACCCCGGTCCTGGCCTTCGCCACTCAGGCAAAAATCAATGGTGTGGATTTTCTATTTAACCACCCGGTAACAAGCATCACCCGGGGAAATAATATCACCCAACTCACTTGCCGACAAAAAACCATCAACGCCAGCTGGGTCATCAATGCTGCCGGACTTTACTCCGATAAAATTGACCAACTATTCGGTCACAACCGATTCAGGGTCACCGCCCGGAGAGGACAACTCATCATTTACGACAAGGCATCCCGTTCCCTGCTGTCACACATTATTCTTCCTGTCCCCACACAAACCACCAAAGGCGTCATGCTGGCCCCCACGGTTTTTGGCAATCTGTTATTAGGCCCAACCGCCGAAGACCTGCCCAATAAGCACGATACCGCCACCACCCAGGACGGTTACCTATTGTTGCAAAAAATGGGACGACAAATTCTTCCAGCACTACAACAAGAAGAAATCACCGCCACTTATTCCGGCTTACGAGCCGCCACCGAACATGAAGATTATCAAATCCATCTGGACGAAAAACAACGCTATCTGTGTGTCGGCGGTATTCGTTCCACCGGCCTCTCCGGGTCCATGGGTATCGCAGAATACGTCGTGGAGCTACTGCGCGCATCGGATTTGACACTGCAACCCACAGACGCATTCAAATCCATCGCCATGCCCTATCTCGGAGAAGACCAATATAAGAAGGTCAGCCACAACCCGGACTGCATCAAACAAAACCCGGATTACGGCAGAATCCTGTGCCACTGCGAACAAGTCAGCCGGGGCGAAATCATCGACGCGATGAATTCCCCATTGCCTCCCCCCAATCTGGATGGCCTACGCAGACGCACCCGCTGCTTACAGGGCCGCTGCCAGGGATTTTATTGTACCGCCGAGCTGGTTGAAATCATGGCGCAATGGGGTCCTATGTCCCAAAACGAACTGTTGGCCGTGGACCAATAACATGATTCAGCCGCAACAAATTAACACCGACGTATTAATCATCGGCGCCGGTCCTGCTGGTCTCGCCGCCGCCACCCAACTACGAAAACTAGGTGTAGAAAAAGTGCTGGTCGTCGATAGAGAATCACAGGCCGGCGGCATACCCCGACATTGTTATCACACCGGCTTCGGTTGGTTCGACCTGCGTCGACTTCTTAACGGCCCATCCTATGCACAAATAAATGTGCGACGAGCAGAACAGGCAGGAGTAGAAATCGCCACCGAAACCACTGCGCAACACTGGACCGACGATCATTCGCTACAGGTCACCAGTCCAGATGGTTTAAAAAACATCACCGCCAATGCCATACTACTGACCACCGGCTGCCGCGAACGGCCACGTGCCGCCAAGCTCATCCCTGGAAGTCGTCCCTGCGGAATATACAATACCGGCTCATTACAACAACTGATCTACCTAAAAAAACTAAAAATAGGGAAAAAAGCCATCGTCGTAGGCGCCGAACACGTCAGCTATTCAGCGCTACACACCCTGCGTAGCAGCGGCACCGAGGTAGCAGCAATGATCACCGAACACGGCCAGCACCAAACCTATTTGCCATTTTACTGGGGCACCCGGTTCTATTATCGCACGCCTTTGTTAACCAATTATAAAGTCTCCTATATTCACGGAATAAATCGAGTAGAGGCGATTGAAATTACCTCCACCCAAACCGGAGAAAAAAAACAACTTGAATGCGACACACTTATATTCACTGGTGACTGGATTCCAGATCATGACCTGGCCAGAAAAGGAAATATCACGCTAAACAAATATACCAAGGGTCCCGAAATTGACCAAAATCTGAGAACTTCAAAGCAAGGCATCTTCGCCGCCGGCAACCTTTTGCATGGCGTAGAAAAAGCCGATACCGCCGCGCTGGAAGGAAAACACGTCGCTGATTGTATCGTCAGTTATTTGTCCACAAACTTCTGGCCAACGAACAACCGTATACTGATAGAAGTGAATACGCCGCTCGTCTGGATTTCGCCAAACATCATTGTTCCAGAATATAACACTCAACTGCCCCTGAACCACTTCACTTTCCGCACGGCTGAATTTTTGGGTAAAACGACGATTGAAGTCAGGCAGGGCGAGAAGCCATTACATTCTCAATTTTTCCGAAAACTCATTCCCAATCGATGGTTTCACCTGGATTCTCACTGGGTTTCACAACTCAGTCCAAAACAGGATAATATAAAGATTCAAATTCAAAGCGCGTAGGACGAGCCACCAAAATTTAGAGCAGGTCTATTCCGATAAAGTATCTATCCAGGATGAAGTACCGTACCGCCCGCAATACAGTTTCCAGATTAATTTCGCCCCTTCGGTCAGACCTGGATCTGAATCTTTTACCCGTTGGCTCATCATTTCCGGACTGACCCATAGCCCCTCGTCAATTTCTTCGGCCTGTAATGTCAGTGGCCCATCGAATTGGCAGGCATAAATTGCGCAGTGCTCCATCCCTGTCTGCGACGATGCCGGTATTCGAAATAAAAGTATCAGAGAGACCTCGCCCGATATACCCAGTTCCTCGTCGAGTTCGCGTACCGCGCAGGCGAGGTAATCCTCCCCACTATCGACATGACCAGCCGCCGAGGTATCCCACAGACCCGGATTTTCATCCTTGTTCATCGAGCGTTTTTGAAGAAATAATTTCCCCTGGCTATTAAACACCAGGATGTGCGAAGCACGATGCATTAAGCCCAGTTTATGAATTTCGCCGCGTGTTTTAACGTCCACGATCTGATCGTTTTCATCAACAACATCGAGTAGTTCCTGGCTAACGTCTTTGTCCATATTAGCCCGCTAGCGTTATTACTGAATCCAGCTAAGCGCTCGTGCCAATTCGTCACGGTCTTCAAGTAGCGATTCCGGCAGGGATCGAACCGTCGACGCTATCATTCGGGCTGCGATATATCCCTGGAGAACGTTTGCGTTCGGGGCATAACCATAAGCTTTCTTAAACGCCGAATTAAACGATCCTCCTCCAAACGTGGTGAGCTGATCCGGCGTTTCGGCTACCCGCCGCCACATCGTACTGTCAAACGAATTGACCAGGACAGTTCCATTTTTTTTCAGTATATCTACAATTTGAATGGCCAAATCCATTGAAAAAAGGCCTGCCACAAATAGCGGTTTATCGCTTCTTACCAAATTCTCAATCCGCTCGATGGTCGTTGCATCACCTGCCGAACTGTCGATTTCAATGACGTAAGAATCAAGACCACCGAGATGGCCGTCCGAATCTTCATCTGCATGCGCATCTTCTTCAGTGGTAGCGAGCATAAAGCCATCGAGTGCCTGCCGCCCAGAATCTTCCTGCGGCCCCGACATCGGGGCTACGAATCCAATTTTAAAGCTATGCGCCATTCCCTCGCTAGCGATCAGCACCAGCAGGACAAAAATCAAAATCTTCAAGGTATTATTATTTTACTTAATTTCAACGCATCATAGATTACACAACATTTTCGTAAAGTCCACGTCGAGTCCCGATTGCTGGCACTCGTCGCTTTCGGCTGATTATTTAAGATTGATGACCGGTCTTTCCCCAAAATAGCTGCTGCGCAAGAACAGCAAAAAGACTAATAGGCACAGTCTGCTTTTTTGACGTTCTTTCCATTGCACGCAATTCCTGGTCGTCGTATGCTGATGGATGTGTCATGTGATCTCTAACGATCCGCTCAACTCCAGCAGTAAACATCACTAACGCGTTATCGTAGGTGTTTATATAGGTTCTTACTCTTCTCATTTTAGGTGCCTCTTTGCTGTTTGTTTGTTTTCGACGGAGGCATTCTCGCAAGCGAGCATTAATTTCCTTGCGCAATGACATTAAATCCCACAAAATAATCATTAAAAAATCATTAAATATTGTAAGCTATTGAAATAAAATGGATTTATACTTGAAATAAATCCGAATTAAACTGACTCCAGGACGAAATGCCAGTTTTGAAGCTCAAATTATTTGGCCAAATGGAGTGCAAACTGCCCTCCGGAAAGCCTTTGAGCCTGTCAACACGTAAATCCGAAGTACTATTGGCCTACCTGGCGTTGGCACCTGGCATTCGTCATCCGCGAGACCGGCTGATCAATCTACTGTGGAGTGATCGCGGTGAAGACCAGGCCAGAAATTCGCTTCGTCAATCGCTTAGCTCGATCAAGAAGGCTTGCAAAACAGAAGTGCCCGATCTCTTGCAAATCGAACGCACGACGGTCAGGCTCGTCACTGACCAAGTTCAGGTCGATGCCCATGAATTCGAGCAACTGGTGGACGATCCGACGCTGGAAAACCTGTCTAAGGCAGCCGAGCTCTACCAGGGTGAATTCCTGGAAGGAATCGCCATTCGCGATTCAGCCTGCCAGGAGTGGCTGGCCAAAGAACGCGATCGATTGCGTCGATTGATCGTCGAAGCCCTGTCCAGTTTAAGCCAACTTCAGATTGCCGAATCACAATATCACGCTGCAATCGAATCTGCTGAACGGCTGGTCGAATACGACCCACTTCAGGAATCCGGCTGGCGCCTGCTGATG
>JADFJT010000073.1 GCA_022566015.1 Pseudomonadota bacterium | reverse complement strand
AAATTTTTTTTAAAATAATTTATTGATAACTTACCTCAATAATTTCAATCATATAATTACCGTTGTTAATGTAAATTCTTAGTTTGAAAGTGTGACCGAGTTCACAGTTTGCTTGCATTCAAATATTTTTCCGTTAAATTAGTTTCCAACTAAAGCTGGGCGGAAATTTCGCGAAGGAGTTAAAAGAGGCGGTCCATAACTCCTACTTGGACACCTCCAGAATATAATTAATTTCGAATCCCAGAAGATTTGTAGAAGATAACCGGAGAGACAGATGAGCAACGTAGCACTAATAGATCAATCGACTCATTTCATACCTAGTGAAGTTCCAGCAAAGCAACTAAAGATCCATTTCGATAGCAAGTACAAAATTTCCTGGTGTATGATGAGAGGCGAACCAAGGCCGTGTTTTACTCCCAAGTTGCTATCTGAATTTCACAGTTATATTCGCCTTACCAAGGAAGAAATGCTGGAGAGTAAGGGTGAAAAATATGACTACATCGTTATCGGCTCTGATGTCGATGGTGTATTTAATCTGGGTGGAGATCTGAACCTGTTCAAAAATTATATTGAGAAACGTGATCCAGATGGTTTGTTCAATTATGCGATTAAGTGCATCGATATATTACATGAAAATATGAATCATTTAGGTTGCGAGCTAACTACCATCGCTCTAGTTCAGGGAGATGCGCTTGGCGGAGGATTTGAAGCAGCTTTGGCGAGTAATTTGCTGATTGCAGAAAAAGGCGTAAAAATGGGCTTGCCCGAAGTCCTGTTTAATCTATTCCCAGGTATGGGTGCCTATTCCCTGCTCTCTAGAAAGGTGGGTACTTCACTGGCCGAAAAAATTATTCTCAGCGGTCAACTATATAATTCGGAAGAATTGTATGAAATGGGTGTAGTCGATATTCTTGCTGAAAAAGGCGAAGGAGAAATGGAAGTTTATAAATACACAAAGGCTGCGAGCCGCTATTCCAATAGTTATAGTGCGATTAGAAAGGTGCGCGATATTTGTAACAAGATTAGCTATGACGAATTAATTGATGTTGCAAAAATCTGGGTTGATGCTGCATTACGCTTGAGCAGCAAGGATTTACGCATGATGCAAAGGTTGGTAAATCGGCAAAATGTAAAAAAATCCGTTTGATGCTAACTTAATGCCTGGTGGATTTGCCCGGGTAGAATTCTTGACGAGCAGTAACCGCTTCGTCTAATGCAATTATGGTATTTTTGAATACTTCTTCTATCTGTTTACAGGCATAGAGTATTTTATTGCTACCCATATCGTAGGGTTTGGCCGACTCGCCAGTTACGCATATTTCAATTAATTTGAATGCGCCGAGTTCGGTGGCCGACCCTTTTAACGCATGCAGACTTTCGCGATACTCCAGATAATCCTCCTGCATTGATTTATTGATGTTCGACACATGCTGTTTGCCATCTTTAATAAAATTTTCTATCAAGGATTTAACAAATTCCGAATCTTCACCCAATATTTCCAGTTCATGTAATACGGTGTGATCATACCATTCCGACTCGGGATAATTGCTTTTAACCTTTGATTTCCGAATTTGCTCAGGTTTCTTTCCGCTTTCCTTAGTCCGTATTTTTCGGGACAGTGACGCTATACATTCGAGCATGCCTTTGGCATCGATCGGTTTGGTTAAAAAACGATTGGCTCCGGCACTTAACGATGCTTCTTTAGCCTCCGGGGTTGCATCTGCTGTGAGCATAATGACCGGGAGTCTAGCGCTCGTATCCATAAAGCGAAGCGATTTTACTACTTCTATTCCTGAAATTTCGGGCATGTTCATGTCGAGAATAAGCATGTCGATACTGTCGAGTTCGTCACTCAGAATATCTAGAGTTTTATCGCCTGAATTTGCAATTCGTACATTGTGGCCTGCATTCCTGAGAATGCCTTCGATAACGCGTTGATTGACCGTATTATCCTCGGCTACTAAAATATTGAGAGCTTTTGCGCCTGCCTGTTTTGCGTAGTGCTCAGCCATCGTGACAATTTTACTGTCAGTGAAATTAACGCTTTGAGCCGCATGCAAAGCGTTAAATAGTAAGCGCTTTTCCTCTGGCGTTTCGAGGGTGGAAATGTAGTAGTGATTGGTGCGATTTGCATCAATCATCGTATCAGATGAATTGATTAATACCAGTGAGGTATTTTCGAGCAGGCCCTCCGACCTGACCATTTGAGCGAATTGAACGGCATTGATATCGATCAGACTAGCCTGATCGACAATAACAGTTTCATACGGTGTGTCATCATCTATTGCCTTAACTAGCTGGGAGAGAGCTCGGGTAGAAGACCTGACCCAGTCGAAATTAACTTCCCAGCTTTTCAGGGCTGGTCTGATCACCGAAGCAGTATCTTCACTCGCCAAAAGTAATATATTATTTTTTGAAATGCTGGCTGGAGAACTTTTGCTGACTTTAAATGGTATCTCGAACCAGAACATCGAGCCCTGTCCGATCTGGCTTTCTACGCCTATATTTCCACCCATAAGATTGACGAGTTCTCTGGATATGGTAGTACCGAGACCGGTGCCTCCAAATGAACGGCTAGTAGTCGCATCAACCTGGGTGAAATCGTCAAAAATTTTGTTAATGTACTTCTCTTCGATACCGATGCCGGTATCGGAAATCTCGAATCGAATATTGGGTCTTAATTCTGTGCCACCCACCATCCTGACCTGCACGATTACTGACCCTTTTTCGGTGAACTTTATTGCATTGTTAACCAGATTAATCAGTACCTGACGTAAGTGTTGTTGATCGCCCTGGAGCGCAAATGGGGTGTCCGGTTCGAAGGTGCAGGATACGGTTAAGTCTTTCTTTTCACCCATTGGAGCTAACATGTAAATCACACTGTTAACTAACGCGTGTAAATCCAGTTCCTTGGTGTCGATGAGTATTTTTCCCGACTCTATTTTTGCAATATCGAGTACATTTTCAATCAATTCCAGGAGCGCATTAGCCGAACTGTGCATCGTTCCCAATAGTTCCCGCTGCTCGTAGTTTAATTTGGTTTCCCTTAATAAGTCTCCCATACCTATGACACCGTTCAGCGGTGTTCGCAGTTCGTGGGACATATTGGCCAAAAACCGGCTCTTAGCTTCGTTTGCATGTTTTGCCGAGGCGATCGCTGCGTGTAATTTTTTTAGTAGTACGGCCGAGTAAAGCGGCAGTACCAATAATATGATCAAAAGACTAATCGCAAATGACTGGTTTTCCTGCCAGTAAGAACTCCAGTATAAAGCTGAGGAAAATCCGACCAGGCTAACGGCAAAAGATATGTAGAGATAAAGCGTGCCGTATCTGAAACCATTTCCCAGAGTGACCCATAAATAGAATACGAATAATGGTACGTGATCGCCTGCGGTCCAGTATAGAATGATTGACAATGAAACCAGATCCAGCACGATGCCAGCTATTCGTCTCGTCGGCGAAGGCTGGGGATTATGTATAATGGCAATAAATATCATAAGTGCAAAGCTGGATGCGATAACTATTATTACGTTTGGCACCGAACTAAATATATCGGCGAAACTGTCGTCGCTAGACCAGGGGATGCAAAAATAGAGTACTAAAAGGGAAGCAATCGTTAGCCGGAGTTTGGCCTGTTCGGGTTCGGAATCGCCCGTTTTCTTTAACCGAGCATTGAGTTTGGCAAACCAGCTGGATTTTTTCTGAGTCAATTCCATCGAGATAAATTTGCGACCCTTATTAGTGATCGCTTAAGTCAGACTGGATGCTGTGTACATTGTCGATGCGTTCGAAAAAGGCTTCCACGCACAAGGGGTCAAACTGAGTACCAGCGTGTTTCTCGAGGTAATCCTGCGCATCGTCGACGGACCAGGCCTGTTTGTAGGGTCGGGTTGAAACCAGCGCATCATAAACATCGGCTACTGCGACGATGCGGGCGACCAATGGGATGTTTTTGCCTGCCAGTCCATTTGGATAACCTGTGCCATCGAATCTTTCATGGTGATTGAGGGCAATGATTGAACCCGTTTGAATATATCGCGACTGACTGTCGGACAGAATCGCATGGCCAATGGTGGTATGGGTTTGCATGACTGACCATTCTGTCTGTTCCAATTTTCCTGGTTTCAGTAAAATACTGTCTTCGATACCGATTTTTCCGATATCGTGCATCGGTGCAGCGTATTCGATCTCTTCGCATTCTCTTTCGCTGAGGCCAAGCGCTTCCGCTATTTGACGAGCGTACTTGGCCATTCGTACTACATGGAAGCCGGTCGTTTTATCGCGATATTCGCCCGCTTTAGCGAGCCTTAACAAGGTTTCTCTTTCGCGAGCGGCTATTTGCTGTGTCGCAACTTCAACCTGTCGCGCCAGCCAGTCAGCTCGATCCTGTATGATTGACTGTTGTTCGTGCAGTTTTAAAAGATTGTGGCAACTGGTTCGACATTCTATCTGGTCTATAGGGCGGGTTAGAAAAGCGGTCGCGCCCGCCTCGAGTGCATCATAACGAACCGATTTTTCACTGACGACGGTAATCATCATGATTGGGATATCCTGACAAGTCGGCATTTCACGTATTTTGCGGATTAAATCGACGCCATTGATATCTGGCATGCGGTAATCTGTGATGATCAAATCTGGATGGTTACTGTCTAGCCAGCTCAGTGCCTCAATAGGATTATCGAAGGCATCGACGCTGATACCATCTTCGATCTGTTGTACGATTTTGGTCAGGATAGTACGGCCGGTAGATTCGTCATCGACGATGAGAACTTTGCGCTGACGACGCAATATGCTCAAACGGCGGGCATTTTCGTACGGCTCAACCGTGGTTTTATTTTTTATAATATTGGTATTATCTGTATTCGAAATCAATTTTAGTCGCTCCGTAATTGATTCTAATAGCAGGGGAGGCAAGTTTAGACCCATTGTGCTATTAATCTAGTAATTTTTGACTGAATATGGAACTGCGTCACAAAATTGTAGTTAATCAGTATAAAATTCAATAAAATCAGCTTATTGCAGATAATATCTCAGAATTGACTTTAAAAACAAGCATTAAGTTTTAGGTTAATTGAAGTGAAATTCATTATTTATCCCAGGTACGCTAGTCAGATCTAAGGCCAGTGCTGTAACAAGAGCCACAAATAGTCTTAAATTTAAATAAAAGCAGGATGAAAATTAAAGGTGCTCAACAAACATACTACTAGAATTGACATCCAGAATTTAGCGCTCCTGTGCCTGATATCTTTTTTTTCTTTATCAGTATCGGCAATTTCGGATCTGGAATCATTCGACAAGATCGATATCGTAATCAACCACGCAAAGTACCGGCTGGAAATCGCTAAAACGCAGGCGCAGCGAAGCCAGGGTTTGATGTTTCGGCCGAGTCTGGCTAATAAAGAGGGAATGCTTTTTATTTACAACAGGCCGGGTGACCATCGCATATGGATGAAAAATACATTCATTCCTCTAACGGTTATCTGGGTGGATGAAGACGACCGGGTAATCGCAATAAAACTATTGCAGCCTTGCGATACTGCTTTCTGCACAAGTTACGGAGTTTCGCAGCCTTCGCTATATGTGATCGAATTGAATGCCGGGTCTCATGATATCAACCCTGGAGACAGTATTAGCGGCCTTAAATTACTCGAATAGAATCCTTCTTAAATCGATTGGATAAATTAGGAGTGTTGGGCCGAAATTCTTCAGCCTACATGAGCTGGATGACTGATTATGGATACACGATCAGTCAAATATATTCAATCTTACAGGCATATCCCGCACCGAGGCAGAAGGGCCTAAAAATATAAAGAAATATCTTTATGCACTGCGAGGCACGAAGCAACGCTTTCTGCCTGATCATCGGTTAGTCGTTCCTGTTGGCGCATACCGATAGTTTTGCTGATCGACTGTTCGTAGGCCTGAAGTTCTGGCTTCAGGTCACTATTAGCACGACTACGCCAGGAAATTTCTGCTTCTAGATTGTCGATTGCTAACATTAGTTCGCGAATAGATTTTTCCTGATCGGGATTATTCCCTCGCAGCGCTCGCCGTGACCTGGAAAGTTTGGACGTGATTGAATTTGCGTTGGTGATCGAATTGAATTCTCCGCCCAGAGCCTTGATCGATACCATCGCCTGTTCTGCGGGGTCGTTAAGGATTATTGCCTGCATCAGGGGTAATTTGTCTCTCAATGATGTGAGCGCTTCACGGTCGGATATCATTTTCAGCATGGTGACTATTATTTCGTAACTTTCGTCGACATTACGACGATATTTTTGCCTGGCCTTTCTCTCTGTTGATGCCAGATTTTCAAAACGACTGCGATTTTCTTTCCAGTTGTGCGGGATTTCACTTTCGAGCTGCTGGTATCCTATTTGCAGTAAAGTGATTTGTTCTGAGACAGGCTTAACCGGAGAATTCGAACCCTCTTCGTCCAAGTCTGTCGCGCGTTGCTGCTGTTCAAGTAATTCGATTTCTCGATTCAGTCGTTTCATCTCCCGTTGCTTAAATCGTACATCAACATGGAGTGGTCGATAGTCTGGAATAAAGTTATTTAACTGGCGCGAAGCTTCACGAACCTGCTCAATTAACCTGAAAGATTTTCCTGCATTGGTATAACTTTCGCTCAAATAGGTCTGATAATCGTCAGGCAGGTAAGCAATATTGACCGATTTAATCGCATCGATGCTGGCGAGGATCACTGCCTGGTTGGTATCGTAATCTGCAAAAATGAATGTTTCCAGGCATTCCTGCAATTTCGGATTGCTCGGTGGTGGCGCCGTATCGGAAGTTAGGTGTGTTATTTTCGGCAGGTAATTGACCAGGCCGGGATATACCCCGGCAATACCAAGACCAATTAACTGGAGTACGATAAATGCGATTGCGCCTTTGTATATCTGCAAGGTTTTAACCTCGGGCGGTGCGACACCGCGTAGGTAAAACAAAGCGAACCCAAACGGTGGGGTTAAAAAGGACGTTTGTATATTCAATCCAATCATTACACCTAGCCAGACAGCGGTTATATTCGCACCCGGGTCAGCGAGCAAAATTGGCGCGACAATGGGAACTACGACGACTGCTATCTCGATGAAATCGAGAAAAAATCCGAGAAAGAATATAACCGCCATCACCACGATAAATTGAGTCCAGAAACCGCCAGGTAAACTGGTCAGGTACTCCTTGACCAACACTTCACCACCAAAGCCGCGAAAGGCAGAAGTCAGCATGGCGGCCCCGATCAGGATGATGAAAACCATCGATGTGGTCTTGGCCGTTTCTATCATCACGCCCTGCAAGGTGTTATCTATTTTAAAGGCTCGCCAGATACTCCATCCGATCGCCGCCAGCAGTGCAATTACAGCGATTACGGCCAGGCCAATACCAAATGCATCGTATCCACTCTGGATATTCTTGATGTTGAGATTGAACAGCTGAAGCAGAATTAAGATTGCTATAATTGAAGCAATCGCCATGAAGGCTGGATAATATGCTCGTGGCTTGCCTTCCATCAGCCGATAACTACCCATGATCATTGCACCGATTGCTCCGATTGCTCCGGCCTGGTTGACCGTCGCGACGCCCATTATAATCGAGCCCAGTACGATAAAGATCAGAGACAAAGGCGGTATCAATGCGAGCAGGACATCTGCGATAAACTTTCTGTCATAGCTTCCTTCAAACGGAATTGGAGGTGCATTTTCGGGTTTGATTATGGCCGATATCAGAATGTAAGCCATATACAGACCGACCAGGATCAGCCCAGGAATAAAAGCGCCCATAAACATATCACCAGCGCTGGCACTGACCACATCGAATTCTCCGGGCATTGAGAAACTGCCGGTGGCCTCCTTGTACAGGGCTTTTCGGGTGGTTGCTGCCTGATCGGCCGCGTTGGAGAGTTGATCCGCCAGTATGATTAACACTATCGATGGTGGGATAATCTGCCCGAGCGTACCCGAAGCGCAAATCGTGCCACAGGCCAGAGATTTGGAATAATTATTACGCAGCATTGCCGGCAGGGAAATCAGTCCCATTGCAATTACGGTAGCACCCACGATGCCGGTAGTAGCAGCGAGCAGTGCACCGACAAAAACAACTGAAATTCCAAGCCCGCCAGGCACAGGCCCGAATAACCGCGCCATCGCAACTAGCAAATCTTCGGCTATTTTTGAACGCTGGAGCATTATTCCCATAAAAACAAACAATGGAATTGCGATCAGGGTGTCGCGTTCAACGTTCCAGTATAGACTTCGAAAATTAGTGACGCCGGCACTGAGCCATTGATTTGGTCCTCCGAGTACAAAATAAGCGTCGGTATTGCCTTCAAATATATAGCCACACAGGGCTGCAATCGCTACGGTAAGAATCGCGGATCCGGGTAAAGAAAAAGCGACAGGGAAACCCGAAGTCAGCGCGATAATCATGATTAAAACTAAAAGCGCAAGAAAATATAACTCCATGGATTAACCTGTGTTTCCCAAATTGATTAACTGTCGATAACCGGGTTTATCCGGGTTATCTGATCGATTACTCAACACGTCAATATTGAATAGCAGGTAACTGACGAATTGAATCAACATCGTAACCGCAAATATCACCAGGAAACCCGCCATGATATAATTCACATACATACCATAGCCGCTTTGCGATACTTCGAAGCTGAGCAATGGAGCGTTAATGCTATTACCTCTGCCGCCCATGCCGTGCATCAATATTACCCAGCAAATTGGAATGCCGAGCAGTACGCTGCCGACAGTGTCGACCCATGCTTTTGTACGGCGACTAAAACCAGCATAGATAACGTCCACGCGAACATGACCTTCTTCTACCAGGGTATAGGCGCTGGCGAACAGGAATAATGCGGCATACCAGAAACGTACGACATCCCCCATATACGCCTGTTCGTAAGAAAATACGAAACGCGAGATAACGATCAGAAACTCGGCAAGAACCACCATCAATGCCAGCCAGGAAAAACTGATATTGCGAATCCTTGCTGCAAGCACCGCCGAAATCATGATCAATGGGTAGTGAACATAAGTGCCCCGGAAAATCGGTCGACCTAATTGCTGCTTAAGCCACTCGCCCACCCAGAATTCGAGCATATCTTCGATGCGTAAAAATGATATCAGCATATCGATGAAGCCGATCAGAACCACCGACCAAAACGAAAGCCGGATAATATAGGCGGATAGCCGGGCATAACGTATAGAATCCTGTAGTAGCGTTCGGGATCTTGTTTTTAGCGCATATCCGATGCCCGCGAATAAAACACCAAGATACAAAACCAGCTGTATCCAGCCCTGAATCAATTGATCATTATCCAGATTATTGTTTAATCGCTCCAGCCCGAGGAACTCGTAGTGAGACAGGAGATTATAAGTACCGGGTAAATCCTGCCAGTAGACCAGGTAATTGTTGAACAGGTATAAAAATATCGTGCAAATCATCATATTCGCCAGGGCGCGACTGATTAATACGATATGATGAGGTGCTAGCATGGACACTAATTTAATACAGCAGGACGAAAGAAAACGGAGTCCGAAGACCCCGTTATATTCATACTTTCAATATTTAGTCTTACAGACCGAGAACGCGGTTGCGTTGCGCTACGTATGCCTGGTCTGAAATCTTTGCCCAGGCACCCACTTCGTTACGTGACTTCAGAAAACTCTGGTGGATCTTCTTGGCCAATGGACTGTGTTGCTGAACTTCTTCAAACACTTCTTCCGCGGCCTCACCAAAGGCGTCGTATATATCATCGCTGAAACTACGCAGTTTGACACCCTGATCAGCGATTAAACTAGCTAGTGCGGCACCATTTTTAGCATTGTATTCAGACATCATGACCGAATTTTCAGTTTCTGCTGCGGCCGTGATAATGGCCTGATCAGACTTACTCAATCCATCCCAGAATTTTTTATTTATGCCTAGTGACAATTGCGAGCCTGGTTCGTGCATGCCAGGGTAATAGTAGTATTTGGCAGCTTCATAAAATTTATAAAAGCTATCGTTCCACGGGCCTACCCATTCGGTTGCATCTATTGCACCCGATACCAGGTTTTCGTAGATTTGACCACCTGGTAATGAAACGGGCGATGCCCCCATTTTGGCTAAAACATCGCCGCCTAGTCCCGGCATACGCATTTTCAGGCCTTTGAAATCAGCGGCAGAATTCATTTCCTTACGGAACCAGCCACCCATTTGCACGCCTGTGTTCCCACAGGGTAGGCATTTGAGGCCATAGCCGGCTGCGATTTCGTCCCATAATTCCTGACCACCACCAAATTGAATCCAGGCATTGATTTCAGTGTAAGTCATGCCGAAAGGCACCCCAGTAAAATAGGCCCAGCCCGGGTGCTTGCCTTTCCAGTAATAGTCGGCAGCATGGTACATTTGTGCATTGCCAGAAGCGACTTCGTCGAACGAGTCGAAAGCCTTGACTCGTTCATTTGCGGCAAAATAGTTAACTTTTATGCGGCCATCTGTCATCGCCATAAGGCGCTTAGCAAATCGCTGTGCACCGGTCCCAAGACCCGGGAAGTCTCTACCCCAGGTAGATACCATGGTTATTTCGATTTTGCCCTGGGCAATAGCAGGTGCGGATATTGCTGTAGCACCAGTAGCCAGGGCAGCGACTACACCACCTTTTAATAGATCACGACGTTTCATTATTATATTCTCCTCGGTTATCCAATGTTGCTTAGTATTGTCAGTTAAAGATTAAAATCGGGGTATGAGGTTATGGATTACCCCAATCGCATTGTTGATCAGCAGCGGTATTTTGTATCTTCTAGGGAGACTTTTCAAGTGTTTGGTAATTTTGGAGATAGTCTCCTGTCGAAAGATGCTGGTATTAGCCGCGTCGAAGCTACTCAAAATGAATCGGGTTGCAACGGGGGTTTGGGGAGGTCGATCAATAAGTTCCAGGAAGTCAATACAATGTCGGCAGCCTCTGGGCAATTAGCTCGAAGGAAATACTCGGGAATATTGCCTGGAAATAAAATCTGTTCAGGATATCCTTTGGGGAATGTGGCGTTGTGGTCAAAAAACAGGAATCCACAAATCGGTACCTCGGGAGCGTGAGCTCGGATCGCGTTTGTCTGGTACTCTAAATCAAATAACGGATTTTCAAATTTAAAGCTTTTCTGCCCGACAACCTGGGTCCACTCGGAGATATTGTCGGCGCAGTATATATTCCCCGAAAAAGGCTTGATAGAAATCAGCAAGATTGAATCGTGCAGCATCACCAGACGATCGATATTAAAGTGACCGCCTAAACCATCGGGAAATTTTACGTTAGATTTTTGCTTGATACCTATCCGGTTCAGGCATCTTCGAGTACTCCATCCCCGCCATGTTTGGCGCAGTTTTTTCCGATTGCCGAATGCAATGATCGAGATCGCCAGCAGGGCTGCAGCAATGGGCAAAAGTGCATTATCAAGCCAGCCCTGATCAATGAAGTGTTCGAAGTTCATGGGTGCGAATAATATCGAATTAAATCTTAATTTCCAAGGCCGTTTTAGATTGTGCCCATGCCTGAAAAGCATATACTATTTCCCATAGAATTAGGCGAGAATTAGTTCCAAATATCCATGACCATACCTGTTACCCAACCTACATTAATGGTCAAGCAACTGTTCGATCGGGAAAGCTGCACCTATACTTATTTGTTAGTCGATTCCAATACACGGGAAGGCGCACTGATAGACCCAGTTCGCGAGCAGTTCGAACGCGATATGCAGATAATCAATGAACTGGGTATCGAATTACTCTATACGATCGAAACCCACCCTCATGCGGATCATGTTACCTCCTCGGGGAAAATTCGACAAATGACTGGAGCCAGGATTGTATTTGGTGAAAGTTCGGGCATCCAGGCAATCGATATTTCAGTGGCAGACCAGCAGGAATTACCACTGGGAAAATACCAGATACGTGCCATCGCGACACCGGGCCATACTTCGGCCTGCACCTGTTATTACGTCGATGGTATGGTGTTCAGTGGCGACACCCTGCTAATCAGAGGCTGTGGCCGAACCGATTTTCAAGATGGAGATCCTTCTAATCTTTACGATAGCATTACCCAAAAGCTGTTTATCCTGGGTGATGAAACCATCGTCTATCCGGCGCACGATTACCAGGGTCGAACCTGGTCGACTATCGGTGAGGAAAAGAAATGGAATCCCAGGCTTAGCAATAGCCGCGATAGGAAATCGTTTGTCGATCTGATGAATAACCTGAATCTCGACCTGCCGAAGAAAATAAATGAAGCGGTTCCAGCCAATACCAGTGTCGGAGTCAATTTTGACCCGCGCCGATATCTGCTACACGATTTTACTATGGATGATTTGCACGAAATCTGGCGCGAGTCACCGAACAATACGCTGATTATGGATAATCGCACGGTCGAGGAATTTGCCAAAGGCCACGTACCGGGTAGTCGCAATATACCGCTAGGCACCGAAAGAGAGCATGTCGATGAGTTAAAAGAATTCGAGCAGGTATATATTTACTGTCGCTCGGGTCGCCGTGCTCAAACCACATTTACTAATCTCGGTTTTCAGGGGCTGGATCATATAACCTGCATCAGCCACAGTGGCATGCCCAACTGGATCGAAGCTGGTTATCCGGTAGAAACCAAATAAAGTTGAGCCCGCCTCACTAAACCTTCTTCATTCAGGCTCCAGAGTTCACTGTTGTCTGGAATATTTAACTCGTTCTATATTAAACATCCTGAAGAACAGTAAATGACTCAATTTATTTTTGAGTGAAGCTTAAATCCTGTATAAGCAACATCTGCCAGTGACTCAGCCTGGGGGTGTAACCACCGGCATAATTTTACAGAAACATTGTACTGATGTGTCGGCACAGCGTGTTTTCTGGGCTTACACGCGAGGTGGCTAGCATCTATTCTATACCTTATAAAACTGCTGATATATCTGGTAATTATTTATTCTGGTTGGCACTGAGCCACAGAGCGGGACGGTTGGAAATGCTGGAAGGTTGTTAGGAATAGCTCTTGCCCCTTACAGTGCTTACAATGAAAATTCCGTGTAAATATTCATGATAAAAGACCGACCCGTCATTTTTCTTGCCCTCGCACAAACCCTGGTTTGGGCTGGACTTTATTACCTATTTCCAGCGTTGCTGGTTCGTTGGGAACAGTCGCTCGGCTGGTCTAAAGCGGATCTAACCGCAGCGATAACCCTCGCTATTTTCGTCTCTGCATTTATGGCGCCGTTTGCGGGACGTTTAATCGACGCCGGTAAAGGAGCGTTAATGATGGCGGGTAGCACCTTGTTGGGCGGCTTGTGTTTGCTCGCGCTCTCCATCGTGACCGAGTTGCGCGAATTTTATCTGGTTTGGAGTTTGATCGGTGTCGCGATGGCGGGTTGTCTCTACGAACCCTGTTTCGCGCTGCTTACCCATGCCAGGGGTGCTAATGCGAAACAGGCTATTATCCTGGTGACGCTAGTTGCCGGATTTGCCAGCACGATCAGCTTTCCCGGCGCACACGCGCTTTCAGAGGCTTTCGGGTGGAATGTGGCGATTCGTATTTTCGCGGCAGTACTGATTTTTATTGCGGCACCGTTGATGTGGCTGGGCGCACGGGCGGTGGAACAAAACGGAATAGCGCAGGGAATAAAGTCGCCAGAAGAGGTGATACATCGCCATGCTTATCTACGACGACCAGCATTTTGGTTTGTGGCGATTGGTTTTTCGTTTCTAGCCCTGGCACAGGGTGTGACCATACATCACTTGTTGCCTATTCTGTACGATCGCAACATTCACCTGGATACGGCGATTTTCGCGGCCTCGTTCATTGGCCCAATGCAGGTGGCAGGCAGATTGGCGATGATGGCAGCAGAGCGGCATGTCACAATGCATGAAATCACCATCGCTTGTTTTGTCATGGTCGGAATCGCAATCTTGCTGTTATTCGCAACCGCAACTACACCGGCACTATTGGTCGGTTTTGTGATCCTGTTTGGTGCAGGCCATGGCATCGTCAGCATTGTGCGACCGGTGATCGCAAGAGAGCTTCTCGGTGGCGACAACTTCGGCGCAAAGTTCGGTTCTATGGCATTACTGTATCTGGTGGGTTCCGCGTCGGCGCCATTTGTCGGTTCGCTTATCTGGGAAATCGGCGGTTATGATCTGGTGCTACCGGTTCTCATTGCACTGGTTTTTGCGGGGCTGAGTTTTTTTCTGATTGCGCAACGGCTTTCGCGACTGGCAGAAAATTAACCAGCACTAGCCCGGACATTTCATAAATATACTCACGCCCTTGCTAGTCCTTTGTTCCCTCAGGAGATTTTTCTCAGTCGGCCGGATCCATTGGTCCGCCAAAAGTAGGCGCTCTGAAGCGACACTTCTTCGGAAAATCTCCTGAGAAAACAAAATCCTGCGCAATCATCGCGGTAATTCATGAATTGTCCAGGCTAGATCAGACGTTATTCCATTTACGGGTTACCAGCCCGTTGCCTCCTGAACGCCCTTACCTAGTTCGGCGGGTGATCTAACCGTGTATACGCCCGCTTTTTCGAGTGCGGCAAATTTTTCCACTGCAGTACCTTTACCGCCGGCGATGATAGCGCCCGCATGGCCCATGCGTTTGCCTTTTGGGGCAGTGACGCCTGCGATGTAGGAAACCACTGGTTTACTGACATTGCTCTGTATGAATTCAGCCGCTTCTTCTTCGGCTGTTCCGCCGATCTCACCAACCATTAAGATCGCCTGGGTTGCAGGGTCTGCTTCAAATAATTCCAGCGCATCGATAAAATTAGTACCAGGAATGGGATCTCCACCTATGCCAATACAGGTGCTTTGCCCATAGTTAAGATCCGAAGTCTGTTTGACGCATTCGTAGGTCAGGGTTCCCGAACGCGATACCACCCCCACTTTACCAGCCATATGAATCGAACCAGGCATGATGCCAATTTTGCATTCATCCGGGGTAATAATTCCTGGACAATTTGGGCCAATCAAGCGGGCACCGCATTGCTCAACCGCAATTTTGGCTTCCAGCATATCGAGTGTCGGAATACCTTCGGTGATGCACACGATTAACTCGATACCGGACTCTGCGGCCTCGATAATTGAATCTTTACAAAAAGGGGCGGGTACATAGATCACGCTTGCCTGCGCACCTGTTTCATGCACCGCTTCTCGAACCGTATTAAAAACGGGCAAATCAAGATGCGTTTGACCGCCTTTGCCAGGCGTAACCCCACCCACCATTTTGGTGCCGTAAGCAATCGCCTGTTCGCAGTGGAAAGTGCCCTGTTTGCCGGTGAAACCCTGGCAAATAACCTTAGTGTTTTTATCGACTAATACGCTCATTTTGCCTCTCCTACCGCAGCGACGATTTTCGCGGCAGCTTCACCCAAATCCTGAGCCGTAATTAGGTTCAAATCACATTTATTTAACAGTTCAGTACCTTCGGGCGCTTTTGTACCTTCGAGCCTCACTACAATAGGAACCGAAATGTTCACTTCTGCAACCGCCGCAATAATGCCTTCTGCGATTAAATCGCA
>JADFJT010000171.1 GCA_022566015.1 Pseudomonadota bacterium | reverse complement strand
AGTTTCAATCTGCCCATGCCAGTGCGCGAGCATCAATAAATAGGGATCGATCACGCTGTATTGCTTGCCTAATAGAAATGGGCCATCACCCAATACTTGCTCTAGCAAATCCCAGCACACATCTATATCTTCTCTGGCCCTGCTTTTAATTGAATCGGCACAACCGGCCTCGGCTGTGAAGCGCTCGCTGTAAAACAGACGCAAATCCGCTTCGTAAATATTGGCCACGGCATAGATTAACCACCGGTAAACCTGCGCACGTTCGGCGCTGCCAGGCAATGGTAATAGCCCGGACTCAGGATAGCTATCGGCAATATGAAGCACCATCGCCGCAGACTCGGTCAGGATACTACCATCGGGTAAAATCAAGGCCGGAACTTGCCCACGCGGGTTAATTTTGAGATAAGCGGCTTCGTTTTCCTCGCCTTTATTCATATCCAAAACCACACGCTCGTAATCAGCGCCCACTTCTTCCAACAGTATCTGGGGTGCCATAGCACCCGTCACCTGCCCCCAATATAGTTTGTACATAAGGATTCCCAACGAGTTGGTTAGCGATTCTCTAGTGTAATAAAAACGTTAAGCCGGTTTGGGTAGAGGTATATTATACTAGCAAACATTGTGATCTGAACCCTAAGGCACTTACTTAAAACCCGTCATTCCGATACGTCGGACCGCCGTGTAAACGGGAATCTATTTAAAATGGAGCACCCTATTAGCTAGATTCCGGCTCGTAGGCCCATTGCTGTCCGGTATAATTATTTTGATGTCTAAAAAGTTGTTATCTGACAATGGCTAATCAGATATCCCGGGTATTGGGACTTAATTTTACCAACTGCTATTTATTTAGTGCTGTCATACCGCGGCTTGACCGCGGTATCCAGACTTATAAATCGGTTCGCACAACGCGGCTTAGAGTACTTGTTTAAAAACAAACAGTTGCTAGCCATGGGCAGGACGCGGTCACTGGGTACCGCGATCAAGTCGCGGTATGACAACATTATTTTATTGCTAATCCTGACATTTAAAATTTATCCCGGACAGTAGTGGGCTCGTAGGCCGGAATGACGGAACACGATTTAGTGCGACTAAATTTTGTTGGCGACCATCAATGCTTCGCTCATCGCGTTCTCTACGGTGCGTGGCGCGACGCAATCACCGATGCTAAAAAAGTCGATGTCGCTCTCTTCCCATCCACTTAATAATTCGTCGTTCGCCCGACAGCCCGGCCAGTCGACGATCAGATCGACGTTGTTTCTCTGTTCTCGACGATCGTCAAAAACATTGCGCAACGTGACCTCGCCCGAATGCGCGCGCTCGACAACCTGGCCAGCGGTAAATCGGCAGTTTTTCAACCCTAATCGCGTATACCAGGCGATTCGAACCGTCGGGTCAAGATCGGCCGCGACTGCAATATCGCTGGTCACTATTTCAACTGCAACACCCCGATCGAGTAATAATTCGGCCGCCGCCAATCCAGCCTGCCCTCGCCCCTCGTTCAATACCAATGCCTGCTTTGCCTTTGGAGAATCTCCGCGCAACAGTGAATGCGGAGAAACGATATTAATTTGATGGTCCCCCGTAACAGGCCTGCAGTAATCGTTAGAACCGGTCGCAATCACGACCACATCGGCACCGATCGATTTGATGTCACCCCGGTTCATTGGTTGCTTAAAATGTAGAGTCACGCCCATTCTTGCCAGTTCGCTGAGTCGCCAGCGAATAATATTACCCAGCTCTCCCATGGACGGGGAAGCGGCCCACAGTGCAAGTTGACCCCCAGCCTTGTTACTTTGTTCGTAAATATTGACTTCGTGTCCCCGTTCGGCTGCGATACGGGCGACTTCCAGGCCCGCCGGGCCCGCGCCAATTACCGCCACTTTTCGCGGATTATCCGTCGCCGCTAATTCGACCTCTGGGGAAGACACCGCAGCGTTATGCATACAGTTGATAGGCTTGCCGACATAGCGATTGGCGATACAGGTATTCGCGCCAACACAGGGACGAATTTGTTTCAAATCGCCACGCTTTATCTTCGCCACTAATTCAGGGTCACAGATATTGGCCCGAGTCATGCCAACCATATCCGCCTGCTGGTCGGCTATAATTCTTTCCGCGTATGTTGGGTCGGTGATTCTGCCCACGGCAAATACCGGTATATTGACGACCGATCGAATGGCTTGTGCCAGATAGACAAACATGCCCTGTTTGGCGGGCGTCGGCGCCCAGTGCTTTGCCCTGCCGGTATGGGAAAAATTGGTATGAGCGATCACGTTTAAGTAATCTATGAGCCCTGTTTGGGCTATCTGTTGCGCGATGACTTTCATATCACGTAATGTCAGTCCCTCCGGCTCAAACTCGTCACCCGGAATTCGCAGGCCAAGAATTCGATCAGGTCCAATGGCTGCGCGCACCGATTCGAGCAATTCCAGCACAAATCGCATCCTGTTTTCCGGACTACCACCATAGCCATCTTCGCGGTGATTACTGAGCGGCGACAGGAATGCCTGGGGTAAATAACCGAAGGCGCCAAGAATTTCGACGCCATCCATGTTTCCGGCCGCCACTCGACCGGCCGCCGCAGCGAATGCCTCGATCACTTCGTCGATTTCAGCAATACTCATCGCATGCGCTATATTGCCCGTGGTTTCCGACCGAATCGCCGAAGCTGACCAGCTCTCTCGACCGGGCTGATTGATCAGTACCGTGCCTGCGCTATGCGCCAGTTGCGCCAGAATGCACCCGCCTTGCTGGTGAACCGCATCGCTTAGTGCCGCATAACCCGGCACGATGCTGTCATCCAGGTTCCATAGACCATCACTCCCGACGCCGAGTAATCCCGACTCGTGTACCGGGGTGCCACCGGTAATTTGCAGGCCAACCCCATTGCGGGCGTAAGTACGATGATAGGCAATATAGCGTTCGCCCGGTTTGTTATCTACCGCAAACCCCGGTACGTGAGCCGAAACCAGGATACGATTACGAACCTCTGTTTTGCCGATTAGAAGCGGTGAGAGAAGATGCGGGAAATTGCTCATAAAAGATTGCTGAGGGAATCTTTGATCAAGTTATCAAAGATCATCATTGTGCCCTAAATAGACTACCTGACGTACCCAATGATCGAAATAAAATGACTAATCGTCCCGGCGAGGACAAAAAAATGCCAGATACCGTGCGCATGGGTTAGTTTATTCATTTTGTCGAGAATATAAAAAACCACGCCACCGGTGTAAGCCAGGCCGCCGACGGTCAGCCATATCAGCCCTGTTTCAGGGATGACGGCTTTCAGACTCGCGAAGTCGAAAGTACAGGCCCACCCCATGCCTAAATAAATTATCAGCTGGCCGACTTTTACCGCGCGGCCCGATAAAAAAATCTCACTTAGAATCCCGATAACAGCGAGAGCCCAGATGATACCCATTATCAACCAGCCGTTGCCATCACGCTGGGTAACCAGCATATAAGGCGTGTAGGTTCCCGCTATCAATATATAAATCGATACATGATCGAATATTCTGAAAATGCGCTTGAGACCAGGCGGTTGGAAGCTGTGGTAAAGCGTCGACATCGTGTAAAGCAATACCATCGAGGCACCGAATACACTAAAACTGACAATCACCCAGGGGTCGCCTGACAGGAGGCTAACGCTAAGCAATGCACCGAAGCCGATCAGTGCAAGTGCAGCTCCTACCAGATGGCTGATGCTATTAAGTTTTTCGCCGTAATACATGATGTCTCTGAAGTTTCCAGCTCACCGCTGTAGGGTGTCTGGAACGACTTATTCTAAATTATAAGAAACCGGCATTCCGTCCTGAGCGGGCCGCGTAGGTCCGGAATCTATTGGCAGCCTGTGGGTCAGGATGAACTTGCAAACCCCAATATGATTCTTTTTAATGGCTCTGCATGAAATTACTGTGATTAAAAATAATTCGATATTTCGCTATAAAACCATCCTGTCATTCCGGCCCACGAGCCGGAATCTATCGAAAACGGAGCCATAATTATTAATAATGCGCCCATTTACCTTAGATTCCGGCTAAAAACATGCCGGAATGACGATGGAGCGATAAGCATTCAGAGCAACAGTATTTTTGTGCAGAACCATTATAACTTATCATTATTTCGGTATTTTTTTTAGCCGCTCACTACAGACAGTCATTTCCTAATATGACGGAAGCTTTTCGGATATTGGCTTACATAA
>JADFJT010000170.1 GCA_022566015.1 Pseudomonadota bacterium | reverse complement strand
GAGAAAAATGCTTCTCCGGCGTAAACGAGGCATTATCCGCAGCCACAAAACGAGGAGAACGAGCGAATATTCAAGCAAACACCAGAAATCCTGAAATTCTAAGTTCAGCAAATGATTTTCTAGCTTTGCCTAATCCTGAGGGGCTGTATTCGGTTCTTAAAAACTTAAAAAATGCTCCTGAAACCACGTTATACGCAAGAGACTTGTTTAACCGTTTACTTAAAGTTCTCACAATAAACAAATCAGATCCTTCTCTTAATTTAGAAGAAGCTGCAAAACAGTTTCAAAAGCAATTTAGGCATATAGGTAGACCCCTATCATATCCAAAACTTATCGGGACAACGCTTTTAGTAAAAGGACAAGAATATGATCACGCAATAGTTTTGGATGCCTCGTCTCTGAAAAACAAAGACCTGTATGTCGCTCTCACTAGAGGCAGTAAATCTTTAACAATCATATCACGGAGCTCCATTTTAAGACCCGCATAGTATAAGGAAATATAGTGGTGTGTTTAATAGTCCGCTTTTGGCCGATCAGAGAAGATTGGTGATAGTCGACCAATGGCCTAAACGGGTCGTGAGCAGCCGATCATTTTTAAATCTCTAACGACGGCTCTGGGTTGTTTGCAGAAATAAGCCGCTAGACTTCGAATGGCTGCTAACCAGAATACTTTGAGAATAAAACAGCACTAACTTCGCAAAGTGAGCAATCGAAACTTTATTAATTGTAAAAATTTCGTTTTGCGGTGGGCTTACGGGAGGTACCGCCCATCATAGCTCGCACTCCCAGCTTCCCGATGCCATAAACGAAAAAGATGCCGCTTGCGTTCGGGTTCGTCGAAGTCTTCGAATTCGCTGCGATAGTGCCCGACCTCGTGATTGTTGAGGTATTGAATCTGACCTCGTTGTAGCGGGGCTTCAAACCAGAGGTCTTTTGCCGTGCTGACTTCGTCGATGGCATCGAGTGCTTCGCCTAGTGCATTGTCCATGGTTTCACCGCTTACCTCGTAGCCTTTGCGCACCAAAGATGAATTGGCCCGTGCAAACAGGCGATCGCCACGCCAGCTGAAGTAGGGCGCCAGGCAAACCGGCTCTGCATTCTCACGATGTTCCTTTTGGCGGTCGAATAGCATCGGTTGATACAGGCGTGCCAACAACTCAGGGTAGCGTAACATCATGCGCTGGTGTACCGAGTAGAGGCTGCAAAATCGGCTAACCCCACCGCTTTTGGCAGGAATGCGACACAATAGGCCGACGTAGTCGGGCACCATGCGTGCGAATGCATTGTCTGTATGAAACCCGAGCTCCACCGTGGTATGCGATCCACGCACGCCGTAGGAATATTCCTCGCCGGTATCACGTACATCGTAAATCATTTGTCCATTCCATTTCTGCGCTACCGGGCGACCGATAAATTGCCCGAGTATCCAGTAAATTTCTACCAGTGTTTCGACTGGATACTCGTCAACCGGCAGACGATCTAGCACCGCAAATCCGACGCCATCGTCCAGTATCGATTTCATCATGCTGATCAATCGCTGACAGGCAGGAATGGCTACATCGTCGACCCGACGCTGTAACATTGGTAACGGATTATCCTGAATGAAAGCCGCGAGGCTGGTGATTTCATTCAAAGCATCGTCGGTTATATCAATCAACCAGTCGCTCTCGCTCAGATCGTCGCCGAGCCAGACTAACCGACCGGAGGGAGGATCGCGTATCTCAGAAACTTCGTTGCTACAGTCGAGAAAACGTGTTTGCATGATGCTAATCGCGCTCGACCGTAACCAGACCAAGTTCGGGGTTGACGCTAACCCGGTCACCAGTCTGGATTAATTGGGTGACGTCGCCTTCCGCGAATCGATCACATAGCGCCATATCGGCTAGTGCGCCTCCCTGTGCCAGAATCGGGTTGACGTTGTTAAACAGGATCGCCCTGGGCGCCAGCTTACGCGATACCATTTCGTGTAGCATCCAGGCCGACGCAACGCCGCCCTTGGCGGTATTGAATACCAGTATTTTATCGACATAACTTTGGCCGAAAAGCTTGTGCTGGGGCCGAGAGAAAATACCCTTGATGCGGTCGAGGTCGTAGCGTGCGGAAAAGTTGTCGTCCGCGACCAGCGCTTCGCCGGTAACTGAAGGGCCTACACCAACATGACAATGTAGTTCGAAACTTTTCATAAAACGATCTTCCCAGCAATCGCCGAGGCGACACAGTCTTCCATGTTCGATAGTGTCGGCTGGTAACCATAGCCCCCGATGATATTGACCAGTTTGGCCGAATTCGACATCAGGCGTTTCCAGCCGTTGGCTTCGCCCATTTCGCGCGCGTAGCTCTGGTAGAAGCACATGCCTTCAAGCACTATCGCACCGGACGATTCGATACGCTCGGTGATGCCCATTCGCCTGGCATCGGCTGCGACTACCGGGCTGGTAACTGCGAGTAAACTGGTGTCTTTATGGATTTTTTTACCGTCGAGCAGATCAGCAATCGACTGCATTTCGATAATCGATAGCTGAGGCGCGGAAAAAACCACGACATCAACCTTGTCGCCCTTGCCGCCGTAACGCGCAAAAAAAGAGTCGAAATCCTGTTTCGAGATCGTATCGGTTTCGAGCAGACCGGGTCTAGAGACAGCCTCCAGCGTGTGTGCTTCCGGGGTGACGCCGACGATGTGGAAAAGCGGAATCGAACCGTAACTCGCCATCGCCGCACCCATGTGCTTCATTTCGTCCGATCCGGGTTGTGACTCGATGCCTTCGATCACCGGTACCTCCCAGTAAGAACCAGCGCGAGTACCGACAATACCCCCGAGAGCGCCCCAGTCAGACAGCGATTTAGGCTGGTGGGTAATGCGATAGCGTTTCGTCGCCTTACGGTTTTGATCGAGGTGTAGTGCATAACGCGGCGTGCGGCCGGTAAGGCCTGCCGCCAGCGCAGACGGGCCACCTTCGAAATTGGAATAAGCACCGAGAACGCTGTTGCAGTAAATCACTACCCCGGTATCGCCGAAGGCCAGATGCTCACCACGGACTGGCGGCATGATGGTTTGATAATTGATACAGGTGTTGGTCATCAAAATTCCCATGGCCTCGAACGCATCGATTGTTCGCTGTTCGAGGCTTGCCATCAGGTCAGTTTGCTTCAGGCGTTTGTAATGACAAAAGTCGATACCGCGGGGGTCGGTGATCATCGGAATCCTGACCCTGCGCTGATCCTGCGGGCAAGCGGCTATTTGTTCGAGGAATTTTACGCCAGCCTCTCCCAACGATTCGGTATCAGCCATGATATGAGCCTGGGCCACTGGAACAAAATTCTCGGCGTCGAAGAAGCGTCCAACGCGAATCATATGATCCATCGCCCAGCGACGGGGTTCTCCCATTTCGCCGTTGAGCATAGCCTGTTCTTCATTGTTTAATCGCATTCTTACTTCCCATTACCTTCCACATCTTCGTTGCCCGTCGTTAACCAGTAGGCAAACAAAATGGGTATAAAAGTGATCGCTACCACAAATACGGCGACCACATTGGTTACCGGGCGCTGGCGAGGTCGGATTAATTCACTGTACATCCAGATCGGTAAGGTAGTTTGCTGGCCAGCGGTGAAGGTGGTTACGATTACTTCGTCGAAACTCAGCGCGAAGGCAAGCATGCCGCCTACCAGCAAGGCAGTCGCTATGTTGGGCAGAATTACATATCGAAAGGTTTGTATCCCATTAGCGCCCAGATCCATCGATGCCTCGATTAAAGAATAAGAGGTGCGCCGAAATCGGGCGAGCACGTTGTTGTAGACTACCACGATGCAAAAGGTCGCATGACCTAGAACGATAGTCCAGGTGCTAAACGACATGTCGGCAAATCCAAAAGCTGAACGCAATGCGATGCCGGTGACGACGCCAGGCAGGGCAATGGGCAGAATAATTAATAATGTGATCGACTCTCGACCAAAGAAGCGGAAGCGATACATGGCCGCAGCGGCCATCGTGCCAAGAACCATCGCAATGGCTGTTGAAATGGCAGCGACTTTGGTAGAAAGGAAAATAGCGCGCCAGATGTCGTCTCGTTGCCAGGCCACAGAAAACCACTTAAGCGTGTACCCGGGTGGTGGGAACTGGAAGGTTTTATCTTCGGTGGTAAACGCATAGAGTAAAATTAAAAATAGCGGGGCGAGCAGGAATACCATTCCAGCAGCAGCGGCTATTTTTAGTGGCCATGACATGTGACGACTAGAGGGCATTAAAGGCCC
>JADFJT010000169.1 GCA_022566015.1 Pseudomonadota bacterium | reverse complement strand
GTTCCATTTTGTAGATATGAAATCCAACCCCGTTTGGTTTGCCGGAATTGAGCTGTAACACGCTAGAACTGGTATCCACTTCACCATTATCCAGCCTCCAGGGTTCAAACTCGGCGTGGTGAATATTTGCTATTTTTCGCTCATTTACGCTAATTGCCTTCATAGTCATTTCCTAAAATATTCGGGATTTTCATTTTTTTGATGGCTCACACTTACAATGGCGTCACACCACCATAGGCAATACCCGTTAAATACGCCATATCACGTTTAAACGTGGTCAGGTCGTCAATATTAAATTGATTAAGTTGGGTATGACCGCAAGATCTTGCTAAAACCTTCATTAAATCTACCGAAGACTCGAAGAACTGCGCTAGAAGTTTAGCCGATTCATCAACAATCAATCTTGCTCGAAGGCTACTTTGCTGTGTGGCAATTCCCACAGGACAATTATTCGTGTGACAAGCCCTCATCCCCAGGCAACCGATCGCTTGAATAGCCGCATTAGATACGGCAACGGCATCGGCCCCGAGTGCCAGGGCCTTTGAAAAATCAGCGGGAACACGAAGCCCTCCGGTTATCACCAGCGATACATTTTGATCGCATTGGTCGAGGTGTTTGCGCGCACGAGCCAATGCGGGAATAGTCGGCACAGAGATATTGTCGCGAAAGATTAATGGTGCCGCACCCGTACCACCACCACGGCCATCTAATATGATGTAATCCACACCCACGTGAAGTGCCGCATCTATATCTTTTTCAATATGCTGTGCAGAAAGTTTATAACCCACAGGAATGCCACCTGTCTCTTCTCTGACCATGGCGGCAAAATCTTTCATGAAATGAATATCGTCCCAATCGGGAAAACGCGGCGGTGAAACTGCGGGTTCGCCCTCTGGCAATCCTCGCACAGTAGCTATTTTCCCTTTGACTTTTTTCCCTGGTAAATGACCCCCGGTACCGGTTTTTGCACCCTGCCCCCCTTTAAAGTGAAACGCCTGGCATTTTTTTACCTTATCGATGGAGTAGCCAAATCGAGCGGAAGCCAACTCGTAGAAATAACGCGAATTCTGCTCTTGTTCTTCAGGCAACATACCCCCTTCGCCACTACAAATACCGGTGCCGACCATCTCTGCGCCCTTCGCCAATGCTGTTTTGGCTTCCTCCGATAATGCGCCAAAACTCATATCGGAAACAAATAAAGGGATTTTTAACCTCAGAGGTTTCCTGGCCTTCGGCCCGAGGATAAATTCAGTCGCCACGGGTGCATCATCTAATTGAGGAAATGTAGCAAGCTGGGCAGTGATAAATTGTATATCCTCCCATTGAGGTAATTCCTGTCGAGGGACTCCCATCGCGGCCGCGGGTCCATGATGGCCCACTTTGGTTAAACCGTCTCGCGCCAATTGTTGAATAAACTGCACGTGAGGTTCTTCGGGCGCACCATGTAAATCAGCATACAGGCCCTGATAGGCTTCTCTATTATAAGCCTGTGGATTTTCTCGCTCCCAGGCAATGATTTCATCTTCATCCACCTGAACATCATCCCCGTCTATCCAGGCATTGAATTTAGAGAGGCGCTCCGCGTTATTATAAGCACTGATTCCCGATTCGAATTCATAATCCCATCCATGTACCCCACAGATGATGTTCTTTCCATCAATCACAGCATCACTCATTAAAGCGCCACGATGGGCACAGCGCCCATAGAGCACCGAAACTTTGTTCCCATATTTAATCAAAACAAGATCCACATTGGCCACTAATGCATATGTTGGGCTGCGATCCTGTAAATCTGAAAAACTAGCGATGCTTATCTTTTTCATCTCGTGCTCCTATTTTTTAATGCGTTCAATTTCCTTAGCCTATGCGTAAACCTCTGCGGCTCGATCTGGGTAACCTGCCCATTAGGCCCGCAACAGGTCCGAGCGACTCAAGCTAGAGAAAATATTTCGTTAGCCCTATCCATTAACGATCCAGGTCACTTTTGTCCTGCGCTCGACCGCGCCTGTAAGAGTCGGCTAGTGCAATAACCCAGCAAATGATTAACACAGCCCAGGCAGCATCAAGTTGAGATTCATTGCCGACTGGTTGTCTGGATAGTAATTCCGTGATTGTAGCCACATCAGGGGCGACTTCCCCGCGTTGAATTTTCTCAACTATCTGCATAGCCATCTCTACCATATTAGTAATAATCAAATAGAGTGCTGTAAACGAAGCACAGGCTAAGATGGCACCGGCAACGCGCTTCTTTAAAAAAAAGTGCCCCGCTCCGGGAAATACTAAAACGGATAGCAGGACAGCTTTGGTTGATTTATTCATAATAAAATGACCGACTTCAGGTTTTTCGACATCACATCATGCAACAGCCCTCTCCCCATTCAAAATCGTCTCAAGCTTAACCTGATCAGCCGCAAACAATCGAATTCCCTCCGCCAGTTTCTCGGTAGCCATAGGATCGGCGTTATGGCCCCAGCGAAAATCATTTTCACTGAGTTGTGTTTTTACATCTGTGGACGATGCATTTTGCGAATCGAGGATTTTATCTAGCTTCGCATCGGTATCGGCGAGCTCTTGCATCAGTCCGGGACTAATCGTGAGTCGGTCGCATCCGGCCAGTTGGCGTATCTGGTCGGCGTTACGAAAGCTCGCGCCCATGACCACGGTATTAAAACCGTTTGATTTGTAGTAGTTGTAAATACGCTGGACTGACATCACACCTGGGTCTTCCGCCGGTGCGTAAGCGTCTACGCCATCGGCCTTTTTGTACCAGTCGAATATGCGCCCTACGAATGGCGATATTAAAAATACACCCGCGTCAGCACAGGCCTGTGCCTGGGTGAAGCTGAACAGCAGCGTGAGGTTACAGTTGATGCCTTCTTTTTCGAGTTGCGCGCCTGCCTGTATGCCTTCCCAGGTCGAGGCGAGCTTGATCAGGATTCGATTACGACCGATGCCATCCTGTTCGTACATATCGATGATCTTGCGAGCCTTATTGATACTGGCTTTTTTATCAAACGACAGCCGTGCATCGACTTCGGTCGAAACTCGGCCCGGTACAATATTAAGGATTTCCTGCCCTATCAGCACCGCGAGTTTGTCAGTCGCATTTTCGAGTTGAGTTTGCATGTCACCGCCTTCGGACCTGGCGTAATCGTGGGCCTGGTGCAGCTGACTTTGATAATGAGGCAGTCCAACGGCTTTTAATAATAAGGATGGATTGGTGGTCGCATCTTCCGGTGTGTACTGGCGAATCGCTTCGATGTCACCGGTGTCAGCAACCAGTGTGGTGAATTGCTGGAGTTGTTCGAGCTGGTTCATATGGATTGACGTGTATTACTGAATTTTAGGAGTGGTTATTGTAACAGCAGGGGAATATGGTCGTCATCCCACGGGTGCATTTCAAATGGCCATCACTCCGGAATTACCGCGATCACATCGATTTCCATCAACCACTCGGGCTGCCCCAATCCAGCAACTACAATCCCGGTCGAGACTGGAAACACGCCCTTAAGCCATTTTCCTACGACTTGATATACCGGATCTCGAAATCGTGGATCGGTAATATAAATCGTGGTCTTGACGATATGGCTTAAATCGCTACCGGCTTCTTCGAGCAACTGCCTGACGTTTTTCATCGCCTGTTCGGCCTGTGCTCGCGGGTCACCCAGGCCGATTAACTGACCGTCAAAATCGGTCCCGATCTGGCCACGAACGTATACAGTATTTCCGGCAACTACTGCCTGACATAAATCATTATCGAGCGCCTGATTTGGATAAGTATCCTTCGTATTGAACATGCGAATACGTTTGTGAGTCACTGGCTTAGTCATCAGGTTTCCTCTCGCTTATCGGCAATGACTTTGTCTAAAATATCTGCGGTTTTGCGCTCAATGTCGAGAGAACCATCCCGCAAAGATGCCCAGTAATCATCACCGGTTTTAATCATGATTTAGACTGCTTTAACAACTCGATTGAAAGTTTTGTACTAATTGCCGGAAGTCTGGCCTGTTGACTGGAACATGTAAATTATTATTTTTCGGTACATTGATTTAATAATTATAAATCAATAAATCCAGGGCCATATCCGGCAAGTTGCTGTCTTAAAAGCCAGCGACAGGCATTAGCAACAAAATGGACTTGATTGATATTCCCCGAAAAAAGGAAAGGCGGCAATCTGTAGTTGGTATCTGATCGGCCAATAGTTGTCATTGCAATAGTTGTCATTGAATTAGTAATAGATGGATGAGAATATATGGGAACAAACAGTCACAC
>JADFJT010000072.1 GCA_022566015.1 Pseudomonadota bacterium | reverse complement strand
TTCTTTTTCAGGGATGAAAAAGTAGAGCGTATAGGGACAAATCGGTCCGACGCATCGGCACAGCGTGTTATGAGCGCTTTCACCCGAGATAGCTGGTTCATTGCCAAGGGGACCGCAATGACGGTGCCAACACGGATTTAGTTAGTTAAATTAAAGGCTTAACTTACAGGTATTTATCTGCTATAGTGCGCGCCCTCGCGGCCTGATACGGTTTTTCCGTATCAGGCCGCGTGTTCGAAAAAAGCAAGGTAAATCAGAGGGATACGCGCGCTTAGTATCCGTTTGATATGGACGAGCAGACGTTTTTATTGATTGGATCAATCATGAAAAACGATAGAAAAACAATTATCACATTTATTGTTTTTCTCGCGCAGAGAATTCATCGATGAATTATTCGGAGCTTCGAGTAAATTGTTTTAATTAGAGGTTAATCATGTCTCTCGGTTTGGTAGGACGCAAGGTTGGAATGACCCGGGTTTTTTCGGATGACGGTGTGTCGACAGCAGTGACCGTTATCGAAGTAGAACCCAATCGTGTTTCGCAGATTAAAACTGTCGAAACCGATGGCTATTCTGCGGTTCAGGTGGTTGCCGGAACCCGTCGAGCTAGCCGTGTGACCAAACCGATGGCGGGTCATTATCGCAAGGCTAAAATCGAGCCGGGACGTGGTGCCTGGGAATTTCGTGTCGATTCGGTCGACGATATCGAGTTGGGAACAGAATTCAGGGTCGATTTGTTCGAGGCCGGGCAAACAGTCGATGTCTCCGGGGTAAGTAAGGGGAAGGGCTTTCAGGGCGGTATAAAACGCCACAATTTTACTATGCAGGATGCAACCCACGGCAACTCAATTTCTCATCGCTCAAATGGCTCGATCGGTCAAAACCAGACCCCGGGCCGAGTCTTCAAGGGTAAGAAAATGTCGGGGCACATGGGGTCGGTTAACTGTACTACGCAAAACTTGAAGATAGTGCGAGTCGATACCGAACGAAATCTGTTGTTGATCAGCGGGGCTGTGCCAGGTTCGAAAAGTGGTGACGTGATTATCCGTCCAGCGGTCAAGCAATAACAGAGTCGTCGTCATGGACATAACCATTCATCAATCTAAGAAAAAAATATCTGTATCGGACGATGCGTTTGATGCCGAGTTTAATGAAGCGCTGGTGCATCAACTGGTGGTCTCTTACATGAGCGGCGGTCGTGCTGGCACCAAAGCTCAAAAAAGCCGCTCGACAGCCAGTGGTGGCGGCGCCAAGCCCTGGCGTCAAAAAGGCACTGGTCGAGCCCGTGCCGGAACCATCAGAAGCCCTCTCTGGCGATCTGGTGGTGTCACGTTTGCAGCCACCCCGCGTGACTACAGTAAGAAAATAAACAAGAAAATGTACCGCATTGGTATGCGCAGCCTGGTTTCAGAGTTATTGCGCCAGCAACGGCTGATCCTGATCGATAAGCTCGGTGTCAGCGAGGCTAAAACGCGGGTGATGAGCGAACGTTTAAAGGAGCTTGGTGTAAGTGATGCACTCATTTTAACCGACGGACTAGACTCCAACGTATACCTCGCGGCCAGAAATATTCCAAATATCCAGGTCATGGATGTCGCGATCGTCGACCCACTGAGCCTGCTCTCGCAGGCGAAAGTAGTAATTGACCAGGCGGCCCTGAAAAAGCTCGAGGAGCGATTGGCATGAATGATCAGAGAATATTCCATATTCTAAAATCGCCTCATATTTCAGAGAAAGCGTCTCTGCTAGGCGATTCTGCCAACCAGCATGTCTTCAAAGTGGCTACCGACGCCAAGAAAGGAGAAATCAGAGAAGCGGTCGAGCAGTTGTTCAATGTCAAGGTTGCCAGTGTGCGTACCATCAATATGAATGGTAAAGCCAAACGTCAGGGCCAACGTCGAGGCCGTCGTAGTAACTGGAAAAAGGCGTATATCTCACTCGAACAGGGTCATGAAATTGACCTTGCATCTATAGGCGCATAGATCTGATGGCATTAAACTCATGGCATTATTAAAGGCAAAACCAACCTCGCCAGGCCGCCGCTTTGTCGTTTCGGTTAAAACCCCGGGGCTTTATGCGGGTAAGCCCTTTGAGGCCCTGGTAGAAAAGAAAACCAAAACCGGTGGGCGTAATAACGCCGGTCGAATTACCACGCGCCATATCGGCGGTGGACACAAACAGCGCTACCGCATGATCGATTTCAAGCGCAACAAGGACGGCATTAATGCGGTGGTTGAGCACCTCGAATATGATCCAAATCGCAGTTCGCACATCCTGTTACTGAAATACCAGGATGGCGAGCGCCGTTATATCATCGCGCCCAAAGGGATTGCCGAAGGGGATGTACTGCGTTCCGGCGATGATGCTGGAATTAAATCAGGTAACTGCCTGCCGCTGCGTAATATTCCAGTCGGTACGGTGGTGCATTGTGTCGAGTTAAAGCCTGGCAAAGGGGCACAGTTGGCCCGTTCTGCAGGCACATCTGCTCAGTATGTGGCGCGCGATGCCGGTTATGTCACACTGAGATTACGCTCGGGTGAAATGCGTAAAGTATTGGAGACTTGCCGTGCCGTGATCGGTGAAGTAGGCAATGGCGAGCATAACTTGCGTTCGCTCGGAAAGGCGGGTGCCAAGCGCTGGAGAGGCGTTCGCCCCACTGTTCGCGGTGTTGCGATGAACCCGGTCGACCATCCGCATGGTGGTGGTGAAGGCCGTACTTCGGGCGGTCGCCATCCGGTTTCGCCCTGGGGCACTCCTACCAAGGGATATAAAACACGTTCCAATAAGCGCACCGACAGGCTGATCGTGCGTAAACGGAGTAAGAGGTAATTATTGATGCCACGCTCACTACGAAAAGGCCCGTTTGTCGATCAGCATTTAATTGTCAAAGTGCAAGAAGCGATCAGTACCAATAGCAAGCGCCCGATCAAAACCTGGTCGAGACGTTCGATGATAGTGCCGGAAATGGTTGGTTTAACCATAGCAGTGCATAACGGCAGACAACATGTGCCGGTTTTGATCAATGAGAACATGGTGGGACACAAGTTAGGTGAGTTTTCCCTCACCCGAACCTACCGCGGCCATATTGTCGACAAAAAAGCGAAGAGATAGGTTAAGACTATGCAGACCAGCGCAAAACATCGTCACGCTAAAATTTCGGCGCAAAAATGCCGACTCGTGGCCGATCAGCTTAAGGGGTTGCCGGTCGATAAGGCCTTGACGCTATTGAATTTCAGCAGTAGAAAAGCTGCGGTAATGCTGCGCAAAGTGCTGGAATCGGCGATCGCCAACGCAGAGCATAATGATGGTGCTGACATTGATGAGCTCAAGATATCTTCGATCTTCATCGATCAGGGTCCGACCGCTAAACGTATGCGCGCACGGGCCAAAGGGCGTGGCAATAGAATTTTGAAACGTACCAGTCACATTACAGTGACCGTTGCGGACAGCTAAAGAGGCAGCGATGGGGCAAAAAGTACATCCTACAGGTTTCCGACTCGGCATTTCGACCGACTGGACTTCAACCTGGTATGCGGATACCGCGCAGTTCGCCGATTATTTGGCCGAAGACCTGAGAATTCGCGACTTCTTGAAAAAGAAACTGTCGCAGGCGGCGGTGAGCCGTATTCAGATTTCGCGCCCAGCGAAGGCAGTCTCGGTCACGATACATACTGCCCGCCCCGGCATTATTATTGGCAAGAAAGGAGAGGATATCGAAAGATTACGCCTCGAAATCGCCTCGCTGGTATCGGTACATATTAATAATGTCAAGATCAATATCGAAGAGATTCGTAAGCCCGAGCTAGATGCCCAGCTAGTCGCGGAAGGAGTCGCCTCGCAACTCGAGCGCCGGGTAATGTTCCGCCGAGCGATGCGTCGTTCGGTGACCAACGCGATGCGAATTGGTGCAGAAGGGATCAAGATTAACGTTTCTGGACGATTGAACGGCGTAGAAATTGCTCGTAACGAATGGTATCGGGAAGGTCGAGTGCCATTGCACACGCTGCGCGCTAATATCGATTATGGTTTCGCCGAAGCGCTAACCACCTATGGCATTTTGGGAATCAAGGTATGGATATACAAAGGTGAAGTGTTTGATCTGGCCAATAAAGATTCAGGCAAACCGGGGCAGTCGGGTAAGTAAGAGATTTAATTATGTTACAGCCTAAAAGAACAAAATTTAGAAAGCAGTTTAAGGGTCGTAACCGGGGCCTCGCGACAACTGGCAGTAAGGTCAGTTTTGGCGAGTTCGGACTCAAGGCTGTCGAACGCGGAAGGATTACCGCGCGCCAGATCGAGGCTGCACGGCGCGCGATGACGCGCCATGTTAAACGTGGTGGCAAGATTTGGATTCGGGTGTTTCCCGATGTACCGGTATCTAAAAAACCCCTCGAAGTTCGTATGGGTAAGGGCAAGGGTAATGTCGAATTCTGGGTCTGCAAAATACAGCCCGGTCGCGTACTGTACGAAATGGAAGGGGTTGACGAAAAAATGGCACGTGAGGCGTTTCGACTCGCTGCGGCCAAGCTTCCGTTTAAGACAACATTTGTTTCAAGACAGGTCATGTGATGAAGGCATCAGAGTTGAAATCGAAAACTGGGCAGGAGTTGCGTGAAGAGTTAAGTGCGCTGCTACGCGAGCAGTTTAATCTGCGAATGCAAAAAGGCATTAACCCGGATGGCATTCGCCCGAATCAAATTTCGAATGTTCGCAGGAATATTGCCAGGGTAAAAACTATGATGAGTGCTAATCGACGGAGTGAGCAGTCATGAGTGAAACAAAGGTTTTAAGAATTCAGACCGGGTCGGTCGTGAGCGACAAAATGGATAAATCGGCTATCTTGTTGATAGAACGAAAGGTCAAGCACCCGCTTTACGGCAAGTTTGTGAAGAAATCCACCAAACTGCATTTTCACGATGAAAACAATGAGTGCGGTATCGGCGATACTGTACAAATTACCGAATGTCGCCCGATTTCCAGGACTAAGTCCTGGACGCTGGTGAAAGTATTAGTAAAGGCCGGTTAGGCGCTAGATGAGTAAACAATCATGATTCAAATGCAAACAATTTTGAACGCGGCAGATAACAGCGGTGCCCGCAAGATGCAATGCATCAAGGTACTCGGTGGTTCGAAGCGTCGTTACGCGGGCATCGGTGACATCATTAAGGTGAGCATTAAAGATGCGATCCCGCGTGGCAAGGTTAAGAAGGGTGAAGTTTACAATGCTGTGGTAGTCAGAACTGCCGATGGTGTGCGCCGCCCCGACGGATCGCTGATCAGATTTGATGGAAATGCAGCGGTTATTCTGAATAACAATCTGCAACCCATCGGTACCCGTATTTTTGGCCCGGTAACACGCGAATTACGCAGCGAAAGGTTTATGAAAATCATCTCGCTAGCACCCGAGGTGCTCTAGCAGGCGGAAATTGAGATTCAGATTATGTACAAAATTAAAAAGGGTGATGAAGTCATTGTTATTGCAGGCCGCAGTAAGGGCCAGCGTGGCAACGTATTGAAGCGTCTGGATGAAAATCGTCTGATGGTGGAGAACGTCAACATGGTGAAAAAGCATGTGAAGGGCAATCCACGTACCGGCGAGGGCGGCGGCATCATCGAACAGGAATCGCCAATTCAACAATCCAATGTGATGATGTTCAATCCGAATACGCAAAAAGGCGATCGGGTGGGATTCAAGACCCTGGAAGATAATCGTAAGGTTCGCTATTTCAAGTCGAACGGCGAAGTGATAGATATCTAGGGAATAGTCATGACTCGATTAGAAAAATATTTTAAAGACACAGTCGCTAAGGAGCTGCAAAGCCAGTTTTCTTACTCGTCCGTGATGCAGATTCCGCGCGTGTCAAAAATTACCCTCAATATGGGGGTTGGTGAAGCGTCCCAGGATAAGAAAATCATCGACAAAGCGGTCAGTGATTTGTCCCAGATTACCGGCCAGAAGCCAATAGTGACAGTGGCGAAAAAAGCCATTGCAGGATTTAAAATCCGTGAAGACATGCCTATCGGCTGCAAAGTCACGCTGCGTCGAGACAAGATGTACGAATTCATGGATCGGCTGATTAATTTTTCGATTCCACGAATTCGCGATTTTCGTGGACTGAGCCCCAAGGCATTTGATGGCCAGGGTAATTACAATATGGGTATTACCGAGCAGATTTCTTTTCCCGAAATCGATTACGACAAGATCGATAAGTTACGTGGCCTGAATATTTCTTTCACCACCACGGCACGCACCGATGAAGAAGGTCGCGCGCTACTAGCTGCTTTTAAATTTCCATTTAAGCAGCAATAACCGAGTTTATATAGATGGCTAAAAATTCCATGATTCAGCGTGAAATAAAGCGCACCAAAACGGTCGCTCGCTACGCTGATAAAAGAAACGCGTTGAAGGCAACGATCAAGAATGCGAACAGCACATTCGACGAGATAATGCTCGCCGTCGAATCTCTGCAAAAACTTCCCAGGGACTCGGCACCGGTCCGGCAGCGTAATCGTTGTCGAATTACCGGAAGACCCCATGGTGTATATCGAAAATTTGGACTCTGCAGAAATAAGATCCGTGAAGCCGCGATGCGCGGTGATATTCCCGGTCTGGTCATGGCGAGCTGGTAAGAGAAAAGACGATGAGCCTACAAGATCCAATTTCAGACATGTTGACTCGTGTGCGCAACGCGCAAAAAGCGAGCAAGGTCAAAGTCGTAATGCCTTCCTCGAAGCAAAAGGTCAATCTCGCGGTAGTGCTTAAGGATGCGGGATACATCGCCGATTTTGCGGTGTCTGAAGACCTCAAGAAAGAACTCACGATCGAGTTGAAATATTATCAGGGCAAGCCTGTGATCGAGAGCATTAAACGTATCAGTAAACCAGGCTTGCGAATTTTCAAGCCGAAAGATGATTTGCCCTTGATCAACGCTGGCCTTGGAATATCAATCATATCGACTTCTAGAGGCTTGATGACCGATAAACAGGCCAGAGCAGCCGGTCACGGTGGCGAAATCATCTGTACGGTCGTTTAGGATCATACTAGGTAAGTAAAAATAAAATGTCTAGAATTGCAAAGCAACCGGTCAAAATACCCAGTGGGGTCGAGCTAAGTATCAACGGCCGTGAATTGTCAGCCAAAGGACCGAAAGGATTCCTTACGATGACTTTGCACGATAAAGTCATAGTTACGAAGAAGGATAATGTACTGTCATTTTCCCCAAAGGATCAAGAAAAATTTTCCATCGCGGTGGCCGGTACAACACGTTCTGTGGTGAGTAATATCGTCACCGGCGTGGCGACTGGATATGAGAAAAAAATGGTGCTGGTTGGCGTTGGATACCGCGCCCAGCTGCAGGGTAAAAAATTGAATTTGTCACTAGGTTTGTCGCACCCGGTGATTTACCAAGTCCCCGACGGTATCGAGGTAGAAATACCCAGCCCAACGGAAATTACCGTGCGAGGCTGCAGCAAACAACAGGTCGGACAGGTATGCGCGGAAATTCGCGCCTTCAGGCCACCCGAGCCGTATAAGGGCAAGGGTATTAAATACCTCGATGAAAAAATCGTCAGAAAAGACGCGAAGAAAAAATAGGCCGGTCATGGATAAAAAAACATCTCGTATAAGGCGTTCGCGCCGCACACGCGCAAAAATTGCGACCCAGGGCGTGCATCGGTTGTCCGTGCACCGTACGCCACGGCATACCTATGCGCAGGTATTCTCAGGCGAAACCGGTAGCGTAGTTGCGTCTACCTCGACCCTGTCAGCCGAAGTCAGGAAAATGATTAAGTATTCAGGCAATACCGACGCGGCGGCAGCGGTCGGTAAGGTGATTGCCGAAAAAGCGAAGAAGGCTGGTATCGAATCAGTCGCCTTCGACCGGTCCGGTTTCAAGTATCACGGCAGGGTTAAGGCACTGGCCGAAGCTGCACGTGAAAACGGGTTAAAATTTTAAGCGGGGCAATCGCTGGAGTAACAAATGGCAGATCCTAGAAATGCAAAAGCGGGCGACGACCTAACTGAAAAGTTGGTTGCAGTGAATCGTGTCGCCAAGGTTGTCAAAGGTGGCCGTCAATTCGGATTCACCGCCCTGACAGTGGTTGGCGATGGCAACGGTAAAGTGGGCTTTGGCTACGGCAAGGCGCGTGAAGTTCCGCTGGCGATTCAAAAAGCAATGGAAAAAGCACGAGCCAACCTGATCACGGTTTCGCTCAAGAACGGTACCCTGCAATATCCGCTCAAAGCACGCCACGGTGCAGCAAAAGTGTATATGCAGCCTGCCTCCGAAGGTACAGGAGTGATCGCCGGTGGCGCCATGCGTGCCGTGTTTGAAGCGGTTGGAGTGCGCAATGTACTGGCCAAGTGCAATGGTTCGCGCAACGCTATTAATCTGGTTAGAGCAACCATTATCGGATTGCAAAATATGAAGTCACCGGAAGATATAGCCGCCAAGCGTGGTAAAACGGTAGAAGAAATCCTGGGTTAATTGTTATGGCTGAAACAGATAAAACCGTTAAGAAAGCAGCAAAAACTTCTGTCAGGAAGACTGCGACTAAATCGGTCAAAAAGGCAGTTAAAAAAGTCGCTCAGGCGCCTGTCGAGAAAGCCGTGAAGACTCCGGTAGAGCCGGCAGCGGCAGCGCCAGAAAACAAGGCTGCCCCGGCGCCTGAAAAGGAGCCAGTTAAGGCGGCGGCAAAGAAGTCGACCAATATGCTTAGCGTGACACTTATTCGTAGCAAGCACGGTCGTTTGGCTTCACATAAAGCCTGTATCGCGGGGCTAGGCCTGCGCAGGATGCACCAGACTGTGCAAGTAATCGATACACCCGAAAACAGGGGCATGGTGAACAAAGTGCATTACCTGTTGAACGTCGAGGAAGTGTGATGTACCTGAATACGTTAAAACCTGCTAAGGGCTCGAACAAGGCGCCGAAACGTGTCGGTCGTGGTATCGGCTCGGGTACGGGAAAGACTTGCGGGCGCGGCCACAAGGGGCAGAAGTCACGCTCCGGTGGTGGTGTACGACCTGGTTTCGAAGGTGGGCAAATGGTATTGCATATGCGCCTGCCAAAATTTGGATTTAGTTCACGAATAGGACGATTTTCGACCGAGGTACGCCTGAACGAAATTGATCAGTCGGGCCTGGAGTCGATCACTTTAGCGACTTTAATCGAGGCAAAAATAATCCCCCAACGGACCAAAAATGCCAAGATTATCCTGTCGGGCAAACTATCGCGTAAAATTACCGTCGCTGGTGGGGTATTGGCGACCAAAGGTGCTAAAGCCGCAATCGAAAAGGCAGGCGGTAAGGTAGAAGAATTGGGTTCTAAAGACTAATAGCTATGGCCGCTCCCTCCACATCACAAGTAGCAAAAAGCCTCTCAGGCGGTAACCTGAGCGAGCTCAGAAAGCGCATATTCTTTCTGATTGGCGCGCTGATTGTTTTTCGTATTGGTACATTTATCCCGGTTCCGGGCATAGATATCAACGTGATGCGGGAAATTTTCGACCAGCAAAGAACCGGTATCCTGGGCATGTTTAACATGTTTTCGGGCGGTGCTCTGGAGCGCATGTCCATTTTCGCGTTGGGGGTTATGCCCTATATATCTGCATCGATCATCATGCAGCTTATGAGTGTCGCCATACCGACTTTGCAGCAACTCAAGAAAGAGGGTGAATCCGGACGGCGTAAGATAACCCAGTATACGCGGTACGGCACCGTGCTACTGGCGACATTTCAATCGATCGGTATCTCGATAGCTTTATCCGGGCAAAGTGGTAGTGGTGGTGTAGCCCTGGTGATCAACCCGGGGCCATCGTTCATCTTTACCGCGGCAATCACGTTAGTGACGGGCACTTTGTTCCTGATGTGGCTAGGCGAACAAATCACCGAACGTGGCGTTGGTAACGGCATTTCGATGTTGATATTTGCCGGCATTGTCGCTGGCCTGCCTTCGGCGATAGGCGGTACTATCGAACTGGTGCGTTCCGGCGAATTAAATTCGATCGTTATTCTCTTCCTGATCGTAGGTGTTCTGGGAGTGGTTTTTTTCGTTGTGTTTATCGAGCGCGGGCAGCGCCGTATTACGGTCAACTATGCGAAACGGCAACAGGGCCGCAAAATGTATTCGGCACAAAGCAGCCATTTGCCGTTAAAACTAAACATGGCTGGTGTCATACCACCCATTTTTGCTTCCAGTATTATTTTATTTCCAGCTACCCTCGGGAGCTGGTTTGGCCAGGCTGAAGGCATGCGCTGGATGCAGGACCTGGCCGCGACCTTATCGCCTGGCCAACCGCTCTATATCATTTTTTACGCGAGCGCGATTATCTTCTTTTGTTTTTTCTATACCGCGCTGGTATTTAATTCAAAGGATACCGCGGAAAATTTGAAAAAATCAGGCGCTTTCATTCCTGGTATCCGACCCGGCGAACAAACGGCGGCCTACATCGACGGTGTGATGTCACGCCTGACACTGGTGGGTGCGATGTATATCACCAGTGTGTGTCTGCTACCGGAGTTTCTGATTTTATTCTGGAACGTACCATTTTATTTTGGCGGTACATCGCTGTTGATTATCGTCGTCGTGGTGATGGACTTTATATCACAGGTACAGGCACACTTGATGAGCCACCAATATGAAGGCTTGATGAAGAAATCGAATTTTAAAGGCTATGGCGGCGCTGGTGTCGTGCGTTAGGGCTGCCTAAGCAAGGGCAACAGGTATAGATATGAAAGTGAGAGCTTCTGTTAAAAAGATGTGTAAGAACTGCAAAATCATTCGCCGTAATGGTGCGGTACGAGTGATATGTACAGACCCGCGCCATAAGCAGCGACAGGGTTGACAGGCAGCTATCAGGATGATTGCTTTTTCGCAAACCGGTGCTAGAATTCGCGCCCGTTTAATTTCCGTTTAGCACAGGAGAATCTGTTTTTATGGCTCGTATTGCAGGTGTAAATATACCGGATAACAAGCACACAGTAATTGCCTTACAGGCAATTTTTGGTATTGGCGCGACTCGTTCGGCCAATATTTGTAGTGAGACCGGAATCAATCCCGAGACCAAGATTCGAGATTTAAGCGAACAGGAGTTGGAACATATTCGCGCAAAGGTTGATGGTATTTCGACAGAGGGTGATCTTCGTCGAGAAATATCCATGAATATTAAACGCTTAATGGATCTGGGTACGAATCGTGGCATACGTCACCGTCGTGGCCTGCCATTACGTGGCCAACGCACTAAAACTAACGCGCGTACCCGTAAAGGGCCCAGGCGTCCATTAAAACGATAGGCTAAAGAGATATGGCTGAAAACTCACCTCGTAGCAAGAAGAAAGTTAAACGCGTCGTGTCAGACGGGGTTGCGCATATCCACGCCACCTTCAACAACACGATTGTCACTATTACCGACCGCCAGGGTAATACCCTGACCTGGGCCACCGCCGGCGGCTCCGGATTTCGTGGGTCACGCAAGAGTACACCGTTCGCCGCACAGGTAGCGGCCGAAAAAGCAGGCCAGATGGCCCAGGAAATGGGCATGAAAAATTTGGAAGTGATGGTCAAGGGCCCTGGCCCGGGCCGGGATTCTGCGGTGCGGGCACTGAACGCGATCGGCTTCAAGATTTCCAGAATCGATGACGTAACGCCTATTCCGCATAATGGATGTCGGCCGCCGAAAAAACGTCGTGTTTAGGCAGGATTAGGTAATGTCAAAATATATAGGACCAAAATGTAAACTGATGCGTCGAGAAGGAGCCGATTTGGGCCTCAAATCCTCGCGTCGTGCGCTCGATACCAAATGCAAGATCGACAACCCACCCGGCATGCACGGGGTGGGAACGCGTAAGCCGAGGGTGTCGGACTATGGTGTACAGCTTCGCGAAAAGCAGAAGCTGAGAAGAATTTACGGCGTTCTGGAAAAGCAGTTCAGAAATTACTATAAGGAAGCCTCGCGCCTGAAAGGATCGACCGGCGAGAATCTGTTGCAATTGCTGGAGTCGCGGCTGGACAATGTAGTGTATCGAATGGGCTTTGCCTCTACCCGAGCCGAAGCCCGCCAACTCGTGAGCCATAAGGCAATACAGGTCAATGGGGCTACTGTAAATATTGCGTCCTATATGGTACATCCAGCCAACGTGATCAGTGTGCGCGAAAAGTCACGCAAGCAAGCGCGTATTGGCGAGGCCATGTCGCTGGCCGAGCAAATGGGATTCCCTGACTGGCTTGAGGTCAATCACAGCAAGTTTGAAGGCATATTCAAGGCCTTCCCGCTACGCAGTGAATTGCCACCGGAAATCAACGAGCAGTTGGTCGTTGAACTTTACTCTAAATAATTAACGGGTCGATTTATGTCAACAAAAATTTATTCTGACTTGCTCAAACCGAAGCAGGTGAAGGTCGAAGAACAGCAGACCTACCACGCCAAGGTTTCGATTGAGCCGCTGGAAAGAGGATTTGGGCACACACTCGGTAATGCACTGAGAAGAATCCTGCTGTCCTCAATTTCCGGCTGCGCCATCGTCGATGTGAAGATCGATGGCGTGCTGCACGAATACACCACCATCGATGGTGTGCAGGAAGATGTGATCGACATCCTGTTGAACCTGAAGGGTGTCGGTATCATCATGCATTCTAAGGACGAAGCAACCCTGAACATCAGAAAAAAAGGCCCCGGCCTGGTGACTGCCGGTGATATCCAGCTGGATCACGATATCGAGGTGGTCGATCCTGATTACGTGATTGCCACCTTGACCAAGGCTATCGAATTTAGCGCGTCCCTGCACATTATGAAGGGTAGAGGCTACCAGGCAGCCAACACTCGTCAAGTTTCAGAAGAAGATACCGCGCTTGGTTATTTGCAGCTCGATGCTTCGTTTTCTCCGGTACAAAAAATCGCCTACAGCGTGGAATCGGCGCGAGTCGAACAGCGTACCGACCTGGACAAGCTAATCATCGATATCCAGACCAACGGTACGATAGATCCGGAAGAAGCGATTCGCATCGCGGGCAGTATTTTGAAAGACCAGTTGTCGGTATTTGTCAACCTTGAGGGATCCGACGAAGTTGAGGAAGAGGAGCCCGAGTCACTGATCGACCCGATCCTGTTGCGTCCCGTCGACGATCTGGAATTGACCGTGCGTTCTGCCAACTGCCTCAAGGCAGAAAACATATACTATATTGGCGATTTGATCCAACGTACCGAAGTGGAGTTGTTGAAGACGCCAAACCTGGGTAAAAAATCGTTGACTGAAATTAAAGATGTGCTCGCATCTTACAGCCTGTCTTTGGGCATGCGGCTAGAAAACTGGCCGCCCGCCAATTTTGAAAACGACAGCAAAAAAAATAACCAGTTAACAGGGATTTAGAAAATGCGCCATCGTAATAGCGGTCGGCAACTTAACCGCAATAGCTCACACCGAAAAGCCATGTTTAAAAATATGGCTGCGTCGCTGTTTGATCACGAATTGATCAAAACTACTCTGCCTAAAGCCAAGGAATTGCGTCGCGTCGCGGAGCCATTAATCACCCTCGCCAAAGTCGACAGTGTGGCCAATCGCCGATTAGCCTTCAGCCGCCTCCGCGACAAGGCAATAGTGGGCAAGTTGTTTACAGACCTTGGTCCACGCTATAAGGAACGCCCCGGCGGTTACCTGCGAATCCTGAAATGTGGATTCCGTACCGGCGACAAGGCCCCCATGGCTTATGTTGAGCTGGTGGATCGCCCGCAACCCTCCAAAGACGAATAGATCAGGAATCGTAGGGCGCAATAACCAACGGGCATTGCGCCGAGAAGCCGTATTACCCACCAATTAACTCAAGCAACTCGTCACGCTTGCGTTCCATCAACCCCTGATCGCCACGCGACTCAACATTTAAACGCAATAATGGCTCGGTATTGGAAGGCCGGAGGTTAAATCTCCATTGGCCAAAATCCATACTCAGGCCATCGATTTCGTCGAGCTGGTGTTCCTCTCCACCGAAGCGCACTTTTACCGACTCGATAACGGTCGCAGTGTCGCCGACAGTTACATTGATTTCACCGCTAACCGGAAAGCTAACGATTCTTTCGTCGACGAGTTCGGCCAGGGTTTTATCCTGTGAAGACATAATCTGTGTCAGTAACAACCAGGGAATCATGCCGCTATCGCAGTAGCCGAAATCTCTAAAGTAGTGATGGGCACTCATTTCGCCACCATAGAGGGCATCCACTTCACGCATGGTTTCCTTGATAAAGGCGTGGCCGGATTTGCTCTGCACCGGTTCACCTCCATTTTGCTTCACCAACTCTATAGTGTTCCAGGTAAGCCTCGGGTCATGCACGATAATTTCACCCGAATGCCGACTTAACATTTGGACGCTGAGCAGGCCAACCATGTAATAGCCTTCGATGAAACGCCCATTATGGTCGAACAAAAAACAGCGATCGAAATCGCCATCCCAGGCAACACCGATATCGGCTCCATGCTGCGCGATCGCATCGATCGTCGGTTTTCGACCTTCGAGCAGCATCGGGTTGGGAACGCCGTTAGGAAATCGGCCGTCGGGCTCATGCTGAATTTTAATAAATTCGAACGGCAGAACGGGTTCGAGGAGGTCGATGACCGCACCAGCACCGCCATTGCCCGAATTAACCACTATTTTTAATGGTTTCAAAGATTCGATATCGCTCAGATAGCCCAGCAAGTGGTCGATGTAAGCTGTGTTCAGATTGGTCGGAATCAAGGCTCCTTTTTTGCCCGAAGTGCTAAATGATTCTTGTTCGGCAATGCGCCGGATGTCCTGCAGGCCGCTGTCGACGCTGATCGGGCGCGCCCCATGACGCACGAACTTCAAACCATTAAAATCCACTGGATTGTGACTGGCGGTAATCATAATTCCGCCATCGAGCTGCTGATGAAAGGCGGCAAAATAGACCATTTCGGTACCACACAGACCAAGGTCCAGGACATCTACGCCACTATCGCGCAAGCCTTGTGACAGCGCTTCAAACAAACTATCGCTACTGAGGCGCACATCACGCCCAACCGCAACCTGCTGCGGTTGAATATACTCGGCGAAAGCCCGACCGATGCGATAGACGATGTCCTCATTCAAGTCGTCGGGCACCCTGCCACGCGCATCGTAGGCCTTGAAACAATTTATTATTTTTGTCACATCGTGTTTCTCTTGAGGTATTAGTAACTGTCATCCCGCAGTCGAGTCGCGGGAGGGCATGACGATTTATTTTAGCACTGTCCGTGGTGCAATGCCCTTCGGTTATTGCACCCTACGTAAGTTGACTCGATTGTATGGTGTAACAACTTACGGGCTACGCACTGTCTGTGGTGCAATGCCCTTCGGTTATTGCACCCTACGTAAGTTGACTCGGTTGTAGGGCGCAATAACCAACGGGCATTGCGCCGAGAGCAGGATAACTCGATTGCAGTTGTAGGGCGCAATAACCAACGGGCATTGCGCCGAGAGCAGGATAACTCGAATGCAGTTGTAGGGCGCAATAACCAACGGGCATTGCGCCATAATTTAATCCGAATAACTCAACACTTTTTCTCGCCCACCAGCCCAATCCGATTCATAAACACCCTGGTTTACTAAACGGTGAAAAGTTGAATATGGCCAGTCTCTAACAAAATCGACGAGGTCATGCTTAACCGGGTTTATGTGAATGTAATCCATGTGCGCCCTATAATCTGACTCATCTCGTATCAGGTGCTCCCAAAATCGACGCTGCCAGATTCCGCGTTCACCTCGTTGCCTGCGAACCGATGAACGCTCTTCGATAACAGGCATTCCCTTAGAGAAACCCATTTTTATCAAGCGCCATCGTATCGAAAAATCAACATCATTTTCCGGTAATTCGATAACACAAT
>JADFJT010000168.1 GCA_022566015.1 Pseudomonadota bacterium | reverse complement strand
GCACACTGCAATTTGACTATTTTTTTCACGGAATAATCACATTCGTTTGTAACCATCCTCCACTGTTATCAGTTTATTTTTGGAGGCAAAATGGAAATTTCTAACTGGATTCAACACCATGCAAACTGTTCACCTGAAAAAATTGCGCTTTACTTCGAAGGTAGGCGGATCAGCTATGCTCAATTTGAATATCGAATTGCACACCTGGCTGGGGGACTTGTCCAAACATTAAAAGTAAATACCGGGGATCGAGTCGCATACCTGGGAGAAAATGCACATGAACTGCTAGAGTTACTCTTCGCCTGTGCCCGAATCGGTGCGATATTCGTTCCCCTCAATGCGAGGATGACAATCGAGCAGCATCGATACTATCTGGAAAATAGTAATCCCAGATGTGTTTTTGTTGAAGCTCCTTTTTCGTCGCATGTGGATGCCTGTATACAGGACTCAGGTATCAAAAAGATAGATTTCGGAAATATCGGGGCGAAAAAATCCGGTAGCACCCAAATGTGCGATCTGATTTCCCGGTCGAAGGCTATACCAGCAGACCGATATTTGCCGGATTCTACGCCAGTCATGATTGCCTATACCTCGGGCAGCACGGGTATGCCAAAAGGAGCCGTACTAAGCAACGAAACACTATTTTACTCGGCGATTAACGCGGTGCAGCTTGCCAAGATGACAGCTGATGATCATATTCTGACCAATCTACCCATGTTTCATGTCGGCGGTTTAACCGTACAAACCTTACCTGCCCTCCATATCGGCGCGGCAGTCACTATTCACCGTGAATTTGACGCCGAGGCGACGCTGCACGATATAGAAAATAAACGTATTACCGTTTATTTGCCGTTGCCGAAAATTTCGCGTGCATTGACCAGCCACAAAAACTGGCATAGCGCCGATATTTCAAGCTTGCGTATTACCCAGACGGGTTCAACCATCGTACCCTTATCGGTAATGACGCCCTGGACAGAGCGAAATATCCCGGCCCAGCAGATTTATGGTTTAACCGAAGCTTTACCTCCCGTTATCGGCCTGCCGTTGGATGAAAGCGAAACCATGGCAGGATCGATGGGAAAGCCTTCGATGTATTGCGAGGTAAGGCTGGTTGATAAGAATAATAGTACGGTAAAAACGGGTGAGCGTGGAGAGATATGGTTAAAAGGTCCCTGCGTGTTTAAAGAATACTGGAACAATCCGCAAGCGACCGAAAAATCTTTTACCGGTGACTGGTTTCATACCGGCGATATCGCCCATGCCGACGAAAACGGCTATCTCTATATGGACGATCGATTGAAGAATATCATTATCGTCGGTTCATCCAATGTTTACCCAGCGGATCTGGAGCATATTTTATCCGAATGCGATGATATAGCCGAAGCGGCTGTGGTCGGTAGACCGGATGCTGAATACGGAGAAGTGCCGGTTGCCTGCATCCAGGTCAAGCAGGGTCACTCGATGACAGCGGAACAGGTAAACAGATTGTTCCAGGGCAAACTGGCTACCTACCAATACCCACAGGAAATCTTATTTGTCGACTCTTTCCCTCGAACATCGCTAGGCAAGATACAAAAGACCGAGGTGGGGCAAATGGTTCAAAACTTATGATAGAAGTTAAAGTTACTTCGTAAACTCCCTCTCCCTGGGGGAGAAGGGTCTACTCCGATTATAGAATCACATGATTTCTTGTTTATAAAGCGAATACCCGTAAAAGTTTCGTAAAAATTCGGGCAGATCGGCATTTTGCCCTTTTTTAGCCAGATTTTTGTTTTATGATACCTGTCAGGACTTTCATTCAAGTCTCGCAACCATATGGATAAGCTCAATTTAAAGTTACTCGGGGAATTTGGCCTGCAAATTCAGGAAGGCCCGTGTATTAGAGTTTCTTCCAAAAAATCACGCGCGTTAATGGGCTATCTTGCATCCAGGCCTGGTCATCCGGTTAGCCGTGTGGACCTCGCCAGATTGCTGTGGGAGCGACACGACGAGCAATAGGCCCTCACCAACCTTCGCCAAACTTTATCCGTTTTAAATAACCAGCTTTCCGATATTTGCCCCCAGTGGATGATTAAGGATTCCGGGTTTATATCGCTTGACGCGGAATTATTTGCGTCAGATATCGACCAGATCCATGAGATTTCTCACTTGGCTGATCGAGCCAGTCTCGAGACTGCGGCTGAATTATTTCGTGGCGCATTTCTCGAAGGCCTGGCGTTTCACGAGGAAAGTTTAAATAACTGGTTAAATCAGGAGCGACAAAAATACGAGATTAAGCATATTGAAATTCGCAAACAATTACTAGAACACCAAATCGAAACGAAGGATTATATCGCTGCCGCTTCGAATGCAGAAAGGCTGGTGCTACTCGACCCTGTCGATGAACAAAACCATCGTCGATTGATGTCAACTTATTCTTCGCTAGGGCAACGCCACCGAATACTGCGGCAATATCAGCAATGTTGTCAGGCACTGGAAGATCATCGGATAGGTCAACCTCAGGACAAAGCGGTTTCCCTGTTTCAATCACTTTATTACACCACAGTTATCCAGCCTGTTTTCGAAGCCGAAGCAGATAACCAGTCCGAATCGACTGGCAGCCCGCAAGAGCCTGGTACGATTCCAGCAATAGCCGTATTGCCTTTTCATGATTTGATGGACAAGCCAGACTCCCTTGCATTAAGCACTGCACTCACCGAAGAAATTGTCAACGAATTGAGACGTTTTCATGGTTTTAAGGTTATTTCTGCGCTTTCTTCATTGTCGCTTGCCGGCCAGAAATACGATTTGAAAACTGCGTCCAGCATGCTGGGGGCCCGTTATCTGATCGGTGGTTCGATTCGACTGTCGCAGCAGCAAATACAAATTGCAGTGGAACTGGTGGATGCCGAAAATGGCGAGCTTATCTGGGCGGAAAGATACACGCGCAAAATTGAAGACCTGTTTATATTGCAGGCCGAGCTGGCACGAGATATTGCCAGTGAAATTGAACCCGAGGCTGTAGGTCATGCTTATCTGTTGAGTGCTCGCAAATCCGCTACTTCGATGACGGCCTGGGATCTGGTACTACGCGGTGACCACAGCCTGTATAAGCAACTAGGCACTCGCAGGAACAGTGACGAAGCACAAGGTCTTTACAGGAAAGCGATGGATCTGGATCCAGACTACGCACCTTCCTATGCCGGCCTCGCTTATTCACTGTGCCTGGAACTCAAGGAAAATATCGCCGAAGATGTTAAAAAAGTTGAGATTTCGATGCGCGAAATGGCCGAGCACGCGGTACGCCTGGATGAAAATAATCCCTGGTGCCTGGTAATACTGGGCCGAACGCAACAACAATTGAAAGAATACGATGCCGCTGTGACGACTTATCGGAAAGCAGTCGCGCTATGCCCGAGTTCTTCCAGAGCTCATTTCGGACTGGGGTTCGGATTGTCTACAACAGGCCAGTACGTCGAAGCCATCACTGCCATAGATCGGGCCATTGAACTCAGTCCACGCGACCCTATGAGCTGGAGTTACCATACCGTAAAGGCGTTAGCCTATATTTACTCAGGGCAATTTGATCTTGCTGCGTCATCGTCTGCGATTTCAGCCAGTTATACAGCCGCCAATCACTGGGCGCCCACTATCCAGGTACCGTCGCTAATCCACCTGGGTCGATACGATGATGCGCTCAAAGTTCTCGAAAACGCGAAAAAGTCGAAACCGGATATTACCGTACATTCGGTAGAGAACGCATTCACGACCAAATTTGAAGTTGACGCGCTTCCACTTCGAGAAGGATTAATCGAAGCTGGTCTACCCAAGTAATAACCTATCTTCTGTACCAAATTAAACCAGATGCAACCGCGGGGCAACCATCTCGCCGCTGAGTCACCTAATCAGGTAATGTATGGGGTGACGTTTTCCCGTGACAGGCGTATTCTGACGGTTCATAAGAAAAAAGAGGAGGGGCTATGAACCTGGAGCGGGTTGTTTTTGGTTTCGTTATTATTCTTGCGTTAACTTTCAATTTCGCCTTCGTCATGGGTGATATAGACAATGCTCAACACCATAATGTCTGGATCCTGACGATTGCAATTCTGATCAACCTGATTGCAACAGGATTAAAGCTGGGCGACCGATCACAGGTAGGCGCCGTGTTATTAGCGAGTAGCCTGGTCGCCGATGTCCTGCTAATAACCGCTCGAATTATCTGGATCGTCACACAAACCGATACCGATATTGGCCCAAGCGCCGCGTCGATGGCCAACATCGTATCGCTGTGCGGCGGTGCCCTGGTTGCGAGTATAGTCTCGGTGACAA
>JADFJT010000071.1 GCA_022566015.1 Pseudomonadota bacterium | reverse complement strand
CCTGAGCCTAAAATACAGATATTTAGCGCTGTGCCTATCTTAAAATAATGAAAAAATAAAATGAACCGCAAAACCCGTCGCCGGCAGAAGAAAACCCGTCCTCGTACCAGCCTGGGCGCACCCAATATTCCTGCTTTCGATCAAGCGTCAATCGCGGAAAGCCTTAATCAGGTAACCGCTGCGATGAACTCTGGCAACACTCAGCTAGCGACACGCCTTACAGACCAGGTTTTACGCGCTGCCCCCAATCATCCGGATGCGCTCAATCTAAAGGCGGCCTTATTTATGAAGGCCGGAGCACCATTAGACGCAACCCGAATATTGACCAAAATTACTGCGTTGATCCCAAAATTTGCGCAGGCCCATTTTAATTTGGGCACCGCACTGAATGCGATGGGTAAGCCAAAACGCGCAGCAAAGTCGTTACGACGTGCTTTAGAGATCGATCCCGAATATGCAGACGCCCACTATAATTTGGCCAACGCATTGCGCCAGATCGGTCAGTTAAATGACGCAATGATTCATTATCGAGATACGCTAAAAATCGAACCAGGCCATTCGGATGCGGCCACCAACCTGGCCAGTGCACATCTAGTCCTTGGTAATCCAGATGCGGCACTCGCTGCTAGCGAACTTGCCTTAAAGTCCGATCCCGGGAATCGCGATGCCTTTTCCTTTACAGCCATCGCGGCAACGGAAACCGGGGATCGCCAAAAAGCAGCAAATCTTTTAAGCCCCGAATTACTGGTGCGCTCCAAACAGTTCGATACCCGCCCCGGGTTTGAAAGCTTGTCTTCATTTAACCTGGCGCTTGCCGAGCATGTCCTGGCACACCCGACACTGACCGAAGACTCGCATAACAAAGCCACGCGAAACGGTCGCCAAACAGAAAGCCTGGCTTTAGGCGATCGGGGACCGGTGGCCGAACTGCAAAATATGATCGGTGACGAATTAGATGAATACCTGGAAACGATTGGGCGAGGCAACAATCACCCCTACCCGCCCCTGATCCCCAATCTAACCAGGATTGATATTTGGGGTACTGTCCTGGGTGCACAAGGCCATCAAACAGCCCACATGCATCGTGCCGCATGGGTGAGTGGCGTCTATTATGTCAAATTGCCCGACGTGATGCGCCTGGGCGGCCAGGGTAACGCAGGCTGGATAGAATTTTGCCGCCCGCCTGATGAGTTTAACTGCAAAGCGACACACGATGTCCGTCTTATCGAGCCAAAAGAAGGATTAATGGTTCTGTTTCCTTCCTACCTGTATCACCGCACTATTCCATTTGAGAGCGACGATCTAAGAATCAGTATTGCGTTCGACTTGCTGGCATAGGAGGCTGACCGAGAACAGGCGAGCCATAAAAAAAGCAAGCAAGTCTTTTCAAAACCTGGTTGGCAAATTGATCTGGAAGCACCGGAGTGCCTGGCTCCCTGCCCCGCGGATATTACTAATGGCTACAAAATTTCCGCATTAGCGATGTTCTGAGGTTGACCCTGAAAATATTTCACCAGGTTTTCAAAAGCAATATTAAAGTACAGCTCATAGTTATTGCTTTCGACGTAGCCCAGGTGGGGTGCGCATAACACATTAGGCATCGCGAGCAATGGCTCCTGCTTTAAGGTCGCCGGTTCCGAATCGTAAACATCGAGTGCGGCAAATCCAGGCCGTCCTGCTTCCAGTGAGCGGACCAGCGCATTGGCTTCAATCAAATGGGCTCGGCTGGTATTGACGAAAAGCGCATCCGTTTTCATCAGCTGCAAATCGTCATAGGTAACGCAGGCTTTGGTCTTCGAACTCAGACGCAGATGAAGCGTCAACACATCTGACTGAGCGAAAAAATCTTGTTTCGATGACGCAACTTCAAATCCATCGGTTAGTGCATTCTCTCTTGATTCTTCGCTCCCCCAAATTAGGACTTTCATGCCGAAAACATTAGCGTACTGGGCAATTCGTCGCCCAATTTTCCCGTAGCCCCAGATACCCAGGGTTAATTTATCAAGTGTTCTGCCCAAACCCAATGAACCTGAACTTTGCCAGGAACCCTGGTGAAAATTATCGACATAAGGGACAATGTGGCGGCTAGAAGCAAGTATCAAAGACCAGCACAACTCGGATGGCGCTATGGGCGAACCAATACCTTCAGCAACGGCGACACGATGCTTATTGCAAGATGCCAAATCTATATGATTGCTGATTTTACCGGTTTGGCTTATCAGCTTTAGCTGGGGCAGCCGGGCGAGAAGTTCAGACTTGATTTCCGTTCTCTCGCGGATCAGTACCACTGCGTCCTTGTCGGATAAACGAGATACCAGTGCTTCAAAGGAATCTGGCGTGTCGGTATAAATGGTAGTGTCCAGACCATCTAACAACGAGTAACAATTCAACTCTTTTACGACATTCTGATAATCATCGAGTATTGCTATTTTCATGGTTCATTCTCAAGTGTCATAATGATTAATATTAGTCGCAACGAGGCGATTTTGAGTAGCATGGTAATTGAAATAGGTTCGCGAGTTATTTATATTCATATTTAATGAATAAGCTTCAGCAATATTCTTATCACCTGGTAACTGCTGCTACACCATTGCCGCTGGTTATTCGTAAATCCGGAATTTTGAAACTCTGGTTGTTAAGCGTTACCAGAAAACGCGTATATTTGCTGGCGGGTATTTTATTACTATTTTTTGCTGTAAGCCCGGTTAGCCAGAGCCTGGTAAATATAGGGTATCCGAAAGAAGAGAAAACATTAAAAAATACCCTTTCCGGTATGTTTAACCCGAAAGCTCGCAAAGCTGCGCAGGCACTCCGAGATACCCGGTACCAACAACTGGTTTTTATATTCTGGAGCCTCGGATTGTCCGTGGCCACGATTGTACTGTTACTGGATTTACCCGCTGCTGTGAAAAAGGGAGAGCAAAAGGCGCGAAAACTCCTCCAGCAATCTCAAAGCATCCAGTCGACCAATCCCGAGCTTGCCAATACACTGGCGAATACGGCCTACAGACTGATGCTAAAACCCGTCCCACCGGACGATATTACCAAAACAGTTGCGATAGCCCAGACCAAAAAAATAATTCGATATATCGGTGAAAATAATCGATATCGTATCGAAAAACCCCTGGGCAGTGGCGGCGCGGGCATTGTTTACCTGGCATTCGATACCCTGCTCGAGCGCCAGGTAGCATTAAAAGAATTATTCGAAGAACTGGCTCGCGACAAGGAACACTCAGACCGCTTTAGGGTAGAAGCTAAAGCCCTGGCTGCGTTAAATCATCCTCATATATTGCCGATATATGATTTTCTGCAGGAAAACGGGCACTTCTGGCTGGTGATGGAGTTGCTGAGCGGTGGCAGCCTGACTGACAAAATAAACCAGTCCAGCGCATTGAGTATTACCGAAATCATTAAAATAACGATTGGCGTAGCATCTGGCCTGGGCTACGCCCACCAAAAGGGTTTTATTCACCGCGATATCAAACCTGAGAATATTCTTTTTGCCGACGATGAAACGTACCGTATCACTGATTTTGGAATTGCAAAGCACAGCGCTTCGTCGGTAAAGACCCAGCACGGGATAATTATGGGTTCACCCGGCTATATGAGTCCCGAACAGGCGGCTGGAGGAGAAATCGATTATCGCTCTGATATTTATTCGCTGGGTGTCACGCTGTACCAAATGCTGACCGGCAGGCTTCCATTTGAAGGGGACACTGCTTCGGTGATGGCTCAGCATATCACCCAGACCCCAGCTAGCCCTTCAGAATTAAACCCGGACATCAGCGATGAACTGGGGGCGATCCTGCTCAAAATGCTGCAGAAAAAACCCCAACACCGATTTCAGTCTACCGACGACTTAATAAAATCACTAGAAGGATTGAAGCTGACTTAAACTATCGGCCTGATCGAATAAAATCAGAATAGGTGAGCGGAATCACCAGAATACGCGATAGGTAAACAATTAATTTCACTACTCAATTAAAATTATCTTAGCTGATTTAGATTTTATGTCGTAGGCGACGGCACCACCACTACTCACTTTAACTCCCGTTATGGCTGATATTACGCCACGATGGGTAAGCATTAAAACCAGCTTTTTCTCATTTTTTAACGATTCCAGATTTTTTCTAAGTTTGGTAAGAGTTTCTTCCTGGTTAAATAATCCCTTGAATCCGGAATTTAACGAGGCTTCTGGAAAAACTTCACCCAGATTGAGAAGCTGCGCTGTCTCCAGACAACGGCACCATTGACTCGAGTAAATAATTCCAAATTTGATTCCATTCGCATTAAATTTTTCGCCTATTATTATTGCTTGCTCTATTCCAGTAGAATTCAAATTACGTTGCGTCGAGCAATCATCAATTTTGAATTTAGCCGGCTGCCCATTAGCGTCCATTCCTGGCGCAAAGGTATGCCGAAGAAATATTACATTACCAAAGGGCTTTTTAGCATATTCTTCAAGTGTTAATTCCAGAGAATTGCCTGATGCATCCATTACAAATAAAAAGAAAAAACAAATAGTCCATTTTATTGAAGTGCTGTATTTAGCAGCAAACATGTTCGCCATTCTAGAGTTTAGCTTTACTGTATTACGCCTGGGAACTGAATCTATAATTTCGCCTGAGATCCTTGCATCTTGATCACTAAAGTAGTTAGCGGAGTATTGCATTTCTACCTCATATTATTGCAGTTAAGTACTATGCCAGCTTTCACCATGCGTGGCGAATTCAACCCGCAGCTGCTTTTAGGCTCAGAGGTCAGGTCTGAGCGGGCCTGGGAAGTTCATCCAGATTGCTGATGCCCAGGGGCTGGGGGACGGTGAGATTTTCAGACCTATACCGGGTGGAAAAACGAAAACCAGGTTGTTTACGCTGCTTAATCGGCCCCCTTTTCAACATTAACCGGATTCAATCATCATTCTCGTTTCGATGATTCGTTCGATCGCTTCGCTATTTTGTTTGTCTTATAGACTTCCCACCACTTTCTGCTAAAGTGCCGCGCATGAAAAAATCTACCTTTCCCCGTGGCATTGGCACCCTTCTTATTTTATCGTTGTTGTTATCCGGTTGTGGAATGCAAAGCATTCCGACTGCGCTCAACCAGGTTGAGGCTGCCTGGTCGGAGGTGCTCAACCAGTATAAGCGACGATCTGATCTAATTCCCAATCTCGTCAACATCGTGAAGGGCTACGCTGCGCATGAAAAAGAAACACTCCAGGCCGTGGTGGAAGCCCGCGCAAAGGCTACCCAGACACAGGTTCCTACCAGTCAACTAACGCCGGAGGCCTTAAACAAGTTCTCGCAGGCGCAGGCTGGGCTGGGGTCGGCCCTGGCCCGCCTGATGGTCGTTGTCGAACGCTATCCTGATCTCAAGGCGAATGAAAATTTCCGCGACCTCCAGGTGCAACTCGAGGGTACTGAAAACCGGATTACCGTTGCCAGGTTTCGCTTCATAGAGTCCATCAAGGGCTTCAATAATTTGGTCACGGTGCCACCGAGCTCCTGGTACAATTCGCTGTTCCTGAAGTACGAGAAAAAACCTCAGTTTAGTGTCGATAACGAGGCTGAAATTAAGCAAGCTCCCGTAGTAGAATTCTGATGCCCAACCGCAATGCATTGCTTGTATTGGGCTTGCTCGGCTCTTTGTGGGTCAGCTTCGTATTCGCTCTCGAAGTCCCAAAGCTCACCGGTCCGGTGGTCGATCTGGCAGGAGTTTTAAGCCGCTCCGACCAGGCAAAAATCTCTGCCAGTCTGTTGCAATTTCAGCGCAAATACGGGCCTCAGCTTCAGGTTCTCGTGGTGCCAAAACTCGAAGACGAAACGATTGAGACCTATTCCATTAAAGTCGTAGACAAATGGAAACTGGGCTCAAAGGGGGAGGACAACGGTGTGCTCTTGCTTGTGGCCACCGAGGACCGCAAAGTTCGCATCGAGGTGGGGCGCGGCCTCGAGGGCGATCTTCCAGACGCGCTTGCGGGACGTATCATCCGCGCGGGTATTATTCCTTTTTTCAAACAGGGCCAAACCGGTGCTGGCGTGCTGGTTGGATTGGGCATGATTGCCGAAAGTCTTGGCGGAAAATTGGAGAACATCCCCACCCCCCGATTGCGCCAAACGAGAAGACGAGGAGGTGTGAACCTGGCCTTCCTTCTTTTTCTGAGCATATTCTTGATTGGCCCCACAATATTTAGAGGAAGAGGAAGAGGAAGGCGAAGAGGAGGTTTAGCCGGCGCGATCCTTGGCGGAATGCTTTTGGGCAGCCTCATGGGCGGAAGTCGTGGTGGCGGGTTTGGTGGAGGCGGTTTCGGTGGTGGTTTTGGCGGCGGCGGTGGAGGCTTCTCCGGCGGCGGCGCCAGTGGAGGTTGGTAGATGATTCATTTGACACAGTCCGAACAAGACAAAATTTCAGAGGCCGTGCGCGAAGCAGAACTGCTAACGACGGGTGAAATAGTACCGATGGTTGTCACCCAGAGCGATGATTATCCCGGTGCTCGATGGCGGCTCGCGATTGTCACCGCCATGTTCTTTGGTTTCCTCGCCTATTACTTTCTCGGCGATTTCGATCCGGCCTGGATTCTGTGGGTGCAAATTCCCGGGCTTTACATCGGGTACTGGTTGGGAACTATTAGCGCTGTACTTCGCCCATTCCTGGATAGTTCCAAGGTCGATGAAGAGGTCCATCAGCGAGCACTGCAGGCATTTGTTTCACGCGACCTGCAAGCGACAAAAGACCGCACTGGAATCCTCATCATGGCTTCCTTGTTTGAACGCCGCGTAGAAATACTCGCCGATACAGGAATCAACGCGAAAGTCTCCAAGGATACCTGGCAAGGGATAGTGGCCGACATGATTGGCAGGATTAAATCGGATAATCTCACCGAGGGGTTCTGTATCGCCGTGCGCGAATGTGGCGAAGTACTGGCAAAAGACTTCCCCGGTTCTCACGACAATCCAGACGAGATCAGCAATAAGGTCATCATTGAATAAACCTTTCCCGGTTTAGCAGACAGTACAGCACTGAAATCAGCCTGTAATCTATCGATCGATATCAATCACCTTCTACGGCGACTGGTCATCTGGAGCATCAGCGACCGGGTTTACCAGATTAGAGGGTTCATATATGACCCTATTGTTAGTTCATCTGGAGTTAGCACGCGAGTGATATAGCGTTTATACTTTACTTATTCCGGTTGAGATAGTGTGAATCCTGGGATGTTCACGGGTGGGCTTCAGACCGACTTATTCGAGCCTGGATTTGAATGCTTGCCCAGGGGCTGCCCTGTTCAGTAATTGGGGAAAGTATGTGGGAAATCCCGGTCAGATTCGCTCGCAAGAGCTGATTGGCAGAGAGTAGAGACATGGCGAATCCAAAGGACTTAAGAAATCAATTTCTTCGAAAAACAAAATCTCAGCTCGTCGACGAGATCACATCATTGCTCAGCGGCATCACCGAACAAAAGAACCTGGAGGAAGCACTGGACCACAAGGAGATGCAGATCCGAATCGCCCTGGAGCACATGCCCAGCGGCATACGACTGATCGACAAGGACCGGAATTACGTTTTCTTTAATGCGCGATATAGCGAGCTGTATGATTTTCCGGAAGGACTTTTAAAGGTTGGGGAATCCTTCCGCGTCGAGAACCTGTATCAGGCCCAGCGTGGCGACTTCGGGCCCGGCGATCCGGATGAGTTGACCGACAAATGGTTTGCTGAATGGTCGGGGCCATTGGTAACCACGAGTTGGGAGCGGGTCACTGCAGGCGGGAAGGTACTTGAGGTAAAAACGTCGCCGACGCCGGATGGCGGTATCGTCAATATCGTCAGCGACATCTCCGAACGCAAACGGGCGCAAGAGGCCCTGCACCAGGCCCGTGATAATCTCGAGAAGCGGGTCGAGGAGCGGACTCGCGAGCTGACCGATGAGATCGCCGAGCGCAAAAGGGCTCAGGCACAGGTCATTCAGGCGTCCAAGCTGGCAACGCTTGGTGAAATGGCAACCTCGGTCGCCCATGAACTGAACCAGCCCTTAAATATCATTCGCCTGGCGGCGGGCAATAGCCGGCGGAAATTGGTGAAAGGTGAGGTCGATCTCGAATATCTCGATCAGAAGCTGGAACGCATTCAAAATCAGGTGGTTCGTGCGGCTGCCATCATCGACCATATGCAGATGTTCGGGCGCAAGGCGGAAGGCAAGGATATACAAATTGACCCGAGAACGGTGATCAGGAACGCCCTCGGCCTGGTAGGTGAACAATTGCGCCTTTCGCAGATAGAAGTCGCCACGGAACTCCCGGACGCATGCCCTTACATCAACGGGAATATGATTCGGATGGAGCAGGTCATTCTCAATTTACTGACCAATGCCCGGGACGCCATCGAATTTCATGGGGGAAAGAAAAAGATCACGCTTCGAGTCGTTGAAAAGAACAACGGAATACAGATCATCTCCGAGGATACCGGGGGCGGAATTTCGCCAGAAGCGCTGTCACGTATATTCGAGCCGTTCTACACCACCAAGGACATCGGCAAGGGAACGGGCCTCGGACTGTCGGTGAGTTACGGCATCATCCGCGACATGGGCGGCACCATCGAGGCAGAGAATACCGATGCCGGGGCGCGATTTACAATCACACTTCCAATAGCTGAGTAATCCTCTAACAGTAGGTTTCAGAGCATACAGGGTCGGGGCTTCGATTTATAATTCTAAGATTAAAGGGTCTACCATTGTTTTAGCTGGTTATTAATTCCGGTAATTCCGCCAGGCTTTTAATTCGAATCGTTGGCTCGATTCCCCAGGGGTCGAAAATCACATTATGCGAGCGCTGTAGCCAGGCTGCCTTCATGCCGATATTGATCGCGCCCTGGACATCGAACGGGTTGCTCGAAACCAGCCAGGCGTTTCCTGGTTCTGCGCCGGTGGTTTTGATGAAGTGATGGTATACATCCGGGTTAGGCTTGAAGGTTTGTACATCGTCGACACTCACAACGCCTTCGAAATAATCGCTGATGCCCGCATTTTCGAGTAAGCCTTCTACCGCGCTCTGGAGGCCATTGGAGAATCCGAATAGTCTAAATCCAGCATCCTTCGATACTTGCAGGCTTCCCGCGACATCCTCGAACGCCGGTAGTACCCGGTAGGTTTCCATCAACGCCTGTTTAGCACCATCGTCGAGCGCGGTGTTGAGCAGGCTGTCGGTATAATCGAGCGCATGTCGGGTGCAGACTGCGAAGTTTTCATAGCGGCGCATCAAACCTCGTTTAAAGGTATATTCGAGTTGTTTATCTCGCCAGATGCGTGCAAATTCGGCAGACTGCTCTGTATATTCCGCCAGTTTGGTGGTGACACCATAGGGGTCGATCAGAGTACCGTAGATATCAAATCCAAGTGTTATGGTCATGCCTAATCCTGTTCGTTATGCGGTATCTATCCGGTTTAAATCTTCCCTTTCTGATAATACTCGGGCCATCGCTTTCTGACCACATCGCCATCACTCGCGAGTGCGATACAGGTATCGAGAATCATCGGTTTTTGTTTTACCAAACGCCTGGATTCACGTTCCTCAAGTGCTGCGTGCAGGGTCTGATAAGCGGTGGCTGCTATCGGACCGAGCAGGTCTATCAAGTGGGTACAGCTCTTGTTGGTGCCGATTCTCGCTCGCACCTGCCTCATCCAGCCCTGGCCGATTTGCAGACCGACCAGGGCTTTCATCTCGACCGCCGCCTGAGTACAGACGCGAAACGGCGTGTGATCCGACGAGGCCTCGGCATCCTGAATGACAAAATCGAGATCTATGGTCAGGCGTAACCACATTTCGTGCACTGGCTCCCCGGCCCTGATGACACCACCTCGATGGTCTTCGTCATAACCGCAATCGTAGGTACGCGTGTCACGCATCTGCGCCTCGATATCCCACAGGCCATCGTCACGCAGGTAACCCTCGCAATTAATATGGCGGTGATGCATTTTCTTTCGGGCGGCAGATTTGGGTAATGGCATTCGATAGTGTCCTGTTACTTTTTGCTTAGTGCGAGTGCGGCTCTGGAAGCGCTTTCACGACCCAGGAATTCATTGATGTATTGTCCTGCATCAAGCAGTTTTTGCATATCGACACCGGTTTCGATATTCATTCCGTCGAGCATATAGACCACATCCTCGGTCGCCACATTACCGCTCGCACCTTTGGCATAGGGGCATCCACCGAGTCCCGCGACCGAACTGTCGACCACCGAGATTCCAGACTGTAAAACCGCATACAGATTAGCTAGCCCCTGACCATAGGTATCGTGAAAATGCGCTGCGAGTTGCGATACAGGTACTGTCTTGCTGACACGCTCGACCAATGCCTGTGCCCTGTCCGCAGTACCGACTCCGATCGTGTCACCGAGCGATATTTCATAACAGCCCTGATCGAGTAATCGCGCGGCTACCTCGGCAACGGTATCGATCGAGACCTCCCCTTCGTAAGGGCAACCCAATACGCAGGATATATAACCGCGAATCCTGAGATTTTCGGCACTCGCCTTTTTGGCGACATCGCGGAAGCGTTCGAGGCTTTCTTCGATGGAGCAATTGATATTCCTCTGAGAAAAGGTTTCTGACGCGGCAGCAAATACCGCGATTTCTTCAACCCCGGCCTCAATGGCGGCTTCCAGACCTTTCATATTGGGCACCAGCATCGGATAAGACACCCCGGCACGTTTTTCAATACCCGCAAACACGTCACCACTAGACGCCATTTGTGGCACCCATTTGGGCGACACGAAGGCACCCGACTCGACCACCGGTAAGCCCGCATCGACGAGCTTTTCAATCAGCCTGATCTTGACCTCAATCGGGACGCTTTGTGCCTCGTTTTGCAGCCCATCGCGTGGACCGACTTCGACTATTTTTACTTTTTGCGGAATTGTCATGGGTTAAGATTAAAAATTTCTGTATCTCGCTTGTGAATAAATCATACCCGATCCTTCTCCCCCGGGGAGAAGGTTAGGATGAGGGGTTATACGAAACTTTGAAATAGTTAATCGCTTCACCCTCACCCCTGGCCCTCTCCCGGGGGGAGAGGGTGTTAACAAATTCGAAGTAACTGGAGGTAGATTTTTCAATCCTCTCCTTTGCTCCAGTTCGGTTGGCGCTTTTCCAAAAAAGCGTTCAGGCCCTCGCGCCCCTCATCGGATGCGCGCAGCTCGGCGATACACCTGGCAGTTTCTGCGATTAATGTTTCATCAATCGGGCGGCCATCGACACGATGAATCAAATCCCGGGCCGCTATCTGCGCTTTGGGGCCTGCAAGCAATAAATCGTCGATACAATTTTCGAGGCTGGCATCGAGCGCATCCGGGTCGACTACTTCGTGGATCAGGCCTATTTGCATCGCGCGCACGGCGTCGAATCGCTCGCCGCTGAGGAAATAACGCCGCGCGGCCCGAGAACCGATCGCTGCAATTACATAGGGTGAAATCACCGAAGGAATCAAACCCAGACGCACTTCGGAGAGACTGAATATTGCTTTGCTCGAAGCGATGGCAATATCGCAACAGGCGATCAGCCCGACGCCCCCACCAAAGCTCGCGCCCTGCACCAACGCTATGACTGGTTTATTCAAAAAGTTGAGCCGGTGCATCAGCTGTGCCAATTGCATCGCATCGGCGAGGTTCTGTTCCTCGTCGTAATCGGCCATACGCCGCATCCAGTCGATATCGGCCCCGGCCGAAAAACTCTTGCCCGCAGCGCGTAGTACCATGACACGAATGGCTTTATCGTTTTCGATTTCGTCGATCAGCTGCAACAGCTCGTCGATCATCCTGTCGTCGAAGGCATTGTGTTTTTCGGGTCGGTTCAGGGTCAGGACAGCGACGCCGCGCTGGTCGATTTTCAGATTGATGTTATTTACCATCACTACATCCTAAAAATACCAAACTGACTCTCTTCGATCGGCGCATTCAATGCCGCTGAGAGGCCGAGACCCAGTACCTTGCGCGTATCGGCCGGGTCGATAATTCCATCATCCCAGAGTCGCGCGCTCGCGTAGTAAGGGTGGCCCTGAAGGTCATATTGCTCGAGGATTGGCTGCCTCAATGCGATTTCCTGGGCCTCGTTCCAGGACTCACCGCGTGCCTTTCGGGCATCACGCGTAACCTGCGCGAGTACATTGGCGGCCTGCTCGCCACCCATGACCGAGACACGGGCATTGGGCCACATCCACAGAAAACGTCCGCCGTAGGCACGGCCACACATCGCGTAATTACCCGCACCGAAGCTTCCACCGACCACGACCGTCAATTTTGGTACTCTGGCGCAGGCCACGGCATTGACCATTTTTGCACCGTCTTTGGCTATACCGCCCTGTTCGTATTTTTGACCGACCATAAAACCAGTGATATTTTGCAGGAAAATCAAAGGAATGAGGCGTTTGGCGCAGAGTTCGATAAAATGCGTTCCCTTGAGTGCCGACTCTGAAAACAGAATACCGTTGTTCGCGATTATACCCACCGGGCAACCCTCCAGGTGGGCAAATCCGCAAATCAATGTTTTTCCGTAAAGCTGTTTGAATTCATCGAACTCGCTGGCGTCGACCAGGCGTGCAATAATTTCACGAATATCGTAAGGTTTACGTAAATCATCTGATACGATTCCGTATATTTCTTCGGCAGGATATAGCGGTTCCTGCGCTTCGCGCATCACGATATCCGGTTTCTTGCAGCGGTTCAAATGCGCAACCGCATTACGCGCCAAACCGAGCGCATGCGCATCGTCCTCAGCCAGGTAATCGGTCACACCGGAAATCCTCGAGTGTACTTCGGCACCCCCCAGTTCCTCGGCACTGACCACTTCTCCGGTCGCCGCTTTGACCAGCGGTGGACCGGCGAGAAAAATCGTGCCCTGCCCCTTGACGATAATACTTTGATCCGACATCGCTGGCACGTAGGCGCCGCCTGCGGTACAGGATCCCATCACCACCGCAATTTGCGCAATGCCCTGGGCCGACATATTCGCCTGATTATAAAAAATGCGCCCAAAATGATCTCGGTCGGGAAATACCTCGTCCTGGCTAGGCAGGTGCGCGCCGCCCGAATCGACCAGGTAAATGCAGGGCAGGTTATTTTCCTGTGCAATGGTTTGTGCTCGCAAATGTTTCTTGACCGTGATCGGGTAGTAGGTACCCCCCTTGACCGTCGCATCGTTGGCAACAATCATGCATTCAATCCCATTCACACGGCCGATTCCAGTAATCAGTCCTCCGGCGACAATATTATCGTCACCGTACATGCGGAAGCCGGCGAACTGCCCGATTTCAAGGAATGGTGAGCCCGGATCGATCAGCGTTTCGATGCGATCACGTACCATTAACTTGCCCCGACCCAGGTGTTTATCACGGGCTCGCTTACTCCCTCCGACGCGGATCGTCTCGAGCTTGCTTTGCAAGTCTTCGACAATTTTCGACATCGCATAATGATTGGCCTTGAATTCGTCCGATTGACTATTTACCTGGGTTTGCAGAACGACCATGGTTTTTACCCGCTCTCTGATTTGGCAATTTCACGCGCGATAACCATGCGCTGGATATCGCTGGTGCCTTCGTATATCTGCGCGACCCGAACGTCACGGTAAATACGTTCCAGCGGAAAGTCTTTCAAATAACCGTACCCACCCAGCACCTGAATTGCCGACGAGCAAATTTTCTCCGCGGCTTCGGAGGCAAAAAGCTTGGCCATACTGGCCTGCTTCAAACAAGGATCCCCGGCGTCACGCAGGCTTGCAGCGTTGAGTACCATCAAGCGTGCGGCTTCGATCTGGGTTGCCATATCGGCTAGCCGAAAGGCGACTGCCTGATGATCGATAATATATTTGCCAAAGGTTTTACGCCCTCTGGCGTAATCTAGCGCTATCTCGTAGGCAGCCCTCGCCATGCCGACGCTTTGCGCACCAATACCGATACGCCCACCTTCGAGGTTCATCAGCGCTATCTTGTATCCTTCACCTTCTTCACCGAGCAAATGGCTGACCGGGATTCGGCAATTCTGCAAAAAAACCTGTACCGTATCCGAAGCGTGTTGCCCCATCTTGTCTTCTATGGTGCCCACCTGGTACCCGGGGTTATCGGTCGGAACCACAAATGCACTGATACCCTTCTTGCCCGCGTCGGGATCAGTGACCGCGAAAATAATTGCAACCTGGGCATTTTTCCCAGAGGTGATAAATGTCTTAGTGCCATTTAAGACATATTCACCACCGTCTTTTTTTGCACTGGTTTTTAACGCAGACGCATCGGATCCAGCCTGGGATTCGGTGAGGCAAAAACACCCGAGCTTTTCGCCGGAAGCGAGTGGTTTCAGGTATTCCTGTTTGAGGAAGTCACTTCCGGATTTTAACAGCGAGCAGCAAACCACCACATTATTAACACTGATAATGGTCGAGCAGGCGCCATCCGCGGCGGCGATTTCTTCGAGCGCGAGCGCATAAGAAACGTAATCGGCACCGCTGCCACCCCATTGTTCAGGAATGAGTATGCCGTATAAGCCGAGTTCACCCATTTCCTTTAATTGCCGCGCTGGAAAATGACCAGTTTTATCCCACTCGGCCGCGTGCGGCGCTACATTTTCGCGCACATAATTGCGCACACTGTCACGGATCAGGATTTGTTCTTCGCTGAAAATCATTTTCTATATCCGTTCGACCGCTACCGCAGTCGCTTCTCCCCCTCCGATACACAAGGCCGCGATGCCTTTTTTCAAACCCCGGTTCTGCAACGCGGCGATCAATGTCACCAGGATTCGCGCACCGGACGCACCGATCGGATGACCGAGCGCGCAGGCGCCGCCGTTGATATTGACCTTCGCATGGTCTAGCTTGAGATCATGCATCGCCGCCATCGTCACGACCGCGAACGCCTCGTTGATTTCGAATAGATCGACATCACCAACCGACCACTGGAGTTTATCCAGCAGGCTTTGAATGGCACCGACCGGCGCGGTGGTAAACCAGGCGGGTTCGTGCGCAAAACTACTGTGGCCGCGAATTACCGCCAGTGGTTTGATCGCACGTTTCTCGGCCTCGTCCTCACGCATTAATACCAGGGCCGCCGCACCGTCCGAAATTGAACTCGAGTTTGCCGCTGTCACCGTCCCATCAGTGCGAAAAGCGGGACGAAGGGTCGGGATTTTATCTAAATTTACGTTAGAGGGCAGTTCGTCGGTATCGATACTAACCTCGCCGTTGCGCGTTTTTATTATCACTGGGGTAATTTCCTGTTTGAACGCACCGCTCTCGATAGCTGCCTGTGCACGCTTCAACGAAGTAATAGCAAATTCATCTTGCTGCTCGCGCGTAAAACTGTATTTATCGGCCGTATTATCGGCGAATGTTCCCATCAAACACCCTTTATCGTAGGCATCTTCGAGCCCATCGAGAAACATGTGGTCCATCACCTTGCTATGCCCCATCCGCAACCCGGCACGCGCCTTGGGCAACAGGTACGGCGAGTTGCTCATATTTTCCAGTCCACCGGCGACCATGACCCGATTGGTACCAGCCAGCAACAAATCGTGTGCGATCATCGTGGCTTTCATACCGGATCCACACATTTTATTAATCGTCGTACATCCGGTAGCAAGCGGAAGACCCGCGCCAAGACTCGCCTGCCTGGCAGGTGCCTGACCGAGTCCTGCGGGTAATACGCAACCCATGATGACTTCGTCGATCGCATCGCCTGTGATTTGGCTGCGTTCAACCGCGGCGGCAATAGCGGCAGCACCGAGTTCGGGTGCAGTTGCAGGCGAAAGCACACCCTGGAATCCGCCCATCGGCGTGCGCGCGGCCCCGGTGATTACTATATTTTCACTCATTTATTTAGTCTCTTTCAATCAAGTTGATTCTTTTAGTTGGTGCCAGCCACCTCAGGCGAAAGCGCTCAAAACACGCTGTGCCGATGCGTCGGACCGTCCCTTCCATGGGCGCTCTGATCCGGAGCGCAGGACCGCCGGTGCGCCGCTTCGATTCATCCCTGCAAAATCAGGTTTTGATCCCTTCCTCCCGATGCAGCCTCACTGATTGAGACGTGACCACCGGTAGATTTTTACAGGACGTTACGCAACAGGGACGTTGCGTGCGAGCCCCCACGGATGGGTTTACGGCGTTTC
>JADFJT010000002.1 GCA_022566015.1 Pseudomonadota bacterium | reverse complement strand
CATGTTCACCAGTAATCGTACCGCCCTGTTCGATACACAGTAGCAAAATTTTACTCCCCAGTTGCTCTGTTTTTTCAAGTTCACCGGGATTATTCGCATCGTAGAGTATCAGCGGGTGTAAATTACCGTCACCGGCGTGAAAGACATTGGCTATTCGCAAGCCGTATTGCTCCGATAAACGGCCGATTTCATTCAAAACCGTTCCCAGCGCCTTCCGTGGAATGGTTCCGTCAATACAATAGTAATCTGGAGACAATCTTCCCACCGCTGGAAATGCAGCTTTACGGCCCGACCAGATAAGCAGACGCTCAGCCTCATCTTTAGCGAGCCGAGTTTCGGTCGCACCAGCGGCTTTCATCACTCTTTCGACACGGGTTATTTGAGACTCTACTTCTTCCTCGGTACCGTCCAGTTCGCAAATCAAAATCGCTGCTGCCTCGACCGGATAACCCGCGTGAACGAAATCTTCTGTCGCTCGAATCGCCGGGTTATCCATCATTTCCGCCCCGGCCGGAATTATACCCTCGGCAATAATATCGGCCACGCTATTACCGGCTTTCTCGACACTGTCGAATACGCCCATAACCACGCGTGCGCACTCTGGAATTGGAAGCAGCTTGAGGGTCACTTCGACAACCACACCCAGCATGCCCTCTGATCCGATCACCAGTGCGAGTAAATCGAATCCCAGCGATTGCATCGATTGCTGATCGATGACAAGCAAGTCACCACTCGTGGTAACCAGTTTTACACCGAGTACGTTGTGCAGAGTCAGTCCATATTTCAAACAGTGCACACCACCGGCATTTTCTGCCACGTTACCACCGATTGAGCAGACGATTTGCGACGAAGGGTCGGGTGCGTAAAAAAGCCCAAATGGTTTTGCCGCTTCAGACACCGCCAGATTTCGAACCCCGGGCTCGACCAACGCGGTACGCGACAGCTGGTCGAGTTTGATAATACGATTCATTTTCGCCAGGCTAAGCACTATGCCATCAGCATGGGGGAGCGCCCCACCCGAAAGACTGGTGCCAGCGCCCCGACTGACCACCGGAATTTCCCGTTCGTTACACAGTCTGACGACCTGGCGCACCTGCGAGATCGTCTCTGGCAGCAAAACCAGTAGCGGCGTTTGTCGGTAGGCGCTTAGCCCGTCGCATTCGTAAGCGGCCAGCGATGTCGGCGCATCGATCACCGATTCGTGCGGCAAAATGGCGCGAAACAGACGCGCAAGTTCCTGCCGGTCGGGTCTGCTCATAGGAACGAATTTGTAGCGAATGGGCTCATTCTCACATAATAGCTTTTGCTAGCAATAACCACCAGTTACCGTTGATCGTACCTGGAGGTCTCATTCAGCTTGCACCCTCGGATCAGGTACCTGGTACTGGGTTCATTAGGCGCATTCAGCGAGTTAACCAGTTTGAAAATTGTAGTTGATTATTAATTCAGGTAAATTGCTAGCTTATCCAGACAGTATATTATTCTATGAATCGAATCGTCTATTTAAACGGCAATTATCTGCCGGAAGATGAAGCCAAAATATCAATCTTTGACCGTGCAGTACTGTTTGGTGATGCTATTTACGAAGTTGCCGGTGTGATCGACGGCAAGTTGATCGATTTCGAATCGCATATGCAGCGTTACCATCATTCGCTAGACAAGCTGGAAATTCCTGCCCCGCTTAATAGCAACGAAATACTAACCGCGTTTCGCAAACTGGTAATGCTCAACGAGCTCACCGAAGGCCTGGTTTACATGCAGGTGACCCGGGGTGAAGCGGATCGAGATTTCGTCTGGCAGGGCGAATTAAAACCCACGGTGTTAATGTTTACACAAGCCAAAATGCCGGCCGAAAATGAAGCTGCCATCACAGGTGTGCGCCTGAAAAGTGTCGATGACATTCGCTGGGCACGTCGCGATATAAAGTCGGTGAATCTGCTGGGGCAGGTGCTGGCTAAAAAAGCCGCTAGCGATTCGGGTGCCTACGAAGCCCTGATGATCGATTCCGATGGATATATAACCGAGTGCGGTGCGACCAGTTTTTTTATTGTCAAAGACGATTTGTTACTGACGCGACCATTGAGTAACGAAATACTGGCGGGAATTACCCGCAAATCCGTGATTGCGCTTTGTAATACTCACGGTATCCGGTTGGTCGAAACCCGGTATCTGCTTGAGGATGCACTCAAGGCTGACGAAGCATTTATCAGTAGTGCTTCCAGTTACCTGCTGCCAGTGGTGCAGATCGATAATCAGATCATTGGTTCTGGTACACCTGGGCCGATTTTCAAAATGCTTCTCAAAATTTACCTGGAACATGCGCGCGACACCGCGATTTGATTTATGCGCTCCACGGGTATAGATTCGATTGATTAATTGGAGACACGATATGGGCCTTTCGAACGAATACTTCCGCAATGCACCGGATGGCTGGTCAATGGAAAATACCGAAGCGATCGCCAAAGCAGACGGCATTAGCATGAGTGACGACCATTGGCAGTTGATCAACGCCCTGCAAGAGTACTATTCGAAAGTAGAACACCCGAATTTGCGCCAGGTAAAAGACGCCCTGAACGAAAAATTCCATGCGCAGGGCGGTATAAAATTCCTGCACCGACTGGTACCCTCAGGGCCTATAGCGGGCGGCTGTAAGCTCGCTGGCCTGGAAGTACCTGCCGGGGCAATAGACAAATCATTTGGCAGCGTAGCCTAGGGTAACTTTGAAAATGCGCAATTCATCATTCCGGTACGTCGGATCGCCGTGAAAACGGGAATCTGTTACCAGCATAGTAATCGTTGGTAGATTCCGGTTAAAAGCGTACCGGAATGACGGGTTGTGTCGGGTTTCGAATAAAGGTATACCGGAATGAAAGTGGATATATCGGCTGTCAATAATCTTCTCTGGCTTCCTGCTCAGTAATATAACCCCGTCTAACATCCTGTTCGACCAACTCGCGATCCCGGTTCTTTGGGTCACCGTAACCGCCACCACCGGGCAGTTTTAACACCAGGTGTTTACCGTCCGGTATCCATTGCCTGCCCTTGCTTTGCATTGGACTGCCATCATCGAGGCTGACACTGCCGGGCGCGCCTGCTAGACCACCATCGCGTCCACGTGCCGGATTTTCACAGCGGTCGAACATCGCATTAATATAAATTCGATGCCCTGGGTTAGCCGATATTTCGATTACCTGGCCGAGGCCGCCACGCCGAGTGCCGGCACCACCTGAACCTTCGCGCAATTCCTTTCGCCAGACTGTAATGGGTCCGATCTGTTCGATCACTTCGGATGACATGGTATGTACGCCCGATGGAAATGCGGTGGCACTCAATCCATCCAGCGTCGGGCGCGCACCGGTCCCACCCGAGTTAAACATCAACAGCTGTGTCTTTTGCGAACCCCCACCCGCGGAGGGAATTGCGCCTTCGACAGGCGTCGTACCGAGTTGAACATTCCACAACGAACTAGATCCTTCTGCCGGAACGGTGTCGGGCAACATTTTGTGCAATGCACCGAATACTACATCGGGTAAAAACTGTCCGAGCACATGGCGAATTGCGACCGGCGCAGGGTGTACCGCATTGAGGATGCAATTCACTGGCGCAATAACCTTAAACGGTTGGAGCGATGCGTGGTTATTGGGAATCGTTGGTGCTAGCGTGCATTTCAGCGCGTAACAGGCATAAGCGGTAGTATAAACCAGCGGTACGTTAATGCCTTTCTTGCTCAGACCCGAAGTCCCCTCGAAATCGGCTAACACTTGCTTGCTGGACACATCGAGCCGAACCTTCATCGTCACCGGCGCGTCGTATCCATCGACGGTCATTTCATTACGATACGAACCGCTCGGTAAATTTTCCAATTGCTCGAGTGTCGCGCGCAAGCTATTGCTGAATATAAAATCACGCAGGTCGCACAGATCGTCCAGATTAAATTCATCCATCATGTCCATCAAACGCCGGTGCCCGGTGTCGTTGCAGGAGGCCAGGGAATAAAGATCGCCAATGACCTGGTCGGCTTCGCGTACATTGTGGCGAATGATATGGATTAGACGCATATCGACCTCACCTCGCTCGGCAAATTTCATGATCGGTATGTAAATACCTTCTTCGTAGATTTCGTTGGCATCGGGACCGAAGCCCCTACCACCGACATCGACCACGTGCGCGGTAGAGGCAAAATAACCCACTAGTCTGCCGTTTCGAAACGAGGGATTGACGAAGGTAAAATCGTGCAAATGGCCAGTTCCTTTCCACGGATCGTTGGTGATATACGAATCGCCTTCGAATATATTTTCCTTGCCGATATCTTCGATAAAATTTCCCACCGCTACGGCCATTGCATTGACATGGCCGGGTGTGCCGGTCACCGCCTGCGCCATCATCTTTCCATCCTGATCGAATACACCAGCCGACAGGTCCCCCGCTTCGCGCACCGAGGTTGAAAATGCGGTGCGCAACAGGGTCAGTGCCTGCTCTTCGACCACCGAAATCAGTCGATTCCACATCACTTGCATGTGTACGCTGGTTAAACCACTAGTCTGCTGCATTGGTCTTCCTCGATTTTCGTTGCACCAGCAGGCATAGGTCGCTTTGCATGATGGCTTCGAATGCGCTATTCACAATCGTGGTAGTTTCATTTTCAACAATGATGGCGGGGCCTGCCACCTTAGATCCTGCTGCCATCGACTCTCGATCGTATATCCCGGCTTCGACAAACGCCTGCTCACGCGCATCGAAAATTCTACGTTTAGACGTAGGCGATAACAACGTTTCCGATGATACAGGTGCTACCGGTTCAACCGCAGGCAAAATGGAACTGGATTGAACCGACCAATTCATAATTTCTATATCGAGGCCTTCTAGCGAACGACCAAACAGACGGATATATTCGACTTCGAACAGGCGCCGAATTTCGGCTTCGTCGCCGGCAACAAAATCCCGATTCGGTAACACCACGACAATTTCCCAACCCTGGCCCTGATATCGCATATAGGCCTTGATTTCGCGCTTGAGCCTGGCATCGGGCGCGCCTGCGCGAGTAAATTTTTCTGCTTCGCTGCTGAGTTCCTGAATTAATTTATTGGTCCAACCCGGGTCGAACTGGCTTAGTTTTAGATAGGCACCACGCACCGCCTCGAACCCAAACGGCGCGCGCAAAAATCCAATCGCAGAGCCAACCCCGGCACCAGGCGGTATTAACAGCCTATCGATATTTAGTTTTTCGCATAGACGGCTAGCGTGTAGCGGTGCCGCACCACCGAATGCGATCATCGTATAATCGCCGAGTTCCTTGCCACTTTCTACCGCGTGCACCCGCGCCGCATTGGCCATATTTTCATCTACCACTTCACAAATGCCGATGGCCGCAGTTTCCGAATCCATATCGAGCTTGCTTCCGATGTCGCATTCGAGAGCCTTAACCGAACGACCGGTAACCAGCGGGATATCACCGCCAGCGAAATTATCGGCGTCGAGTCGACCCAACAACAAATCGGCATCGGTCACCGCCGGATTTTCTCCGCCACGGTCATAACAGGCCGGGCCGGGCTCTGAACCCGCACTTTCGGGCCCGACACGGATTTGATGCAATGCATCGACCCAGCCAATGGAACCACCTCCAGCCCCGATTTCGACCATTTCGATCACCGGTATCGAGATCGGCATACCGGATCCCTTTTTGAAACGATAGGTTCGCGCCACTTCGAAACTTCGCGCGGTTTTCGGCGTATGCTGCTCTATCAGACAAATCTTCGCGGTAGTACCTCCCATGTCAAATGAAAGTACGCGATCGAGGCCATGGCGCGCAGCAAAGTCAGCGGCATAAATCGCCCCCCCGGCCGGCCCGGATTCGAGCAGGCGTACCGGAAATTCGATTGCGCTTTCGATAGAAATCAGGCCGCCGCCAGAGTGGATCATAAATACCGGGCAGTCCGCTCCGACCACCTCCAGGCATTCCACCAGTCTTTCCAGATAAGAAGCCATCAGCGGTTTAACAAAGGCGTTGGCGCAAACCGTATTGAATCGTTCGAATTCGCGCATCTGTGGCGATACTTCGCTGGAAATCGATACACTCACACCGGGTATATAATCTGCGATAATATCCCGTGCGCGTTGTTCGTGCGTGCCATTCATGTAGGAGTGGATAAATCCAATCGCTACGCTCTCATAATCCGAAGACTTGATTTTTTGCGCGATGGCTTCGAGCGCCAATTCATCCAGCGCAATTAATTCATCGCCACTGGCTGCGATTCGTCCAGCTACCACATAGCGGTGTTCGCGCGAGATCAGTGGTGGTGGCAGAATTAGATTCAAGTCATATTGTTCGAAGCGACCTTCGGTACGCATTTCGATCACATCGCGAAACCCCTGAGTGGTAATAAATGCTGTCTTAGCGCCTCGATGTTCGATCAGCGCGTTGGTTGCGAGCGTAGTGCCGTGTATCACCTGATCGACCTGGTCGATATCGATACCCGCCTTCTCGGCTACCTTGACCAATCCCTCGACGATGGCTTGCTCGGGTTCAGCGTGGTTAGTCAAGACCTTGGCAGATTTCTGGATAGGCCCTGCCTCAAGCACGACGTCGGTAAAAGTGCCTCCGATATCGGCGCCGATACGAACCTGGTGTCCCTGGTAGCTCATGACTCCCTTAAGCAGCCTCACCCGAAGCAAAGACTTCCAGACGATCGATCAATTCCTGCGGAACTTCCACACCATTTTGTTCGGCTTCCTGCCTGAATTGATGACGCCGGATTCCGGGCAGGCGCACGCCCGGTTCGTTGGCCAGCGCCGACAGCATAGTTTCGAGCCGGGGGGAAAACTGGTCGTTGCCGTTAGCGGAAAACTGGGACGGCGAAAGGGCAATAAACATCTGCCCAACCCTTGGTTCACCACCGGTATTATTTTTAAATACCGGCGCCTGAAACGAGCAATTAGGTCCGCTGAGCACACCCGCAAGCACATCGACCAACAGCCCAAGCAGCATACCCTTGTATCCGCCGGCGGGTGCCAACGCACCGCCATCGATCACCGCACTGGCATTAGTCGTGGGTTTCCCCTCCTTGTCGTAGCCCCAGCCGAGCGGGATAGCTTTTCCCTCCGCCGCGTGTTTTTTAATCGTCACCAATGCTACCTGGCTGGTAGCCATATCGGCGATAATCGGCGGTTGGTCTTTTCTCGGCACCGCAAAGGCGATCGGATTAGTTCCAAAAAACGGGCTCGCTTCTGGAGCAGGCGCAACCGCCGAGGGTGAATTGGCAAATCCAATGCCGATCAAGCCCTGTCGGGCCATACGCGCGACGAACCAGCCGACTACACCCGCCGAATACGAGTCGACAATCGACAGGCAGGCGATCCCCTGTCGCTGCGCAAGCGCGTAAAAATCGTTTTCGACTTCAGCATAGGCAGCATGGGCAAAGCCTGTATCGGCGTTTGAACGAATCACCGATGGCGCGATTTTTTCGTGCCAGGGCATCGCATCGCCCTTGAGTTTCCCAACCTGAAGATGGCCGCAATAAAGTGGCAGATACCCCAGGCCAACAGTCTGTATGCCATCGCATTCGGCATCGACCACCGCTTGCACACCCAGTTCAAGTTGTTGGCCGTTGGCACCACAGGCTCGAAGCGCTCGTCGCGTTAAATCCTCGACTTCCCGAAGCGATAACCTCTTTTTGTCACTCGACATAGTTCACTCTAATTAATCATTTGGTGGTTGAAGGTCCTGCTTTTCAGCCGCCATATCCCCACGCTACCAGGGCTGCACAAAGGAAATGAATACTGGAACCTGCATGGGTCAGGGTTGTATTCGATCGATAGACCAGCCATCACCCTGCGGCCGGTAAACCAGGCGGTCGTGCAAGCGATTTGACAACCCCTGCCAAAACTCGAAGCGGGCCGGTTTCAGTCGATAACCAATCCAGTCCCTGGGCCTTGGTACATTGCCCGCGGGATACTGATCCTGTAGTTGCTTTACCTTTAATTCGAGCGCCTCACGATTCGCTATCGGGGCAGACTGCTGCGACGCCGCCGCACTAAAACGACTGCCATCTGGCCTGCTGTGAAAATAACTTTCAGCCGCGTCTTCGGGCATCTTCTCGACTCTGCCCTGAACGCGAATTTGGCGGCTCAGATCGCGCCAGTGGAATAACAATGCAGCTTCGGGATTGGAGGCTAACTCCTGCCCCTTCTGGCTGCGCGCATCGGTGAACCAGCAAAAACCCTGACTATCGAAGTGCTTGAGCAAAACAATGCGCGCCGATGGTATGCCGTCTAAGGTAGACGTTGCCAGCGTCATCGCGGTAGCGTCTAGCACGCCAAGATCGAGTGCATCCTGTAGCCATCGACCAAATTGTTCCACAGGATCGGCATGCAGGTCAGCGCTATCAATACTATGGCTTTCATAGTTACGGCGGTGATCACGGAGGTCAAGCATGGCCGGTTTCAAACAGCCCCAGGGAGCCTCTGATTAAGTTTGGGCGAATCAGATTGTGATTCAAAATGATCCGGATCAAGGTATGGAACGCAGGCCCAGGTTAAATAGACATGGGCACCGCTATTGCCAGGTTTCACACCGTAGCGAATTGATGTGCTGGGCAAAAGATGTTCGTTCATGACTTGATCAGCGCTTCCCTAGTAAAATACTTTGTCGAACAGTACTTCCATCGCATCCCATGATTTATTGTCTGCGCGCGCGTTATATCCGACATCCAGCCCATATTTCTCGCTATTGCCGTCGGCTGCTTCGCTGGTAAATCCGTGTTTTGCGCCGGGATATACATTAACCTGGTAATCGGCCTGAGCCGCATCCATTTCCGATTTAAATCCTGCGAGATCGTCCATCGTCACCATCGAATCGACTTCCCCATGGCAAACCAGTACACGTGGTTTGATACTTCCAGGCTCTGCGCTGTGGAACGATCCCAATGCACCGTGAAAACTGACCACTGCCAATAATGGCATTCCCGTGCGCGCCATATGTAGCGCCATCGCACCGCCAAAACAGTAGCCGATTGCCGCAGTCCATTTCTCATTGACCTGCGGCTGGTCAACTAAGGCTTCATGCGCGGCCTGCAAAACCCTGGTTCCACTTTCCATGTCTGCTAACACCGAGTTCATCAGGCTGGCCGCTTCATCAGCGTCATCAGCCACTTTTCCCTCTCCATACATATCGATAGCGAGCGCGACATATCCGAGCTCGGCAATCTTTTCTGCACGGCTTCTCATATAGTCATTCAAACCCCACCATTCGTGAATCAGTAGAATTCCCGGCCTGGGAGGACTGGTCAGATCATTGAAAGCGACGAAGCCACGATGGGTAAGGCCATTTACCTGGTAAATTACTTCATCAGTTAAAATATTCATGGTTGCTCACCAGTTATTAAATAGATAACACAACATAATTCAGTTGCCGATGAAAATCCACCTTTGAGAAGGATTCAACCCTGACTACTTGAAATTAGCGGGCATTCGATTTAGATTAATACGATGAATCGACTCGATCACCTGGTCATCGCGGCAACAACCCTCGAGGAGGGTATCGATTATGTGCGTTCTACCCTGGGAGCCGATATTCCAGTCGGCGGTGTCCACCAGACTATGGGAACCCACAACCACCTGATGCAATTGGGCAATGAATCCTACCTCGAAGTGATTGCAATTGATCCAGATGGCCGCATTCCCAATCGACCACGCTGGTTTGATCTCGACCAGCGCCTGATGCGCGAGTCACTTCGGCGGCAACCGAGAATAATCACCTGGGTCATGAATACGACGAATATACAACGCACAAAAGAGCAGGCAGAATTTTCTATCGGTACTGTGACCGAACTCAGCCGTAACGACCTGCGCTGGAAAATCGCCCTGACCGAAGATGGCCGTTTACTGGCGAATGGATTATTGCCTTACGTGATCCAGTGGCAAAGCCAGCCCCACCCCTCCAACGCAATGGCAGATTTGGGTTGCCGGTTGCTTGAATTGAATATCTATCATAATCGACCCGATTGGCTGAAGGCGATGCTCGCCTCGATCGACGCTGAAGACCTGGTAACCGTATTCGATCTGCCCGATTCCGAAGCGCCCTATTTGTCGGCTAGCATAGAGACACCCAATGGCATTAAAATTGTAGATGGAAGGGATTAATTATCTAACTTTGTAGCAGGTCTTCGGCTGGATTTAATTTCTGGATCAACGGTCGAACCGTAGGATAATACTTTCATTGGTCACCTGGACTGTCATTCCGGAAAGCCCGCTGGGCTGATTCGAAATCTATCGGAAAAATGGTGTCAAACCCGCATTGGCGGCATCGGGCAATCGAGGCAAATCGAAATGGTACGCACTAGTTCGATACCTCCGGTAGTAGCCTTGCCGTCGGCCAGTATGGTCGCCACACAGGCTCTCAGGATACGTGGTTTTACCAGTGGTTTGAGTTGCATCAGATTATCGAGCGATTGATCCAGAGATTTAAGAGAGAAGTCCTGCCTGGCGATGATATTTAGCGCGGTCGCGCCGATTTCCTTTTTGCCGTGATCAAATGCCTTCGCTGCCTCACTATCGTCTTTGTGTTCTACATAAGCGATCAACGATAACAGGGTTTCGACTTCCGATTTAACCGCGCTTAAACTGGCGTATTTTGCTTTTGCCGGTTTGCGCAATCCAAAGTGTTCATTCAATTGCTGTAATACCAGCCGCTGAATTATCCATTCATTCAGATCGACCTTTTTATCAGCGACTATTATTTTATTGACCGTGCGTTCGAACTGTAGGTACTGTTTAGTCGATAGCTCGCGCAAGGCATTAATACAGATTTCCAGTAGCGGCAGTTTCAGGTTTTCGTCCAGGATTTTAATTTCAGACAAATATTCTTCGGTAAGTGCCGGCATACTTTGATCAGCATGCTGTTTCAATATCGTCCAGGCCTGTTCTTTTTCTGCCTGTCTGCTAATCAAAATTGCGTATATCACTGCTCGCGCGGAATAAGCACTTTGCGAAGCGTTTCTCAATAGGGTCGGAATCGCTATTATGAGCGATCGTACATACTCGATATTCTCTTCGTTAAGCGTACCGACCTGGCTAATGGCCTGTTCTGCAGAACTCAATATAGCTGCAGTTATGGCCATTTTTGCAGCGACTCCAGAAGCCGGTTTTTTTGCTGTATCTGCTGCCACCGATGATTGCGTGACTTCCGAATAAAGGAAATTTCCATCCCACCTCGGATCAATTTTTTTAATGCGCTTTTCCAGTGGGGGATGGGTGGCGAATAAGGATTGCCAAAAACTGCTAATGCCATTGGCAAAAAAAGCATGACTATATTCCGGTGCTGTAGGGGACTCGATATATGAGCCTGCACCCTCACCCCCGATTTTTTTCAGGGCGCCGGCAATACTGTCCTTATTGCGCGTAAATTGAACCGCAGACGAGTCGGCAAGATACTCCCGTTGACGACTAACGACTGCCTTTATCCATTGCCCGAAAAATGTTCCCGCATAGCCGATAACCATCAAGCCGATACCCAATGCAGCAATTGCAGCAATACCACCGCCACCTTTACTGCTTCGTGAACTCCTCGAAAAACGTAATGACCGGACAATGAAATAACCAATCATTCCAATCAGCAATATGCCATGCAATACGCCAATCAGGCGAATATTGAGGCGCATATCACCGTTGAAAATATGGCTGAATTCATGTGCGATCACACCCTGTAATTCTTCGCGGCTCAGCCGTGACAGCGTCCCCCGAGTTACACCTATAACCGTATTAGCCGGAGTCTGGCCTGCAGCAAAAGCATTGATCGATAAATCATCGAGCAAATAAACCTGAGGAATAGGCATACCGGCAGCAATCGCCATTTCTTCGACCACGTTAAGCAAGCGCCTTTCCTGCAAGTCGGTGGTACTTTGGGGCACCAGCTGACCACCCAGCATTTCAGCCACGGCAGCCCCGCCCCCAGATAAACTCAAGGTTTTGTACAGGCTGCCTGCGAAAATGAGCAGGCCTACGCCAATGGTAACGCCGATAAATGTTTTCCAGGAATAATAGTTTTGAAGCGCTTCGAACGAAAAATCAAATAAGCCAGTATTACTGTAAACCTGCACACCCAGTAATAAAAGATTGGTCAGAAAAATTAAACCGGCAACCGCGAAAATAAAAAGCAGGAGAAGCCAGCTGGTATTTCTTCGCGCCTTATCCTGTGCTTCAAAAAAATTCATCGGCAATGAATCAGTTACCAGCGATACCAGGTAGAACCGCTAGTGGGTACTTAGAAAAAATGTAATTTGCCCGCGAAAGCAATGAAAAACCGGAGGGGATTACGGCATACATGAGGACTGACCGGGTAGGAGTACTAACACTGGGCCGACGCTAGTGTCGCGAGGAATGCGCATTTTTCGAGGCGCCCTAAAAGGAAACTTTTGGTGCGGCCTGAATCTCTGCACTATCTTCGAATTCAAGTAGCGACGCATCATTGGCATGGCCAAACATTCCGGCCAGTATATTTTGCGGGAACGACTGCTTATAGATATTGTATTGCATAACCTGATCATTAAAAGCCTGACGCGCAAAAGCCACCTTGTTTTCGGTGCTGGTCAGCTCTTCGGTGAGTTGCATCATATTCTGGTTGGCCTTTAAATCAGGGTAGGCTTCGACCAATACATTAAATCGACCTAAGGCACCTGCCAGGTTGCCTTCAGCCTCCCCCAGGCCTTGCATAGTTGCTGCATCACCCGGCTTTTGCTGTGCCGCAGACAAGTTGTCAGATGCCGCATTACGTGCTTTTATTACCGCATCGAGCGTTTCACGCTCGTGTTTCAGATAACCTTTCGCTGTTTCTACCAGGTTCGGAATCAGGTCGTAGCGACGTTTAAGCTGCACTTCGATCTGGGAAAAAGCATTCTTGAACCGATTGCCCAGTGCGACCAGTTTATTAAAGATTGAAATGATGTATATCACGATACCGCCGATAACAACGAGTGTAACTATGGTCGAAATTTCCATATTGTCTCCTTATTTAAGTGAGATTTTTTAATTAGCCTGGGGCGGTATACTGCCTGATTATGGGTTAAACAGCCACCCTTCAGGTCCACTGATTTCAGGCCTGAAATAACAAATCATGCGACCATCTGAGCCTGCGTTCGCCTGGTTCTTCCAGGGTGATATCCCGTGCAAGGTGAGTCGATGCGCCAGGTAGGCTTCACCCGGGCGGGCTGAGATTAAAACTCGTTGGCATTGCTCGAAAATTTTATCCCGAGCCTGGTGATAGATTTCGGTCACATCCAGTGACCCCCATTGCTCCGGAGACAAGCCTTCGAAACAATGCTTAAATTCCTGGCGTATGATCTCGTGGGACCCTTCCCAGACAACAAAGGGAGAAGCACCTGAATCGTATTCGACCATCGGTATTCCGAGAATAAAGCCGTGGTATTCTCGCAAGTGTCTGCGCCGATCTGGGCCTTCCGCTAATAACCCATCGGTGTGAGCCGCATCGCGTTTGCGCCGAAAACGATAAGCAGCGGGCTTTTCACCCTCCATCGGCTGCGGATAGTTGGGATAACAAACCGACACCTGGGCAGCGTCCCATTCAAAGCTAGTCAAACCAAGCGCCTGGGAAATAAAGTCAACGGCATCACATTCTAGCTTCGAGCCACCTTCCAGCGATCCGTCACTCGCATTCTGTAAACCATTAACACCGGCAAACCAGGTTCCACCGCAGCGTAACCAGTGCTGATTTTCGGGGCTTTTTACTGACTCACGCGCAAACGGCAAGGCGTGCCGCACCCATTTCGCAAGTCTCGGATCGTAATCGAATCTGCACCAGCCTTTAACAAAGAAATCGGATTTTTTCATCGTATCATTGCACCCAGTAAAGGTGATGCTATCATGGCTCGCATTTTTCTGAAGCGGACATTATGAACACTGGCTATGCAAGCCACGAGAGCATCACGATGGACGAAAATATGGAAACAAAAATTACTGCTCTCGGTTGCTGGCAATCGTCAGTAAGCATCGAACCGCTCGGTGGTGGGATGACCAATCACAACTTTAAAGTTACCGATGCAGGTGAGCAATTCGTGGTTCGGCTAGGCGCGGATGATCCGGTACACTTGATTTCGCGTGCTAACGAAAACGCCGTCTGTCGCGCTGCATTTGAAATCGGCACTTCACCCGAGTTGGTATATACAGAACCTGGCGTGCTCGTGGTTCGCTTTATCGAGGGCAAGGTTTTCGAAGAAGCCGACGTTCGAATCGAGGGTAACCTGGACCAAATTATCAAACTGTTGGGTCGGTTTCATCGACTAATGCCACGGCATTTTCATCAGGTGCCGGTCATGTTCTGGGTATTCCAGATTTTACGCCACTACCAGTATTTGCTTAAGCAGGGAAACAGCCCATACCGAGAACGCCTGATCGAGCTGGCCGAGATAGGCACTAGTCTCGAGCAGGCGGTTGGCAAGGTCGATATCGTGTTCGGGCATAATGATTTACTCGCGGCTAATTTTATCGACGACGGCGACAAGCTCTGGCTCATCGACTTCGATTACGCCGGCTTTAACAGCCCTTTATTCGACCTTTCTAATCTTGCCTCGAATAACGAATTGAGCAAAGAACAGGAAATCACCATGTTGGAAAATTATTTCGGCACCGCCTTTAACCGCGAGCAATGGCGTAGTTACTACGCGATGAAGTGTGCCTCGTTATTACGTGAAACCCTGTGGTCGATGGTGTCCGAAATACATTCTGTTTTAGAAATGGATTTCCCCGAATATACAGGCAAAAATCTCGTGCGCTTTGAACAGGCGTACACCACATTTCAACACAACTACTTTTAGGAAGTTTCTAATAATGAACCAGTTTCGCCAATTTCCAAATTCAGCTAGCTACTCATGTCCCTAGATATCGACTTTGTGCGGCGGCAGTTTGGGCAGCTTGACGATGACCCGCAATTCGTTTTTGCCTCTAATGCCGGCGGTAGTTATGTCTGCAACCAGGTTAACAATTTGGTGGAACACTACAACCGTCATACCCGGGTGCAACCCTATTCAAATTTTCCCTCATCCGCCGAGGCCGGTGACGCGATGAATCGGGCCAGGCAGGGCTGGGCAGACGCTTTGAATATCGGCCTGTCCGAGTTAACCATAGGGCCATCTACCTCGATGAATACTTACGTCATGTCACAGGCGATCGGTGACCTGTGGAAAGCGGATGATGAAATCATCGTTACCAATCAGGACCACGAAGCCAATAGCGGCACCTGGCGACGCAAGGCGATCGAAAAAGGGATGACAATGCGCCAATGGGAAGTCGATCCGGAAACCGGATTACTCGATGTTGAACAATTAATACCACTGTTAAACGAAAAAACTCGCTGGGTGTTTTTTCCCCATTGCTCAAACATCGTCGGCACCGCCAATCCGGTCGCAAATATTGTTTCTCAGATAAAAGACAATAGCTCGGCCAGAGTCTTTGTCGATGCAGTAGCCTATGCTCCGCATCATATTTGTGACCTGAAGGCAATGGATGTGGATGGCTATGCTTTTAGTCTTTACAAGGTTTTTGGCCCGCATCAGGGTCTGATGTATATCAATGCGGCGATATACGCTGACCTGACCTCGCAGGCACATTATTTTCTCACGGGCGACCCCGCGAAAGACTTTAATCCGGCCGGACCACAACACGCCCAGGTTGCCGCCTGCGCCGGTGTACTGGATTATTTCGACGCGCTACACGCGCATCATTTTGATAATAAAGGCGTCGCCCCAGCTCAAAAAATGACCGATATTCATGGATTGATATTGCAGCACGAAAATCAACTCGCGACACCGCTTCTCGATTTTCTCGACCAGCATCCCGACGTGCGGCTGGTTGGCAAAACAACCACTGACGATAATGACCGCGCACCCACTATAGCGTTTAAACCACTCAAACAAAGCTCACAAAGCCTGGCGAGTAAATTGCAGACTTCTGGTATCGGCACGGAGTATGGAAATTTTTACGCCCATCGCCTAATCAGCGACCTGGGTCTGGACCCGGAAGACGGCGTCGTACGATTATCGTTGTTACACTACAATCGCGTCGAAGACGTCGAAAAAATACTGCGGGAACTGGATCGTGCGCTGGATTAGAGTTTTCTGCTGGCTAGACAGCTCGACCATAAAAACCGACGTTTTCTTCTTCTGAAAACTGTACTCCAGCTTGTTCGTAATAGGAAAATACTGCAATGATGCGTTTGCGCTCACCTTCCACTGGCGTTACCCGGTGAGCAGTATTTTTACCTCGAAAAACATTCAGGGTTCCAGCACTCAGTTGTAACGATGAAGCACTGGCCTGCCCATGGTTCAAAAAATCTGCGACACCATCATAATTAGCATCTTCATCACTGCGCAAACCTGTACGGTACTGGAACACTCCACCTCGCTCCGGTGATTGCAACAACAGAGTCGTGGTAAATTCTGACCGGTCGAAATGCCAGTTTAAAGCCTCTCCATGTCCATAGCCAATAATGTTGAGCCGGGCCAGTGGATCGTCCATTTGATACAGCGCAGGCTTTTCCATAACCGCCGCGAGAAAAGCTGCGAAAGGCGGCCACTGGTAGAGTTTCATCATCGCGCTAGTGGGTATTTGATCCGAACAAATCGTGTGGTTGATAGTCTCAAACTGTTGTAGTGCTGGGTGATCGGGAGGCAAACCCGGAACCTCGGGGAGGAAATAGATGTTGTGCATTCGACGGTGAGTAAATGCGTCTGACTCGAATAAGGGTGTAGCCTCTGCGACAACATTTTCGATCGCTTCGGGAAGCATTAGTCCAACCAGATTAAACATACCATCGCGTTCCAGGTCGTCGCGACAGCGCTTGACCAGTGCCTGACCCTCCTGGCTATCGATTCGATCAATTGGATAGCGTTTAAGATCTATAATCTCATGCACCGAAAATACTCCCAAAGACAGGTTAATATCGCGATTGATTGGAACAAATTTTTACCTGGCGAGCAATAGTGCACTCGCAAATAATCGGGCAATGCCCAGGCTGACCCGCCCGCCAGTACAGCTGGAACAGGGTTGCTGTAGTTCTAGTTGGAGTTTGTGCATTAAATCCGTGTGTGAGTGAATAGAAGTCTGGATTCCGTTTGAATCGATTAAGCATTATGCTGGCAGTTAAGTGTTAAATCGACGCTGTGCGGTAGCGCTTACTTAGATTTGATTCGATAATTATATTTTTTTGCAGCTGTAATGGCTACAAAAAGAAACATTAATAATAATTCTATCACCCCGAATATACCTCCGCCCGAATATCCACCACCCGAATACCCACCACTGTAGGTAATTTTCACCTTCTCAGGATTTTTCTTGATTTTCGCTCTAAAGCTCGATAACTGCTTATCGAGGTTTGCGATCATATTATCGGCCGCCTCTTCAAAGCTTTTCATACTGTCTGCTCGAAGTTCTACATTTAAATTAATCGGCGTGGAACTCCCTTTGATATTGCTGGTGCCAGGTGCACGGAAAAGCATCTTTTTGCTTCGTATATCGAATACCGCCGTATCTAGCATGGTACTAGTATCATTCTTTTCACCCGAAATAATGTAGGCGCCGATTATCGTCCAGTAGGTAAACGATAGCCATCCCTCATCGGTAAACTGAACCTGGTCATATGAAACCAAAGCTATTATATCGATTCCATACATCGTTCTAATTTGCTCAAGATTTGAAAACCCGCCACCGGCAGTTAAATACACGGAAGGAATAACTTCGATTTCGCTAACAAATTTATACTGTCTAAAATTATCCGCTATTTTTTCCAGAAGCTCCGCTTTATTCGCCTCGGTAAAGGCGCCGCCGCCCACAGCATCTGTCCAGAGGCGTTTCCCGCTCGATCGGTCCGGCTTCCCGGGAACGAATGCAATTCCTACTTTTAGTGGAATACTTAACACAGGGATAGAGGGTTCAACTATTGTTTCAGATCCCCCTGGATACAGGTAATCAACTACACTGCTTTTCGTTCTGATCTGTAGCCCTGCACATCCAGATAGAAAAGTCACCAAAATCAACGTTATCAAAGGAGTCGTTTTATCAATCTTAATCTTCATAATAAATCCCTAAAGTTCAGCGATAGTTCAGATATTTACCCGGTATAGGCTAGAGTAGCCATACAAAAGTCCAGGGCAATACCGACGTTTATTAGTACTGTATAATGGTACTATTGGGGGCTAGATCTGACACCGATGGAGATCATATGGCTCAAGCACGCGAATCAAAACTCCTGGTATCGGCGCTCAAGCGCTGTTTGAAAATGAAAGGAGTGACCTATAAAGATCTGGCTAAATTGATGAATCTCAGCGAGTCCTCGGTAAAAAGACTGTTTGCCAGTAATAACCTTTCTTTGCGGCGCTTTGAGCAGGTGTGTGAAATCCTGGGGTTGAGTATTTTTGACCTCGGTAAATTAGCCAGAGAAGAATCTGGCGATGAAGATCCACATTCTTTGTCAGTAGAACAGGAGCATGCGCTTGCGGAAAACCAGGACTTACTAATCGGCTTTCATCTGATTTTAAACGGCTGGGACTTTGACCAGATTAAAAAAGCGTTTAACTGGAGTGAACCTCAGGTGATCAAGATATTCACGACACTGGATAAGTTAAAACTGATTGCCTTGCAGCCAGAGAATAAAGTAAAGCTATTAACCGCGAATAATATCCGTTGGCGTAAAGATGGCGCCATCAGAAAGCGCCATGCGAAGCTGGCTTTTAATGAATTTTTAAATGATGGCTTTAACAATGAAGATCAGTTTCTGAATTTCGAAATATTGGAGTTGTCACCGGCGTCGAGCAGTATCCTGAAGCGAAAATTACAATTATTATTGAAAGAGATTAATGATCTTGCGGCGATGGACTATATGCTGAAACAGGGTGGACAGAGTGAAAAGAAAAGCACAGGCATTATGTTAGCGATGCGCCCCTGGGTATTTAGTTTGGCTATCGATGCAATGACCGAGAACTACAGGCAAGCTAAATCGTATTAAAATCCGTTAGATAGAAAAATACCAAAACTACTGGCATCCAGGCTAAGGCCACTAGCTTCATAGTCCATCAGGGTGTAACGAGTACTAATCTGGAATCTCGAGATCCGGACGTAACTGTATTGCAGTATCAACCCCAAAGCGTCGTCAAACTCAATCTTAAAAGGCGGGAGCCCGACAATATTATTACTATAGGTCGGGTCTATGTGGTAGCTGGCGCCAAAGCCAAATCGGTGATTAAATATTCGATACGAATAAATCGCATCTAAGTTGAGTGTGCTTATTTCGGCAGTACCATTAGAGGTATCAATTTCTTCCGACAGATACCCCAGGGAAAGCGATAGTGTTTCTCCATTTTTGCCCACTTTATTTTGAACCCCGATCGCAAATTTAAAACCGCCACCGGTGTAGAGGCCTTCGCCAGAGTTCGTGCTAATTAGAGTATCCCCACCATTTTGAAAGCCAAACTCCATATAGAGCTCTGCCCGAGCAGCCGAAGCCAATGTTAGTAATATCGCCGTGACTACAAATTTAGCGAGTTTAAATTTCCCTGCTACTCCATCATGTCTTTCACTCACCTCAATTATCTCCATCTTTGATTAACAAGCGCAAAAATTTCGAAATGATTTCACAAATATAATTATCACAGGACGATAAATGGTGCCACCGCTTTGTTAATTCGTAGCAAATGTCAGTACTTTATGAGTCGTTTTTTAATACTTCATCGTGGGCATTTTTTAATTCGGTCGGTATTTTTATGAATCTTTCCTTTATCCATTGGAAATTTATAAGCGGCCGACTGAAATATTGTTCCCGTTGACTCATACCGGGAAATGCTCTCTACGACTACTTAATTTCGATTCTCAATAGCATCGCGCTCCATTAACATACAGTTTTGGTTAACAGCGTGAAATCGTATGAGTGAATCCACCCCGACAACGATTCCCCAAAGCTGGTATAGCTGCGCCGATATATTTGCCCTCGAAAACGAGTATATTTTTCGCAAACACTGGTGGATGATTGCACGCGAAGACCAGCTGGCAAATGCGGGTGATTACGTTGCCACGACCCTGGCAAAGTGGCCAGTGGTCATCATTCATGATCAGCAAGGTATTTTGCGCGGATTTCACAATGTATGTCGACACCGGGCTGGCCCACTGGTGCGCGATGGTCGTGGGCGCTGTACGGACTTTGTCTGCCAATATCACGGTTGGCGCTACGATAACAGCGGTAATTTACTCAAGACACCGGGGTTGAAAGCTGGCGAAGAAATCGATCTCGAAGAATTTTCCCTGTTCCCAATTCGGATCGCCTGCTGGAATCAAATGGTTTTCGCCTGCCTCGATTCCGACGCCCCCGAATTGCTTGACTGGCTCGGTGATATTGTCCCCAGGTCGGCCCGCTTCCCGGTCAATAACACGATGGAATATCACGGCGAAATTTTGAAAACAGGCGCTTTCAACTGGAAAACCTACGGCGATAATTCTTGCGAGGGTTACCACGTCAGCAGGGTGCATAGAAATTTGGGCGACTCTATGGGACGTGAAGAATTCAATATTAAGCCCTACCAGAACGGAGAATTCGTAGGCTTCGATGTTAGCTATAGCTCGAAGTCTGGCGATCAAACGCGCGATGGTAAAGGCTTCTGGGTCTATAAATTTCCCGGTTTATTGCTGCACTTTTCCGAGTATGCCTGTAACGCAGAAAGCGTAATCCCAATAGCACCTAATCAGGTGCAGATTACCCGTTGGTTTTGGGTCGATCGCACCCTGGCCAACGAACGTAATATAAGCCCCGAAAAAATGATTACCAGTTCCGCCCAGGTAATGGATGAAGATATGGAAATTTGCAGCCTGGTACAACGAAACCTAAACACCGGTATTTACCAGTCCGGACACCTGTCACCGCGCGAAGAAGTCGGCACGATATACTTCCAGCAACTGGTGAGAAACGCGCTAGAAAAGCATTTACGGTAATTAACATTATCGTTCGAAGTGACTCAATTTGACTGTAACAGCCGACAATACAGCGATGACAGAAGCAATAATCAAGGCTGAGTTGTATCCTGAAAAGGCGTCGTATATCAGACCAGCAGTCCAGGGAGCGACCAGGCCAGCGAAGCCCCAGGCGGTAAAAATGCGCCCGTATACCATCGGCCCCTGCTCACCGAAATAATTCGAAATTGCAACCGGATAGATCGCGATAATCGAACCGTAGGAGAACCCGACCAGATAGAATAACCCGACCAGCAGAACCGGTGATTCGACCATAACCAGCATACCCAGGGACAATGCCGATAGCAGAGGCAGGCCGACCAGGAACCGGGGCAATGGCCAGCGATCGACTAACCAGCCAGCGAGAAATCCGCCTACTGCGCTACCGATGCCAATCATCATCGCGCTCCACACCGATAGTCCTATCGATACCCCTTTCGACAGGGCTATACCGGCAGCATGCCCAATGACCATCAATCCGGCAAATACGCTGAACATATAAGCGAGCCAGAATAAACAGATTATACGGGTTTCGACTGGGGATTCAGACCCTGATGGCAGGCTATCTTCATGGGTATAACTCGCCTGGCTTGACCACATCAACAGACTCGCCAATACAGCACAACCGAACAATGCCAGCGAGAGTGCGTAAAAGGCAGCGGTTATAGACTCTGAGGCAATTTGCAGTGCAAAAATTTTGGCGAATATGATCGAGCCGACCGCGTAGGATGCGGTAACAGCACCCATCGCAAATCCCTTTATCTGGGGTAACTCCCGACCCACCAGCTGCAGAGTAAAACCATAACCTATGCCATTACTAATACCGAAAAAAAGGCTGTAACCGATAAACAGCGTCCACCATCCCTGCGCGAGGGCGGCGACTAGCATGCCGATTGCGGCGACCGAACAGGTCAACAGGATTAGTAACCAGGCCGGGATCAGGGAATATATTCGGTATCCCGACAACACCGCGAGCGTGATAGACACCAGCGCAAACGAGTAAATCAAACTGATCTCGGACCTAGGTAACCCCAGCTGTGCTTCGAGCGGGACGATAAACACCGAAAACGCATGCACCGACCCGAGCACGAAGGTGACCATCATCGATGCCAGTAACGTGAGCCGGGGCTTATTCACCTGCCACCATATCGCCCTGCAACTGATCGCGCTGACGCCTGATGAATATAAACAGACCGCTAGCTGCAATCACGACCGCACCAATCCAGGTCGTCAACACCGGTACTACCCTCCCCCTAAATCTACTTGTCAAAACTTGCATCACCCAGAAAAATAAAGCCGCAGACGCGAATCGGAACAACAATATCTCGCTGAGTGGATAGTTCGCCGACAGGTTTTAACTATTGCGTTAACCAACGCCATCAGCAGTAGATTACCAATAAATGTCAGAACGCCCAGGGTGGGGTGGTCTCGGTGTTCTGTCGGGGCGATACTATCGAAGGCATGTGGAGAACTACCCTGGCCAATTCACCCCTCGATGTAATGATTCGCGATATAGGACGTACAGACCACTGCTAATAATAATCGCGGCACCGAACCATACCTGCAACGATGGTACCTCGAGCCATACCAGATAACCCAGCAGGGTGGCCCATATCAAAGAGGTATATTCGAATGGCGCTACGGCTGAAATCTCTGCCCTACTCACTGCTGTGGTTAGCGCATAATGTCCACAGACTGCTAATAGCGACAGTAGCACCAGTAATCCGACTATCGGCCAGGATATCGGAATCCACACTAGCGGCAACAAGAGTGTACTGATTATCCCCAACATCAGGTTGAATGAAAAAACCAGCGAAATCACCGAATCTTGCTCTGCCAAACGCTTACCGCTTAACAATAATAATGCATAAACGAATGATGCGCATAAAACCAGCAAATAAGCGGATAACTCACCATCGCCCTGTGGCTTTACTGCTATCAGGACACCCACGAAACCGGCGACCACCGCGCCCCACCGATGTATTCCAACTCGTTCATTCAATATCAGTGCTGACAGCGCAGTAAGAATGAATGTTGAGCAATAAAATACGACAGTCGCATCTGCCAGTGGCAGTTGCTTCAGAGCCAGGAAAAAACAAAATGGCGCTAAAAAACCCAGCGACCCTCGAAAAGCATGAGCAACTGGGCGTTTTGTTTTCAACAGGTGTATTTTATTACGCGCGAACAACACCATCATCATGATCGACACGATGATCCAGCTACGCACCGCGAGTACCTGTACCGGCGAAATATCTTCCTCCACCAGCCACTTCGCGACCGCATCCATCAATGCGAGCATAAACATACCGCCTATCATAAAACCAATGCCGAGCAGATTATTATTGCCATCGGCGATTACTACCTTGCTCGGCGAAGGCTTGTCTTCGATCATCTACAATACTCTGCAGGAGGGGAGTTTAGGAAAATGGGAATTTCGTGCTAGTTCGATCGCGCAGGTTTGATGAAGCCATAATTATTTTTACCAGATTCTTTGATTAGATACATCGCCCTGTCTGCCTGACGAATCAATTCATCTGCTGAATTACCATCCTCGGGATAAATAGCAATGCCAACGCTTGCACTCACCACGACTTCCTGTTTTTCGATTCTAATAGATTGGGATATTTGATCGATCAACTGGGGTGCGATTCGCTCGACAATTTCCAGATCAGGCACGCTCGACAGTATCACTACAAATTCGTCCCCACCGATACGCGCCACGGTGTCGGTTTCACGAATATCAAGTTTGATCCGGTCGGCTACAACCTTCAGTACTGCATCACCATATTCATGACCGTGCCTGTCGTTGACTTCTTTGAATCCATCCAGATCAATAAACATTACCGCCGATTTCTGTTTATTTCGGCGCGACTCTGCGAGCGAATGATCGAGACGGTCCTTGCACAGGCGCAGACTGGGTAAGCCGGTCAAAGCATCGTGATTAGCCATGAATTCCAGCTCAGCGGCTATTTTTTCGCGCCGCGCAATTTCTTTCTTGAGTTGCCGGACAGTATTCGCCAATAAGCGGGTGCGCTGTTTAACCTCGGATTCGAGTGATTCCTTTGTTTCCAGTATTTTCGCTTCGGTATTTTTCTGCTCGGTAATATCTTGCAACGCGCCTATAGACTGCTGCAAGACCCCATCGGAAATATGGTGCGCAACGCATTGCTCACGAATCCAGCGAATTTCTCCATCGGCTCGGTGTATGCGATACTCTATCGAGTATTCACTACCCTCAGCGTGATGTTGTAGGTACATCTCCTCGACACGTGCGTAATCGTCAGCATGAACATCGGCAATATCGTCTTTATACGAACTAACCCGAGCCAGGTACTCTTCGACGGTTACGCCATGAATACGTGCAAAACCGGGGCTAATATAAGTGTAGGTATCGGAAACCAAATCATATATAAAATGGCCAATATCGGAAATCGTCTCAACCTGCTGCGCTAACAGGTCACGATATTCGAGTTCCTGGACTAGCTGAGCCTGCTTTGTCCGATGCAATTTGTAGCTATCCATGTCTGGATCAGCTTCCTTTCAGTTATTTGTGTGTCGGGGGACGCTAATTTTTCTAGATTACGATTTTATTGCGCTTGCCCTTTTGTAAAGTATAGACATGAAACATGACATTACCATCTCTATTTTGACATTAAACTACCGGGGGCTAAACTAGCAATTTGCATTTTGATCCGCATAATCAATAAAACCTAGCCAAATAAATCTAAGGTAAACAGAATGAATACCGGCCCAAAACTGTCCCAGAAAAACAGGGATATCGTAATCGAGCAGTTGCGTAGTTTACTAGGTGATCGTGTTTCAACGGTCAGTTCGGTGCTGGAACAACACGGCCGAGGCGAATCCTGGCACCCGACACAACCCCCCGATGTAGTATGTTTCGTGCGATCGAACGAGGAGGTCTCACAGGTAGTACGACTGTGCGCCGAAGCCAGTATGCCGATAATAGCCTACGGCACAGGCACGTCGCTGGAAGGTCAGCTACAGGCTATCAACGGTGGTGTGAGTATCGACCTGAGCCAAATGGATCAAGTGCTTGAAGTAAGCACCGATGACCTGGATTGTCGAGTTCAGGCGGGCGTGACGCGCAGACAGCTCAACCAGTATTTGCGCGATACAGGCCTGTTTTTCCCGGTCGATCCCGGTGCCGACACCTCGATTGGTGGCATGACAGCAACCAGAGCCTCGGGCACCAACGCGGTTCGCTACGGTACCATGCGCGAAAATGTGCTCGCGCTCACAGTGGTAACCGCCAGCGGTGAAATTATTCGAACCGGTACAAGAGCAAGAAAATCGGCTGCCGGCTACGACCTCACGCGCCTGTTTGTCGGCTCCGAAGGAACCCTGGGCATCATTACCGAAATCAGCCTGCGCTTGTACGGGCTGAGCGAATCCATATCAGCAGCCATCGTCAGCTTCCCCGATGTTCGCTCGGCCGCAGACGCTACCATACTGACTATTCAAATGGGCATACCGGTTGCGCGCATTGAACTGGTAGACCAGGCCTATATGAAAGCCATCAATAACTACAGTAAAACCGATTACCCCGAGCTCGACACCTTGTTTCTCGAGTTTCATGGAACCCTGGCTGGAGTCACAGAACAGGCTAAATTATTTGAAGAAATATCACGCGAATTCGGTGCCAGCGATTTTCAGTGGGCCGAGAAAGAAGAAGACCGAAACCAGCTTTGGCGCGCACGACACGACGCCTATTACGCTGGCCTCGCCGTATCGCCTGGCACCAGGGGATACGTGACCGACGTCTGCGTTCCAATTTCAAAGTTGGCCGATTGCATCGAACAAACCCAGAAGGACATAGCCTCCACGGGGCTGTTTGCACCTATCATCGGTCATGTCGGCGATGGTAATTTTCACTCGACCATTTTTATCGATCCCGACGACAATGAAATGTTTGAAACGGCGCTAAATATCGACCAGCGACTGGTCAAACGCGCACTGGATATGGGTGGCACCTGTACTGGCGAACATGGTATTGGATTAGGAAAACTTAAGCATATGCGCAACGAGCACGGCGACGGAGCTATCGAAGTGATGAAGCTTATCAAGCAGGCTCTCGACCCACTCAATATCATGAACCCCGGGAAAACGGTCGACTGTTAGTGATTTTTAAGGTTCCAATACCGATTGGCACTGCCTTAAAAGTCCGTCATCCCCAGGTGAACGGAATCTATTGAATCTTAAGCGCTGTTTCCCGGATTCCGGTTTGTAGGCCGAAATGACGAAACGCGTTAAGAGAATTAAATCAGTGCCCGGCGGGCCAGTACGTTCAATTGCCATTTACAGGGTATCGGCCCCTTTAGACTCTATCGCGAGAGATCGCACATGCTCGATCAATTGTGGGAAAAACGACAGGAACCCCTGTTGCAACAATTCACGGCTTCGTTCAAGATCTTCAATCGCATTCGCAAACTGATTTTTAAACCGAATACGGGAAGCTATTCGGTCGAGTGCCTCGGCAATGGATTCGATCTCGACATAGGAACTAAACCAGTCGTACTCGACCATCCGTCGCGTCGTGATACGCATATGAGCGTTCGGCATCAATGCCTGCCCTTCGAGCATACGCGCATAATAGGTCTGGATTACTTCGTCGACCGGCCTCGAATCGAACGCCTCCCAGTGGTTCATCAACAAGTGATCAAAATAGACATCGAGTGCAATACCGGCAAAGCGCCTCCTCCGTGGGTTAAAAATATTTTTTAAGTCGATGATTATTGGATGCTTATCGGTATAGCGGTCGATGGCCCGATGATTATACAAGCCGGCCTTAATCGATTCAGGTAACCCCTGCACATCGACTCCTTTGGCAAAATCCCCAAGCAAATTGCCCACGGTTGAGGCTACGGTTGGCTGGGCAAAATACAGATGCGCAAAATAATTCAAAATGACGAAAAATCGTTTGTCCAGAAGCGAAGAACGGAGTTTAATCCGTCTATAACCCAATAAACAGGTGCCACCATGTCTATTTCCGTCGTTGATAACAGCTCGGTTGCAATCGACTCCGACCCGCATTACGAGAACCGGGTCAATCTCGCTGCCGTTTTTCGCATGACTGCCCGGCTCGATATGCACGAATCGGTCGCGAATCACTTCAGCTATGCTGTTTCGGGCGATGGCAGCCAGTTTCTGATAAATCCAATAGGACGCCATTTTTCCAACGTGCGCGCCAGCGAATTACTATTACTCGACGCCAACGACGAATCCACCATGGATAAGCCCAACGCACCCGACCCAACCGCCTGGGCGATTCATGGCGCGATGCACCGAAATGTACCGCAGGCACGATGCGTACTGCATGTACATCCGAAATTCGCCACCGTGCTAGCCTCGATCGAAGACGATGGACTTCCGCCGATCGATCAAAATACGATGCGCTATTTTAACCGGGTTTCTCTCGATACTGGATTTGACGGTATGGGGCTCGGCGATGAAGCCGAACGCATGACCACCACGATGGGAGACAACCGCGTACTCATCATGGGTAACCACGGCGTGATGGTGATCGGAGATACCATCGCTAAAGCCTTTGACGAACTGTATTATTTCGAACGCGCCTGCTCGACCTACATTACCGCGCTGATGACTGGCAAGCCACTACGCATTGTAAGCGATGAAGTCGCCGAAAAAACCGCGCAACAGTGGGATCACTATATTAATCGAACTCAATATGCAGAAGCCCACCTGAGCGAAGTGCGTGAAATTCTCGATCGCGAAGAACCGGATTACAAGCTGTAACGCTTAATTCGAAATACTGCTCCACTGCTTCAGTTCGTCACGACTATCGAGGTAATTATCATCGTCCGGCGAAATTTTCAAAGCCCTGTTGATCGCTTCCAGCGACTCGTCGGATTTACCCTGCTGCGCCAGCGCGTAAGCCAGATTATTCCAGGCTTCCGCCATATCCGGCGATAATCGCAGTGCGTCTTTATAAGCATTTTCAGATTGCCGGAATTCACCCAGTGCATAAGCGGTATTCCCCAGGCCGATTCGCACCAGGGCATTGGATGGCCATTTTGTCGCCGCACTGAGATAACCCTGATAAGCAGGATAGGAATCACTGGTTTGCTCAAATTCGATCAGTGTATTGATAAATCTCTCGGCATTAACACTGGCAGGCACCTGCCCCGGCGTAACAATCGCCAGAGACCAGTGGCCTCCGCGCTGCCAGGTTCTTTCAAATAGGCTAAATGATCGCACCAGTCTTTCCCGCGTACCAGAGCGCATAACAATAGTTTCTTCGTTCAGGTTATAACCGATCACAATCGCATAATGCCACCGAGGATAAAAATCGAACCCCAGATTTTGCAGCACCAAAACCGGATTTCCAGCCGCAATTTCGCGAAAAATTGATTCTAGATTTCCGTCAAGCTGCACTGGCAGTAAATTAAATCGACGGGCTGCCGCGATTACCTCTTCCTGCAGGGAACCCTGCATATTGGGGACATAAATAAGTGGTGCTATATCGTCTGGCACCACGTCTATCCCACGATAATTGGCTAAGGCTGCAAGTACCGCCGGGCCACAATAATATTTTAACTGCGGGTAAAAAGGTGTCGAGCTAAGCTCAACTTGTGGCGGGATATCCGGGGGGTTTTCCCGAATGCCAAGGGTTTGAAACGGAGTGGCACAGGCACTGGAAAGTGCCAGGATGAACAACATGCCCGCTAAGCGGGCATGTTGAGTCAGGCGCCTCATTTATTTTTCAATAGGCCGTATAAATGGAAAAATGTCGGTAGCACCGGCCAGGTCGGTTGCTACGAATACGAGAAAAATTATCAATATCGTTCCAGCGGCACCCGCACCTGCAGGCATATCATCGAAATTTTGACGAATCCGGCGCACCTGATTGTCACTCAGACTGCTCACACGCATACTCAATTCGGCATCGTCGACCCCGTTTATACGTAATTGCTCGCGGATCCACTGCCGTTCCTGCTGCATGGTGTTTTGATCGAACACCTGGCCACCGCCCCAGTTACTGTCTATTTGTGCGGTACCCAGCATGGCGGCCTGTCCAGGTAAGCTAAGCAGCATGGTTGCTGCTACGGCAATAATTCCCAGTCCAAACTTCTTCAACATGTTTTGTATTGTCATCGCTGACTCCTCAATTATGATTATGATGCAGATTTAATAAAACCCACTATCCAGACTAGCAGATAGTCGCAGGAATCTTATCATCAAATGCGGTTGAAATATGTGCAATAGATCATCTTTGCGTTATTCCAGTGGATAGTCCTTAAACTAGGCCAGTTTTGCACCATTTGGCATCTCGCTATCGGGTCTGGCGAGTATTACCGCCCCATCCTCTCGATGAAAACCCGTTACCAGGCATTCTGAACGTGTGGGGCCAATTTGCTTGGGCGGAAAATTGACTACCGCGATTACCTGCCTACCGATCAAATCATTTTATCGTACAGGTCCGTAATCTGTGCGCTAGACTTTTTAATCCCAATTTCCTCGCCGAAATCAACTTTTAGTTTAAACGCAGGCTTACGTGCTTCGGGAAAGTCCTCGACGAAAGTCCTCGACGCTGACGATGGTGCCAACCCGGAGTTCCACTTTTTCAAAATCTGCCCAGCTAATAGTTTCCACGAAATCTCGCTCTATGAATTACAAAGGGCTTCAACTCACTTCGGTGACAGAAAATTCACCGCGAATCGAGCTGCTATGCTCTCCCAGCTTCGGTACTGACAGAATCGATTCACCCTGGTCTGAGCGTCTGGCAGGCATCGCTACGACCTGGGCCTGGCCCGACGCGGTGGTAATTTTTGTTCTGCGTAATTGCGAGTGAGCAGACAATCCAGCCACATCATTTAATCGCCCAAAAGCAATACCAGCCTGTTTCAGTCTATCGATGATGGCAACTTGATCCAGCTGCGAGAAAACCGAGTCGATCAATTTATCGACCCATGCTCGGTTTGCCACCCGTTGCTGGTTCGACTGCAAACGTTGATCATTGAGTAATTCAGCCTGCTTCAGAACACCGGTACAAAAGTCCTGCCACTCGCGTTCATTCTGGATACCGAATACGACGCTTAATCCGTCTTTGCTGGCATAGGCGCCATACGGACAAATTGTCGCGTGGCTAATTCCCACCCTGGGCTGCACCGTGCCCGCATAGTCGTAATGAAGCAAAGGTACCGCCATCCATTCGGCAATGGCATCGAATAGCGAAACCTGGATGGTACATCCCTCACCGCTAAGCTCGCGTTCGATTAGCGCTTCGAGGATAGCAGTATAGGCCTGCTGACCACAGGTGATATCGCAAATTGAAATCCCAACACGTCCCGGCGCATCTGGTGTGCCGGTAATCGAAGCGAGCCCGGATTCGCATTGCACTAGTAAATCATAGGCCTTCATATCGCGATACTCGCCGTGTTCGCCATAGCCGGAAATATCACAGTAGATAAGCCGTGGGTAAAGTCCTCGCAATACACTCGATCCCAACCCCGACCGCTCGGCCGCTCCCGGTGCAAGGTTTTGAATAAAAACGTCTGCGTTAGCCAGGATCCGATGCAACAGGTTCGCGTCATCGGTATCCTTGATATTCAACACCAGCGATTCCTTGCCTCGATTGAGCCACACAAAATACGCGGACTCACCATTCACCACGCTATCGTAACCACGCGCAAAGTCGCCCTCTTCGCGCTCGATCTTGATCACGCGCGCACCGGCAGCGGCCAGACGGTTCGAACAATAAGGTGCGGCAACAGCCTGCTCCAGGGCGACGACCAGAATTTCACTTAAATCCAGCATCAGAATGACTTGGGTAAGCCCAGAATATGAGTAGCGATGTGGGAGAGGATCAAATTGGTTGAAATCGGAGCAACCTGATATAAACGCGTCTCGCGAAACTTGCGCTCTATATCGTATTCAATTGCAAACCCATAACCACCATGGGTTTGCAGACACATATCGGCCGCAGCCCAGGAAGCTTCGGCAGCAAGTAGTTTGGCCATATTCGCCTGCGAACCGCAGGGCTCTCCAGAGTCGAATAAATCACTCGCTTTAATCACCATTTGCGCGGCCGCTTCGGTGTGGATATAAGCGCGAGCGATCGGAAACTGCACGCCCTGGTTCTTCCCGATTGGTTGGCCAAACACTTCGCGCTCGACCGCATATTTACTCGCTTTATCGATGAACCAGCGTGCGTCGCCAATACACTCGGCTGCGATCAGAATGCGTTCGGCGTTCATGCCGTCGAGGATATAAGAAAAGCCCTTGCCCTCCTCACCAATCAGATTTTCCACCGGCACCGGTAACTGATCGAAAAATAACTCGGTAGTCGCATGGTTGAGCATTGTTTCCAGCGGTCGGACGGTCAATCCATTACCTACGGCGTCGCGCAAATCGACTAACAATACCGACATTCCCTGCGTTGGTTTATCGACTGCATCACGCGGCGTAGTGCGCACTAGCAACAGCATTAAATCCGAGTGTTCCACCCGCGAAATAAAAACCTTTTGACCGGTCACCAAATAGTGGTCCCCTTCGCGTACTGCTTTAGTTTTAATACGCGTGGTATCGGTACCACTGGAAGGTTCGGTTACGCCAAATGCCTGTAAACGCAAGTCCCCCGCCGCAATCGCAGGCAGATACTGCTGTTTCTGCGCCTCACTGCCGTGGCGTAACAAGGTGCCCATGATATATATTTGCGCGTGACAGGCACCACCATTGCCGCCACTGAATTGAATTTCTTCGAGCACTGCACAGGCAGACCCAAGATCCATGCCGGCACCGCCAAATTCTTCCGGAATCAAAACCGACAGGTAACCACCCTCGGTCAATGCCTGGACAAATTCGCTTGGATACTCCTTGTTTTTATCCTTTGCACGCCAGTACTCACCCGGGAAATCGGCACAAAGACGCGCGACGGCATCACGAATTTCAGGGTGGGTTCGATCTTCTGACATATGGACTTTAAGGTAAAACTGGAAAGTGCTGAGTGTACATGCCTTCCAGGGCTGGTGACAATTCTGATTGTAAGGATTTGATTAAGTACCAGCTACCTCGGGTCTCGGCAATTGCTCCTGCACTGCTCTACCACCGATACGTCGGACCGACGGAGCGCCGCCCGCAACATCCATGTAGGCGAAGCGATCAAAACACGCTGTGCCGATGCGTCGGACCGATCCATCCCTGAAAAATAAGGTTTTGATCCCTTCCTCCCGATGCAGCCCTATTAACGAGGTGTGACCGCCGGGATGTTTTTTCGGGGCCTTACGCGACAGGGACGTCGCGTGAGAGCGTCCAGGGAAGGTTTACAGCGTTCCCGTAAAAATATACCGGTGGTCACGCCTACACCAGATCAAGCACCAACAATATTATGCTCAGGCCCGTAAGGAAAGCCGGTTATATTCTCGACACCATCGTCACCGATGACCAGGATATCGTGCTCTCGGTAGCCGCCTGCGCCCGGGGTACCCAACGGCAGGGTCAACATGGGTTCCATCGAAACTACCATGCCTGACTCCAGCACGGTATCGATATCTTCGCGCAATTCGAGACCCGCTTCACGACCGTAGTAATGCGACAACAGGCCGAAAGAATGACCATATCCGAAGGAACGATACTGCAGCAAATCAAGTTCTTCGAAGTAGCAATTAATTTCGTCGCAAATATCAGAGCAACTGGCGCCCGGTCTGATTAACGACAGGCCGAGTTCGTGCGCACCGACGTTTGCTTTCCAGATGCGCAGTGACTCGGCATCGGGCTCGCCCAGAAATAGTGTTCTTTCGAGAGCGGTGTAGTAGCCGGAAATCATCGGGAAAGCATTCAAGCTAAGAATATCGCCCATTCGTAACTTTGCAGTAGTCACCGGATTATGCGCACCGTCGGTATTGAGCCCTGCCTGGAACCATACCCAACTATCGCGCAATTCACTATTGGGATAGGCGCGTGAAATTTCGACCTCCATCGCATCGCGGCCCGCCATTGCGACATCGATTTCCCGTGTACCTTCTCGGATTGCGTCCTTGACCGCAGCGCCGCCGATGTCGGCGATACGCGCACCACCTTTAATTAGCTCAATTTCTTCAGCCGACTTGATCATACGCAAGGCCATGATCTCGACGTTTAAATCTTTGCTGTGAACATCGCCTAACAGGCTTGCCATGGTTTCACGAACCACCAGCGTCATATGGTCGCCTTCGATGCCGATTTGTCCCACACCGGGGATAATCGACTTCACCGCGCGCCAGTAATTGTTTCGCTGCCAGTCCGTATATATGAGATTTTCGCTATAACAACGGCGCCAGGGTTGACCCCCATCGATATTAGCCGAAACCGTGACACACCGCTTAGCGGTGACCACACAGGCATAGGGGCGACCAAACGAGCAGAATAAAAAACCGGAATAATAGGCAATATTTTGCATCGAGGTGAGCACCATGGCCTCGACCCCGGCATCGTCCATCAGCGTTCGTAGCCGGGAAAGTCGATTTTCGTATTCTGTATCAGAGAAAGGAAGTTTGGCTTTAGACCCGTTTTGCAACTGGAATAATTCGGGTCGAACGGTGGTCGGTCTAGACATGGGTTTCCCCGGTTAGTTGATCCGGGCGTACAGGATTATATTCTGCTTTTGCAGCGATCGATCAGGCTCGAGTCTGGCGACGCCATCGCCGTGAGCAGAGTAATTTTATCCAGCCTTAATTCAACAGACAAGCATTAAGTCGCCGCTGATCAAATCATGGGCTTCCCTGGAGTGACCTGCATCGGTATCCTCTCATCTTCAGCAAACAGTAACAGGCGAACGGCAATGCTCGATATCTGTATTTCCGGAGCGACAGGCTGGACCGGCTCCGAGCTAGTTCGTGGTGTATTAGCGGCACCCGATCTAAATCTGTCCAGCGCAGTTGCGCGTGCTAGCGCCGGGAAGGATGTGGGCACAGTAATCGGCGATGCACCCGCTGGCCTAAACATAGTGCCCAAACTGGAAGATGCGCTCGCGAAGCCCTGCGACGTTTTGATCGAATATACCCACCCCGATCAGGGTTTAAAACACACGCTCTATGCGTTAGAGCAGGGTATACCCGTGGTACTGGGAACAACCGGATTAAACGCGGCGAATTTCGATAAAATCGATGCCGCTGCGCGAGCAGCAAAGCTTGGCGTGGTCACCGGTAACTTCGCATTGACCGCAGCTTTGGCTCAGCATTTTGCACTTTTTGCTGCCAGGCATATTGAACATTTTGAAGTAATCGATTATGCATCTTCGACCAAACCCGATGCTCCGAGCGGTACTGCGGGCGAGTTGGCCGAATTGCTTGGCGAGGTCAGAAAGCCAAAAATTGACATCCCCGTCGACCAGACCCTTGGCCCAAAAGAAATCCGCGGCGCCAATATAAATGGCGTGCAGGTACACTCGATACGTTTGCCTGGCTACACACTTTCGGTCGAGTCACTCTTTGCCCAGGCGGGCGAGCGTTTGATCATTCGCCACGAAGCTGGTTCGAGCGCACAACCCTACGTTTTTGGCACTCTGCTGGCCGCAAGACGCATCGGCGAGATCACCGGCCTGGTGCGCGGACTGGATAAATTACTGTTTAGCGATGTCTAAAGTAGTGTTCTGAATCGTGCTATCGATATCCAGCCAGGTCACCATCCCAGACTCGGAAATCGAATTACTGGCTATTCGTGCGCAAGGTGCGGGCGGCCAGAACGTCAACAAGGTATCCACCGCAGTTCATCTTCGGTTTGATATTGGAGCATCGTCGCTGCCCGATTCGTACAAGGAAAATTTGTTGAAACTGGGCGATCGGCGAATCTCAAAGGACGGGGTTATAGTAATCAAGGCGCAACAGTATCGCAGTCAGGTGAAAAATCGCGAACAAGCCTTAACCCGGCTACAGGCTCTGATCAAGCGTGTCGCAATCCCCCGCAAGAAGCGCAAACCCACGAAACCAACCAAAGGCTCGCAGGAGAGACGAATCGAGGGGAAAACCAGGCGCGGGCAATTGAAAGATTTAAGGCGAAAGATCGACTACTAAGGAACCTCTGATTAGGTCTGGGCGAATCAGATTGTGGTTCAAAATGCCGAAGCGTCGGACCGTTCAGATCAAGGCGTGGAACGCAAGTAATAGCAAGGCTATTGCTCAGTTTCACAAAGCTTCCGCTCCTGCTCACGCCCCTTACCTACGTCCATGTAGGCAACGCGGCAATTGATTGTTTTGGGCGCAATATGTTCGTCCATGACTTGATCAGCGGTTCCTTGATATATCCGATCCAGGCAGCCGCTACTTGACGTCATTGATAAAATCCTGAATCTTGGTCGGATCGAGCAGAGTATTCCAACTTCTGGCCCCGGCACCAGTAATGCGTTTTTCCCAATTCTTCAGGCGCTTACGGTAGACTTCCGGGTTGGCACTATCCTTGTGGAGCTTGATCACATTCATCGCGGCGATATCCATGCCTTCGAACTCATCCGCTGCAAATTTTCGGACTACGCCCGACGGTAATTCTTCTTTCATATCGCTGAACACGAACATCACCTGAGTGCCGGATTTGGTCGACTTCAGGTAATCAGAGCAAAGCATCAGGGCACCGCTGATATCGGTAAGACGCGACCTGGCATTTCCTTTGGCAAATTTGTCCAGAATTTTTGAAATTGCCAGCTTCTGGCTATTCGCTTTCGTCGGCCGGTAGTCCAGTGTCAATTTTGTCACCAGGTTTTCTTCGGAGTAACTATTACTGTCAATCTTGACAAAGAACAAAGTATCACCGGGTAACATTTCAGGCACGATGCCAGCCTTGATGATGTTGACCACATTTTTCTTTTCGCCTGCATAGGTGCCGGAGATATCCACCAGAGCACAATATGAGGTTTCATATTCTTTATTATCTGTACAGGCGCCAACAACCGACGCTACTAAAATCGCAAACAGAAAACGCTGTAATAATTTTTGCATTATATATCCCTAAGGAGCCTCTGATTAAGTCTGGGGGAATCAGATTCTAATTTAAAATGATCAGGATCAAGTCGTGAAACGCAAGCCCTGGTTAAGTAGACATGGGCCCAGCTATTGCTAATTTTCACAAAGCTACCGCTCCTCGACAATTGCTCCTGCATTGTTCTACTACAGTCCATCCTGGACATATGCTCACGCCCCTTACCTACATCCATGTAGGCAACGCAGAGAATGATTGTTTTGGGCGCAAGAGGTTCGTTCATGACTTGGTCAGAGGTTCCTTCATTAACTTGCGCTAATTGGCTTGCCTTTAAACATATTGTAAATCTGTAACGGGACGATGATATAGATATCGAACACATGGATTAATATTTTAAAGAAGCCTTCTATCAGGTAAGCGATCGCGTTAGCTATATGGCAAAGCAGGGTAATAAAAATTGTATATATCCTGGCAAACGCATGCTGACTCGCTTCGATAAACATTTCCAGCGGTATCGCGATGACGGCCAGAATCCAGGGCAGCACAAAACCCAACGTTGCCTGTCCGATAACAGTAATATTCCCGGTGACTGATTCCGCAATATTTGCGACCCCACCCGCGAGGCTAATATCCAGTAATGTTTTGGCTTCGGCCAGATGTTCGCGCAGAATCGCAAGCGAAGCTTCTACGAGAGACAGGAATAAAAGCCCGAATAATGATCCGTACAATATAATTTTTCGTTTGCCTCGGGTCATATTGGCAATTTGAGGGAAGGTATGGGTCACGCCCATTGCCTCGAATAAGAAAATACCCAAAACCAGTTCCAGCGCGACTATAACCAGTGCTGATATTTCCGATACTGCGAGGCCAGCCACGCGTACACCGGCAGGCACCAGTTCAGACATCGGCAGCGCGATCAAATTGAAGTTGACGAAAGCACCGATCAGCCCAATGAAAATCACAATTGACGAGATGATGAAAAGCTTGGTTACCTTCGAAGAAAGCAAATCGATTGACTGGGGTTCGCCGCGGGCAATTTTTTCGTACTGATCCATGTAATTTTCCATATTGCGACTGTTCTCTATGACCCGGTCGACCTGTTTGCTTACATCTTTACCGATTTTTTCAACTCGCTTCCAGATTGGCGCCATCGAGCCCAATATCTTGTGTCGTTTAGCTGCAACATCGCGAAACTCGGACAATGCTTTCTTTTCACCAGCCATAGCCGATTTGTGAATTTCACTCAGCATTTTTTCGATAATGCGGTCGCCAGACGAGCCCTGTACGCGCGCGATACTTTCTATCACTTCGCTCCACCCCGGTGCTTCGGGGGTAATCTGACCACATTCTTTGTAATCGCGCTCGAGCTGACTAATGTTCTCATCCAGCTTTAACTGTAATTTGGGGTATCCTGTCAGAGTCTTGGTATTGGCCGTGTCTATCTTGTGGAATTCCTGAAGAATTTCACCCTGAATTTTGGCCATACCCGATTCGAGCAATACCTTCCGATCCTTTTCGTTCATTGCCTGGGCGGTTTTTTGTGTCCACATGGCCATTTTTCTCAACCCCCCGGCCGTGGCATCCGATAAGGCTTGAATCATCTTGTGCATCGGTTCCCTGGCAAAGAACAGAAAAATCATGCTGGATACGACCCAGATAGCGATTGAAACACCAGGCATATCTGGCATGAGATAGAAGCTCTCCATGGTGGGTTCCTTGTAAATAGTATCGATAGAAGTATAGAGAATAGTCGGCATTTTTATCGAAATCTAGGCAAATAATTAGTAGTTTTTCACATATATCCACGAATCCACCAAAATATCAGGCATATTTCGACAGTTTTACGATCCCGCACTTCCCGAGGGTCATGAATCGACATAAATGGTCGACCCATAAAGCGATCCCTGTGTCCGATTTATCACCGCCATTCAAATGTCGTTTAAATGCCCTGCCGGGTCGTTTATCAGTTGACTCCCTGGATACCATTCTGTTTAAACTGGCATCACGCGAACAGATTAAATATTACTGGCCGGTAGAGGTTGGTAAGGCGCTACTTTCACTAACTAGTCAACATCATTAGATACCGAAAAGTCGACTCTTATGCATTATTCAGCTCTTAGCCTGATCAAGCACGCACTGACGGGTAATCGTGGGTGGACCAGGGCCTGGAGAAATCCTGAGCCCAAAAAACAATATGACGTGATCATCATCGGTGGCGGCGGGCACGGCCTGGCGACGGCTTATTACCTGGCCCGATTACACGGCATTACCAATGTGGCTGTGCTGGAGAAAGGTTATATCGGCGGGGGCAACACCGGGCGTAACACCACCATCGTGCGGTCTAATTACATGCTCAATGCAAACTCGCAGTTTTACGAGCACTCGATGAAACTGTGGGAAGGCCTGAGCCAGGAGCTGAACTACAACGTCATGTTCAGCCAACGCGGTATTTTGAACATCTTCCATAACGATGCACAGCGTGACGCTTTCGCGCGCCGTGGCAACGCGATGCGGTTGAATGGCGTCGACGCGGTGATGCACGATCTCGACGGTGTTAAAAAACTGATGCCGCACCTGGATTTTTCTAAAAATACGCGCTTCCCTGTTACCGGTGGGCTCGCCCAGCCTCGCGGCGGTACCGCCCGTCACGACGCGGTCGCCTGGGGCTATGCACGCGGCGCCGATCGGCTGGGCGTCGATATTATTCAACGCTGTGAAGTCACCGGTTTCAGGCGCGATGGCGATAAATTGCTGGGGGTTGAAACCTCTCGTGGATTTATCGGCGCTGGTCAGGTTGGGGTTGCGGTCGCCGGTAATTCGAGCCGAGTATTCAAAATGGTCGGCATCAAATTACCGATCGAAAGCCATGTATTGCAGGCCTACGTTACCGAGGGAATCAAGCCATTGGTGAATACCGTGTGTACTTTTGGTGCAGGACATTTTTATATCAGCCAGTCCGACAAGGGCGGCCTCGTGTTCGGTGGTGACCTCGACGGTTACAACTCTTACGCACAGCGCGGTAACCTACCGACTTTTAATCATGTGGTAGCGGGTGGCGTCACGATGATGCCCTGCCTCGCGCGTTTGCGCATACTGCGCCAATGGGGTGGCGTGATGGATATGTCGATGGATGGCACCCCGATTATCAGCAAAACACCTATCGATAATTTATACATGAACGGTGGCTGGTGTTACGGCGGCTTCAAGGCGACGCCTGGATCGGGATGGGTATTTGCTCACACTATCGCCAACGACAAGGCCCACGAACTCAACCGGGCGTTTACATTGGAACGATTCCGCGAAGGCTACCTGCTCGACGAGAAAGGCGTGGGCGCGACGCCTAACGCACATTAGGGGGACAAACATGTTAAGAATAGAGTGCCCCTGGTGCGGGGTTCGAAACGAAGACGAATTTTCCTATGGCGGTGACGCTGCCGTAGACCGCCCCTCCGACGAAGGCTCACCGGACGAATGGTACGACTATGTATATACGCGCAACAATTCGGCTGGAAAACACACCGAACACTGGCAGCACGTCAACGGTTGTCGCGCCTGGGTGATTGTGGTTCGCGACACCGTCACGCATAAAATTTACAGTACCGTACCCGCTTCACCCAACTTACCGACAGGCAAAGCGGGAGTTGATCAGACATGACGCAGAAGTTTCGGACCACCGACGGCGGTTTGATCGACCGCAACCGCCCGATCAGTTTCACCTTTGACGGCAAGTCGTACCAGGGCTACGAGGGCGATACCCTTGCGTCGGCACTGCTCGCCAATGGTGTACATTTACTGGGCCGCAGTTTTAAATACCACCGACCCCGCGGTATTCTCGCCGCCGGGTCGGAAGAACCCAACGCGATGGTCGAATTACGTACCGGGGCGCGTAAAGAACCCAATACCCGTGCAACTACGATCGAACTGTTCGACGGACTGGTGGCTAAAAGTCAAAACTGCTGGCCCTCTTTGTCCTTTGATATTATGGCTATCAACAACCTGTTCTCGCCATTGCTGTCGGCGGGTTTTTACTACAAGACTTTTATGTGGCCAGTTTCATTCTGGACCAATGTTTACGAACACATCATCCGTCGCGCAGCTGGCCTCGGTACCGCACCGACAGAGGCCGACCCGGATCATTACGAGCAATGCCATGAACATTGCGACGTGCTGGTAGTCGGCGCCGGACCCGCCGGTTTGATGGCTGCGCAGGCGGCCGCAGATAAAGGCGCTCGCGTGATTATTGCCGACGAGCATGTGCTGCTCGGGGGATCGCTCAACAGCGAAGATCTGACCGTAAGCGGTAAACCTGGAAACGACTGGGCAGCGGCTCAGGTTGCAAAACTGTCGGCGATGGACAACGTACATATTTTTACCCGCACCACGGTATTTGGTTACTACGACCATAACACCGTCGCCGCAATCGAAAAAGTGAGCGACCATGTCGCCGTGCCTGCACCTGGAAAACCTCGCCAACGTATGTGGATTTTTTACCCAAAGCAGGTGGTGATTGCCGCAGGGGCAACCGAACGCCCATTAATTTTCGGCAATAACGACATACCTGGGATCATGCTCGCTGCCGCTGTACGGACCTACACCAACCAATACGGCGTCAAGCCAGGCAGTCGCGCTATCGTTGTCACCAATAATAGCGATGCCTACCGGACCGCTATCGATTTACACGGGGCCGGCGTCACAGTGGTTGCTGTAGTCGATTCCCGTACCCACCCAGATGCCCCATTGGCCGCCGAACTGGCATCGCTATCGATTGAGTTGATTACCGGGAAGACCGTCGGTGCAGCCGGGGGTGGTCAAAGAGTTGCTTATGCATTACTGGTTTCAACCCAGGGTGATACCGAAGAGCCACAACGCATCGATTGCGATTTGATTGCATCGTCTGGCGGCTGGAACCCGAACCTGCATTTGCACAGCCAGTCGGGCGCGAAGCCGGTATACAACGAGGCGATCTTTTCATTCGTACCGGGTCAGTCGCGCCAGGCCGAAGTTTGTGTCGGCGCAGCAAACGGAAGTTTTGGATTACAGGAGTGCCTGGATCAGGGCCTGGCAGCAGGCGCCGAAGCGGCCAAACTGGCAGGGTTTAAGGGGAAAAATAAGAAGCCGCCGAAAGCGGGCGACGATGGCGACTATAGTATCGAAGCACTGTGGATATCACCCACCCCTTACAACAAATCTTACAAACAATTCGTCGATCAACAAAACGACGTGAAGGTCAGCGATGTGAATCTGGCCGCACAGGAAGGTTACGATTCGGTCGAACTGCTTAAACGCTACACCACGCAGGGCATGGCCACCGATCAGGGTAAAACCAGCAACGTCAACGCACTGGCGATTCTCGCGGGGCAACGTGGCGAACCCATTCCCGATGTCGGGATTACCACTTTTCGCCCACCCTATGTACCGGTAGCGATGGGCGTGTTTGCAGGTCATACGGTTGGCCATGAATTTATGCCCGTGCGCCACACCGCGATCCACGACTGGAATAAAAAACAGGGTGCAGTATTTATCGAAGCGGGGCTATGGCTGCGCGCGCGCTATTACCCGCAATCGCCCAGCGATACTATGACCGACTGCTATATCCGTGAAACCAATAACACACGCAATAACGTCGCGATGATCGACGTATCTACGCTGGGTAAGATAGATATACAGGGCCCGGATGCCGCCGAGTTCTTAAATCGGCTGTATATTAATAACTGGCTTAAGCTACCGATCGGCAAAGTACGCTACGGCGTCATGCTGCGCGAAGATGGAATGGTGTTTGACGATGGCACCACTTCCAGGCTAGGCGAAAACCACTATTTCATGACCACAACCACCGCGAATGCAGCTCCGGTATTATCGCACATGGAATACTATCACCAGACTGTCTGGCCCGATCTCGACGTGGTATTTTGTTCGGTCACCGAACAATGGACCGGTATCGCTGTAGCGGGCCCGAATAGTCGCAAGCTTCTAAAAAAAGTTATCGACATTGACCTCGACAATGCAGCTTTCCCCTTCATGGCGGTGGGCGAATGCCACATGAATAAGATACCGGCGCGCCTGTTCCGTATCAGTTTCTCGGGCGAACTGGCCTACGAAGTCAACGTACCGGCTGACTATGGCGAACAGGCGTGGCTCGAATTACTCGAAGCAGGCAAGGAAATGGGCGTGGCTCCCTACGGTACCGAACCGCTGGGCACCATGCGCATCGAAAAGGGCCACGTCGCAGGATCCGAACTTGACGGGCGCACCACAGCGCTCGATCTAGGGCTCGAAGGCCTGTCCAATCGCAGCAAGCACTTCATAGGCAAGCACAATTCAGCGCGTCCTGCGATGTTGGCGGAAGGTCGCCTGCAGGTGGTCGGGTTGAAATCGCTCGAACCCGGACGCAACCTGCGCGTCGGCGCCCACCTGGTGGATGACAAGGTTACACTCGAAAGTGTTAGCCAGTCGCAGGGGCATGTCTCGGCAACCACTTTTAGCCCGTCCCTGGGGTGCAGCATTGCACTCGGCCTGTTGAAGGACGGCACAGCGAGACACGGCGAGCAAATCGATGCGGTATTTCCGCTCGATGATGAAAAAATTCGGGTTGAGATATGTCATCCGGTATTTATCGACCCAAAGGGAGAACTAGTCCGTGCCTGATACTCAAGCTAAAGAATTCCCGGTACGTGTTTCACCGCTGCTACCCATTGATCGCGACGCTATCGTCGACTATAAAAATGTTCGATTGCAGGAACGCAAATGCCTGAACGCGATTCAGGTACTGGCGTACGCGAACAAGCATGCTGAAACGGCCTCGGCGATCAGTAAAGCACTCGGTATCGAGTGTCCGGTTACACCGGGCATTTGCAGTTCTAATGAGCACACTCAAATCGCATGGAGTACCCCAAATAGCTGGATGGTGATTGCCAGCGATGATGCGGCCGGCCGTAATCCGGGTGAATTACTGGAAACGCTGCAAAGGGCTGTCGGCGAACTTGCAGCGGTTGTCGATCAAAGCCATGGCCGTTGTGGCTTACGCCTGAGCGGGCCACGCGCCCGTGAAGTGATGGCGAAAAATACCGCGATAGACTTGCACCCGCGGGTCTTTAAACCCGGGCAATGTGCCTCTACCTCGGTCGCCCACATGTCGGCCCTGGTGATTCAGGTCGACGATCAGCCAACTTATGACCTGTTTGTCGCGCGCAGCCTGGCGCGTTCTTTTGCGCACGCCATCGAGCATTCCTGCCACGAATTTCAGGACGACTAAAAAATCCCTCACCCTAACCCTCGCCCCTTTGGGAGAGGGAACACATTACACCCTCGCCCCTTTGGGAGAGGGAACACATTACACCCTCGCCCCTTTGGGGAGAGGGCGGGGGTGAGGGGTCAGTTACTGTTGACTAAAATCCACAAAAACCTACTTATAATTTAATTTTCTATCCCGTATGCTTGAATGATAACGATCTAGTTGTAGAGGCTAAACCGTGTCATCATCACCTTTCTCGATCGGCAGTTCAAAACGCAAGATAGATCCTTCGCGCAAATCCGCTACTCAATTAAAAGCCGACGGCTCGCCCGACGATAATGACCGCGTAGAAACAGGCCCGACTGCACTAGCATTTCGCGAATGGGACGCACTCGGCCTCGAGGTGCCAAATCTGGATAGTATGCGTGAGTACCGGCTAGAACGACTCTGCCGAGAACTACGCAAACACGATTACGCCGGCATTTTATTATTCGACCCGTTAAATATTCGCTACGCCAGCGATTCCACCAATATGCAGCTCTGGATTTCGCATAATCCCGCGCGCGCCTGTTTTGTTTCCGCCGATGGATACATAGTCTTATGGGAATTTCATCGGTGTGAACACCTGTCAGCTCACCTGCCACTGGTCAGAGAAATACGCGGCGGTGCCGGATTTTTTTATTTTCTATCGGGCGAACGCGGCGAAGAACATGCGAAGCGGTTCGCACTGGATGTCGATGAGGTAGTGCGGGCGCAAGCTGGTGATAATCGGCGGCTCGCAATCGATAAAATCGAAATACTGGGCTTACGAGCACTTGAGCAGATTGGCCTCGAAATATTCGAAGGGCAAGAAGTGACCGAGATCGCCCGCGTGGTCAAAGGACCCGACGAAATCAAAGCCCTTTACTGTGCTACCGCCGCCTGCGAAGCCTCGATGGTTAAGATGCAGGAAGCAATTTACGCCGGGCAAAGTGAAAGCGATATCTGGGCGGTTCTACATGCCGAGAATATAAAACGCGGTGGCGAATGGATAGAAACGCGTATCTGCTCGTCCGGTCCAAGGACAAACCCGTGGTTTCAGGAAGCCGGCCCGCGCATTATCGCCGATGGCGAATTGCTCGCACTGGATACCGATTTGATCGGTCCTTATGGCATGTGTTGCGATATTTCACGTACCTGGCTGTGCGGGGATGTCGAACCCCGCGCCGAACAAAAAGACCTTTATCGGGTCGCTTATGAACATATCATGACCAATCAAGAATTACTCAGGCCCGGGATTACCTTTCGCGAACTCACCGAGAAGGGTCTTCGGCTACCGGAGGAATATCGGGATCAACGTTATGGCGTGATGATGCATGGGGTCGGTTTATGCGACGAGTACCCGGCAATTTACTACCCCGAAGATCTTGAGGCCAATGGTTATGATGGCATAATCGAAGCTGGCATGGTGTTTTGTGTCGAAGCCTACGTTGGTGCGGTCGGAGGTAAAAATGGGGTCAAGCTGGAAGAACAGGTCGTGATTACCACAAATGGAATCGAAAAAATGTCGAAGTATCCATTTGAAGAAGTGTTACTGAAATAGTATCAAAACACCATTTTTCCGGCCCCTTCACTGGAAACTATTAAAAAGTAATTATTGAATAATCTACCGCCTCATACATTTGCGATGGGCTATTGCTGCCAAGACCGTATGCCGCAGGGACGCGGCGTTCGAGCTTACAGGGACGTATTCACAGCGGGTCTTGGTAGTGATTGCCCATTTCAACCACAAACTGAATATCGATCATCGAATTAAAATTAAGCCGAAGTACATATCGTTAGATTTCTATCCCATAGGTCTACACGTTCCCACCCATAACTCGTGTAATTTCATCTGCCGCGCGCCTGACTGTTGGTCCAATTTCCGCAATCGAATTGTCTGGAAAACGCACGGTAGGACCCGATACCGAAATGCCTGCAATCGCTTCGCCAAACGAATTATATATTGCAGCGGCAACGCAACGCATCCCCAGGTAACGTTCTTCATCGTCAAAAGACCACCCACGGGCCCTGGTCTGTTCGAGATCGGCAAACAGTGCCGCGGGTGAAACCAGCGTCTTGGGCGTGAACTCGGGGCAACCTTTCACCTGTAAAATTTTCTCGACCTCATAACGTGGAAGATTAGCCAGCAACGCCTTACCGATACCCGACGCATGCATGTGACCTCGCGTGCCAGGGTGGAAGAAAGCCCTGATCGGTTCGTGCGTTTCAACCTGGCTGACAAATACGACATCACCGTTATCCGCAATCGCGAGGTTGGTTGTTTCTCCGGTTTCTTCGGTCAGATTACGCATTGATATCCGCGCCGCTTCGACAAGATTGGTCCGATTCAGATAGGCGTTACCGACACGAAAGGCTTCCAGGCCTATGGCCCATTCCTGCGTGGCCTGGTTAAACTCTGCAAAGCCGTGTTTCTGCAGGGTAGTCAGCATTCGATGGGCGGTCGAGGGAGGCATTCCTGCACTCAATGCCAGTTCTGTTAAAGCCATATTACTTTTTCTGGTCAGCTTGCCTAACAGGGTTAATCCTCGATCCAGCGCCTGAACCGTGGTATTCCTACTGTCGTCAGGCGGTAATCTGGGCCGTCCGCGTGCTCGTCTTTGTGGAGCCTGATTTGTCACAATGGTGTCTCGATTCTCAAAAATAAGCCTGGAAGAGTATAAAAATAAATAAAATAATTTTCTATAAGTTATTTATTATAAATAATAAAAAAATAATTATACCTTATAATCAATAAGTTATAAATTAATTATTATTTTGAAATATATTTTCAGAATAATTGTAAAAAACAACCCAAAGTTTATAATTTAGTCACTCAGTAGAACACAGGAACCGAAATGTCCGATCAAAATCCAGTCTTTATCCCCGGCCCCACTAACATTCCGGATCAATTACGGCGAGCGATGAACACCCAGACCATCGATCATAGAGCGCCAGACTTCGTCGGAGTGTTAAAACCGGTGCTGGAGGACCTTAAAAAGGTATTTAAAACCGAAACAGGCGAGATGTTTATATTTCCCTCCAGCGGCACCGGTGGATGGGAAGCAGCGGTCACTAATACCCTGTCACCCGGTGACAAGGTACTAGTCGCTCGATACGGCATGTTTTCTCACCGCTGGATCGATCTGTGCCAGCGCCATGGATTGGATGTCGAAGTAATCGAGTGCAATTGGGGTAGCGGCGCCCCTGCGGATCGCTTCGAAAGTCGGCTAGCCGAAGATACCGGACACAGCATCAAAGCCGTACTTGCAACCCACAACGAAACAGCTACCGGCGTGCGCAGCGATATTTCTGCCGTACGCAGGGCCATCGACGCAAGCAATCACCCCGCAATGTTATACGTCGATTGTGTGAGCTCACTCGCGAGTATTGATTTTAGAATGGACGAATGGGGTGTGGATATCGCATTATCCGGGTCGCAAAAAGGGTTCATGCTCGCGACCGGAATGGCTATAGTCGCCGTGAGCGAAAAAGCGATGGAAGCCACCAAACAGGCCAGGTGCCCCCGATGCTTCTTTGATTTCGGGGAGATGCTCGCCGCCACCAAAAAAGGCGGCTACCCCTATACCCCACCGATTCAGCTCATTCATGGGTTGCGCGCGAGCCTCGACATGTTATTTGCAGAAGGTCTCGATCATGTGTTCGCACGCCATCATCGCATTGCCGAGGGAATTCGCCGGGCGGTCGCTGCCTGGGAAATGCGCCTTTGCGCAGAATCACCCGACCTCTATTCGGATACCGTGAGCGCAATCTACGTGCCCGAAGGATTTAACAGCGACGAACTCACCAACCATGCCTACAATACCTACCGTGTTTCGTTTGGTATTGGACTCGGCGAAATGGCGGGTAAGGCGTTTCGAATCGGCCATCTGGGGTCGATGACTGACGTGATGGCATTATCCGGTGTGGCCGCTATCGAAATGGCGATGAAGGACTTAAACTACCCGATCGAGCTGGGTATTGGTGTGGCCGCCGCGCAGCGCTATTACCGTGAAACCGTCAAATCCGTATAAGCCAGACTACCCGAGAATTCTGAAATCGATATGAGTGAATCCGAATCAATTTATATCCCGACTTACGATGACGTGATGGCGGCGCGCGAGCGCATAAAACCTTACATCCACCGTACACCGGTGTTGACGTCAAGTTACCTGAACCAACTCACTGGCGCAGAGCTGTTCTTTAAATGTGAAAATTTCCAGAAAGCAGGCGTATTCAAGGTGCGTGGCGCTTCGAACGCAGTATTTGGCCTGAGCGAAGAGCAGGCCAGCAAGGGCGTGGCCACACACTCCTCCGGTAATCATGCCCTGTCGTTGAGTTACGCAGCAAGCAGGCGGGGAATCAAGGCGTCGGTGGTGATGCCCAATACTGCTCCCGAAGCTAAAAAAGCGGCTGTACGTGGATATGGTGGGGAAGTGTTCGAATGCGAACCATCGACAACCGCACGTGAGGCGATGCTGGAAGAATTGGTCGCGCGTACCGGGGCCGATTTCGTCCATCCCTACAACGATCACCGGGTAATCGCCGGGCAGGCAACCTGTGCGCTCGAATTACATGAAGAAGTGGGGCCTCTGGATGCGGTGGTCGCACCCATAGGCGGCGGCGGCATGATATCTGGAACCTGTCTGACGCTGTCGAATATATCACCCGACACCAAAATTTACGCGGCCGAACCAAAGAACGCCGACGATGCTTATCGCTCGCTCAAGGCCGGAAAAATCATCGAAGACGATGCACCTCAAACCGTTGCCGACGGATTGAAAGTCAGCCTGCGCCCGCATACCTGGCATTTTATATCGACTTACCTGAGCGATGTTTTGCTGGCAACGGAGGAAGAGATAATCGAGGCCATGTATCTCACCTGGCAACGCATGAAAATTGTGATCGAGCCCAGTTCAGCAGTACCGCTGGCGACGATTATCAAGAACCGGGAATTATTTGCCGGAAAGCGCGTGGGTGTCATTCTCACAGGCGGCAACGTGGACCTTAAAAAATTACCCTGGATGAATAGCTAAATAGCGTCTTAACTATTCAGCGACTCCCCCAAATATAAACAACGAGAGAACATAATGAACGCAATCAATAAGACTCATTCCCTGGTAGTAGGTTTAAACGTGCCCGCCGAAGTTGGCATGTCCATCGATGAGGTATCGACTCCTGCGCTCATCGTCGATCTGGATGCTTTCGAAAATAATGTGAAGATCATGCGCGACTTCATCAGAAAAACGGGAGTTCGTCATCGGGCCCACGCCAAGACGCATAAATCGGCCGATATTGCGCTGTATCAGATCGAGCACGGCGACGCCTGCGGCATCTGCTGTCAGAAAGTCGCCGAGGCCGAGGCACTGGTCGATGGCGGGATCAAAGATGTACTGGTTTCAAATCAGGTCGTCGATCCGAAGAAAATTGATCGTCTCGCACAACTTGCCAAAAAGGCACGCGTACTAGTGTGCGTCGATGACATCAGCAATGTCGACGATCTGTCGGCCGCAGCAAGCAAACATAAGGTCACCATCGAATGTCTGGTCGAAATAGACTGTGGTGCTGGCCGCTGCGGCGTCCAATGGGGCGATCCGGTAGTCGCTATCGCCAGGAAAATAGCCGCCAGCAATGGCCTGACCTTTTCCGGCATCCAGGCTTACCAGGGTGCGGCCCAGCACATCCACGATTTCGAAGAACGCAAAGGTAAAATCGATATTGCCGTGAAGCAGGTTAGCGAAACCATAGACATGCTCAAAGCGGAAGGACTCGAATGCGATATTATCGGCGGCGCCGGTACGGGAACCTACTATTTCGAGGGTGAATCCGGAATCTACAATGAAATGCAATGCGGATCCTATATATTCATGGATGCCGACTATCAGCGTGTCAAAGACCAAAGCGGTGGGCTGATTTCAGAATTCGAAAACAGCCTTTTCATTCTCACATCTGTAATGTCCAAAGCCAAACCCGATAAAGCTATTTGCGACGCGGGTCTCAAGGCACAAAGCGTCGATTCCGGCTTACCGGTCATCTACGGCCGGGACGATATCGAGTATATCAAGTGCGCAGACGAGCACGGTGTGATTACCGACCCCAATAATACGCTCAAATTAAACGATCGATTAAAACTGGTGCCGGGGCACTGCGATCCGACCTGCAATGTTTATGACTGGTTTGTTGGTGTTCGCGGCGACAAGGTTGAGTGCCTGTGGCCGATTACCGCGCGCGGTATGGCATTCTGAGGACGGAATTATCATGATCATAGTTTCCGAAGAAGTCTGCCAACAGGTATTTGGCCGTGCAGATGCTTTCACCGCAGTTGAATCAGTATTCGCCGCTATGGCCAAAGGCGACGCCTATAATTTTCCGGTCATTCGAGAGGCAATAGGGTATCAGGATGCGCTCTACGGATTCAAATCAGGATTCGACCGCGCAGGTCTGACACTGGGCCTCAAGTCGGGCGGTTACTGGCCAAATAACCTGGCAAAGGGCCTGACCAATCACCAGTCCACGGTATTCCTGTTCGATCCCGATAATGGAAAATTACAGGCACTGGTAGGCGGTAATTACCTGACTGCAGTCCGAACAGCCGCCGCCAGCTCAGTCTCGATCGCGCACCTGGCGCGCCACGATTCGAAGGTGCTTGGCATGGTCGGTGCCGGACACCAGGCCAGTTTCCAGCTTCGCGCCGCAGCAGAGCAACGCCCGTTCGAAAAGGTCGTCGCCTGGAATCTGCATGCCGAACAATTACCTAAGCTCGCCAGTGTAGCCGAAGAAATCGGGCTTCCGTTCGAAGCGGTCGAACGAGAACAGCTCTGTGCGCAAGCCGACGTCATTATCACTATCACCTCGGCGCACGAAGCCCTGTTGATGAAAGACTGGATCAAGCCCGGCACCCATATCGCCTGCATGGGCACCGACACAAAAGGCAAGCAGGAAGTCGACCCCGAACTGGTTGGCGCAGCAACGCTCTTTACCGACGAGTTAGCACAATCGATCACTATCGGCGAAGTGCAGCATGCGATCGCTGCCGAATTGGTTCGCGAAGGCGATATCACACCGATCGGCGATGTGATTAATGGCACGCATCCAGGACGTAGCTCTGACGACGAAATCACCCTGTTCGACGGCACCGGTGTCGGGCTGCAAGATCTAGCCGCCGCATCTGCAGTGGTTCGAGTAGCAGTCGAACAGGGTAAGGCGCTTGAAATTGATTTTTGAGGTCGATTATTTCCAGTTTACCACTATTCCGATCCCCGAATCTGCAACTGCCCCTGACAAATAATTATCGGCAATTTTTAAAAGATACTAAATGAGTACTAGCTGCCTCGGGCAGAATCTCAAAAAACACGCTGTAAACCCATCCATGGGCGCTCGGATTTTTCATCCCTGAAAAATACGGTTTTTTGGACTTCCACCCGAGGCAGCCTCACTATCGAGGTGTGACCGCCAGGATGTTTTTACAGGGCGTTAGGCAACAGGGATGTTGCGTGCGAGCCCCCAGGGAGGGGACGGCGTTCCTGTGGAAATATACTGGTGGTTACGCACGCCAAGCCGAAAACTATTAGGAAACCGGAACTAGACTGAAGAATTCCTGGATTGTTTACCGTCAGGAAACCCCTGCTATTCAGTAGGCTCCAGCTTCGGTTCTTCGCCGCCCAGTGTTTCTTTACGTTTGGCCATATAGGCCAGAAGTTCTTCTTCAATAGCGGGATCTGTTGGCGGTGGGGTGAATTCATCCAGTATCTTTGGCCATATCTCGGTGGCCCGCATGGTGGCGTCTTTCGACCCAGCCAATGCCCAACTTTCGCTATTTTGCCAGTCGCTCAAAAATGGCTGGTAAAACGCATTTCTGTAGCGTTCCATCGTGTGCGCACAGCCGAAGAAATGACCACCAGGGCCGACTTCTCTCATCGCTTCCAGGCCAGTCTCGATCAGATCGATTTTTAACGGCTCGAGCATCGCGCTCATGTGCTGTAGCATTTCGCAGTCGATTATGAGCTTTTCAAACGAGGCGAGCAGCCCCCCTTCAAGCCAACCGGCAGTGTGGTATATCAGGTTGCCATGGCCCATCACTGCACCCCACAGAGCCATCTGGGTTTCATAAATCGCCTGCGCATCGACCGTATTTGACGCGTTACAGGCGCTGCTACGGTAGGGCAACCTGTACTTTCTAGCGAGCTGGCCTCCGGCAATATTGGCGAGACTATTTTCCGGCGTTCCAAATGCGGGAGACCCCGAGCGCATATCGACATTCGAAGTAAAACCACCGTAGACCACCGGCGTCCCCGGACGGGTCAACTGTAGTAACGCGATTCCAAGCAGGGCTTCCGCATTTTGTTGCGCCAGGGCCCCCGCCATGGTAACCGGAGTCATCGCACCCATCAGGGTAAAAGGTGTGACCGTAACAGGCTGTCCGAACAGGGACATTTGCATCGCGCCGTAAGCCATCGAGTCGTCGAGTTTGCGCGGTGAATTGACGTTGATATTGGTCATCACGCTCGGATTACTCTTCATTTCTTCCATACTTAGACCACGAGCGATAGCCGACATTTCAATCGCATCGCGCGCCCGTCCTGCGCCGATGCCGGTCGCGAAGAAGGGCTTATCCGACAGGGTTAAATTGATGAAAGTGGTATCCAGATGACGGGAATTGGCAGGCATATCGGTTGGGGCAGTGGCCTGGTTACCAAAGAAGGTGAGGACATTAAAATACTGCCCGAAGCTGATCAACTTCTTGTAATCTTCGAAGTTTCCGGCCCGTCGGCCATTGATATTATCATGTACGTTGGGCGTACCTGATACCAGTCCAAAGTTAATCACGTTGCCGCCTACCTGCATTGCCTGTTCGCTGTTTCGCGGGGTCACAGTAAACTGTTCCGGAGATAGCGCGACGGTTTCGAGTAGCAGGGCACGGTCGATTCGGACCACGCCTGCCTGGTCAACCGAGGCTCCGGCCTGACGAAACAGGGCTAACGCCTGATCGCCTATCACTTCAACGCCCTCTTCTTCCAATAGTCGCAACGAAACATCATGGATAAATTCGAGTTGCTCTTCGTCGAGCGCTTCTAACGGTGCAAAACGATTGCGCAGCACCTTCTTATCGATCTGGTGTATGGCAATAGGGTTTTCGGGGGCGGTCTTACGACCACGTCTTCGACGGGTGCGGGCCATGGTTTTCTCCCTGTCAGAAATCCTGATGGAGAGTACAAATTTTTATCGAGTACTGCTATTATTATCGGTCGCTATTACTACGCTTTCGCGATCATTTCTTACTGGATATAAAGCTATGAGCATACAAATTTCCGACCCTATCCTGGTCAAGACCCAGGCTTACATCAACGGACAATGGGTAGACGCCGACAATGGCGCTACGCTGGCGGTTACCAACCCGGCCAATGGCGAAGTAATCGCCGAAGTCGCGAAGTGCGGCACCGCTGAAACCAGGCGCGCGATCGAGGCAGCGAATGCTGCATTACCCGCCTGGCGACAAAAGACAGCCAAGGAACGCAGCGTCTACCTGCGCAAATGGTTCAACCTGATGATGGAAGCGCAAGAAGACCTGGCGATAATCATGACCACCGAACAGGGCAAGCCACTGGCCGAATCACGTGGTGAAATCGCTTATGGAGCCAGTTACATCGAGTGGTTTGCCGAGGAAGGCAAACGTGTTTACGGCGACACCATACCGCAGCCTTCGAACGACAAACGAATCGTCTGTATCAAGCAACCCATTGGTGTGGTGGCCTGTATAACGCCGTGGAATTTTCCCAACGCGATGCTGACGCGAAAGATAGCCCCGGCTCTGGCGGCAGGTTGTACCGTGGTGTGTAAACCAGCCAACGCGACGCCACTTTCTGCTTATGCCTTTGTCGAGCTAGCTGAGCGTGCCGGAATCCCGGCCGGTGTAATTAACATTGTGACCGGCGAAACTGCGGCGATAGGGGCTGAGTTGACCTCGAATCCTATAGTTAGAAAATTAACCTTTACCGGCTCTACACCGGTAGGTAAACAGTTGATGGCTGAATGTGCCCGGACTGTAAAACGTACATCGATGGAACTGGGTGGCAATGCTCCGTTTATCGTTTTCGATGACGCCAACCTTGAATCCGCTGTAGCAGGGGCGATGATTAGCAAGTATCGCAACGCCGGCCAGACCTGTGTGTGTGCGAATCGTATTCTGGTACAGGAAGGCTGCTACGATGCCTTCGTCGAAAAGCTCACCGAGGCGGTAAGCAAACTCAAAATGGGTAACGGCGCCCACGAGGGTGTGAATATTGGCCCGCTGATAACCGAAAAAGCGGCTAAGGATGTGCTTGCGTTTGTAGACGATGCCGTGAGCAAGGGAGCCACCGTAGTAATCGGGGGCAAAGGTTCGGACCTGGGTAAGAATTTTGTCGAGCCTACGATTCTGACCAATGTGACCGACGATATGCGCGTATTCCGTGAGGAAATATTCGGCCCAGTCGCCCCGCTATTCAAGTTCAAGACCGAAGAAGAAGCGATCCAAAGGGCCAACGATACTGAATTTGGCCTGGCCTGTTATTTTTACTCGCGCGATATCGGGCGAATCTGGCGCGTAGCCGAGGCCCTAGAGTATGGCATCGTCGGCATTAACGAGGGCATTATCTCGAATGAAATGGCGCCCTTTGGTGGTGTGAAGGAATCCGGCCAGGGGCGCGAAGGTTCTAAATACGGCCTCGATGACTATCTCGAAATAAAATACATGTGCATCGGAGGGATAGACCAATGAGTGAAGCGCAGTTAAAAATGGCACAAGCAACAAAGCTCTCGAACAAGGAATGGCAGGCGCGTAAAAATGATGCGGTTGCCCGTGGGCAGGGTAATCTGGCACCGGTATTTGTCGAACGCGCTCTGGGTTCTGAAATTTGGGATGTCGAAGGCAAAAGATATATCGATTTTGGTACCGGTATCGCAGTTTGTAGCGCCGGACACAGCCATCCGAAAATTATCGCGGCAGTGGCCGAGCAGTTGCAAAACTTCAGCCACACCTGTGTGATGGTCACACCCTATGATAGTTCGGTACGACTCGCAGAAAAGCTCAATGAACTGGCTCCGGGATCGTCGAAGAAAAAAACGATCTTCGTCACCACCGGTGCGGAAGCTGTCGAAAATACCATTAAGATTGCTCGCGCCTACACCGGCCGCCGCGGCGTCATTGCGTTCAGTGGTGGTTTTCACGGTCGCACCTTGCTGGCAATGGGACTGACCGGTAAAATCACGCCTTACAAGAATCTGTTTGGCCCGTTTCCGGCGGAACTCTACCACGCACCTTTTCCAATCGAATACCACGGCGTCTCGATCGATGAT
>JADFJT010000070.1 GCA_022566015.1 Pseudomonadota bacterium | reverse complement strand
TGCGGTTAATAAATTACTCTTGAGACGCGTGTGCGAACTGGACCTGAAATTAAGCGCCCAATCCTTTGCACAAAAATCTGGTTTGATATAGAGAACAGACCTGGAATTAGCACGGGCTTCAAGCCTTGCTGTTTCTACTAGGGTACTAGCAAACCATAAAAGTGGCGGCATAGGTTCAGTAGATTGTGCTAGGGCTGAGATTTAATTTTCGTTATCTCCATTTTAATGATAGCCAGAGCCAGGAACCATTAAATATCTTGCTGGAGGAATCGGGCAGAGCCGAATAGCCGGTAACAATATCCGAATTCCTTCTTTCATTCCCATCTACCAGACAAAATTAAAAGGATGCCATTGTATCGGGCTGCGATGCGAGCAACATGAAATGAACCCATGCTCCCCGATTAACACCACAAGCTACCGCTCTTGCTCCCTTGCGGGGCGACAGATCGCTACATTAGTGAACTTTGTATTTAAAAGATATCCTGATTTTTGAGATTCGCTAAGCGCTACTGTCACCAAATTAACCCGGTATAATTTATATTGTTTTTTCTACTTAAATCAGTTTCATATTGCGACTTATAGGAATTGATTTATTATTACCTGATTTATTGCCCAGGTAATAAAAATTCACCAGGAGCGACTCATGGATACGACAAAGAATGGCTACGCCCGTCCTGTTTTCATTGTAGATGGCAGCCGTACGCCTTTTCTGAAGGCTCGTGGAAAACCAGGTCCGTTCAAACATGCTGAACTTGGTATTTATGCCGCCAGGCCCTTGCTGCAGCGCATGCCGTTTTCACCCGAGGCATTCGATGAAGTCATCATGGGCTCTACCATGCCTGGCCCCGACGAAGCCAATATTGCTCGGATAGTTGCGCTAAGACTTGGCTGTGGTGATCGGACCCCTGCCTATACGGTCCAACGAAATTGCGCATCTGGTATGCAGGCGATAGATTCCGCGGCGATGAATATCGCTTCGGGTCGATCCAATTTGGTACTGGCCGGAGGTATCGAAGCGATGAGTCAGGCGCCGCTGTTGCTGCATCCTAAAATGGTGACATGGTTGGCTAGCTGGTGGGGAGCCAAATCTTTTTCCGCTAAGCTGGGTGCTTTGAAGTCATTCCGACCTGGCCTATTGGCACCGGTTATCGCTCTATTAAAAGGGCTTACCGATCCGGTAGTTGGAATGAATATGGGCCAAACAGCCGAGCAGATAGCTCATCGCTTTGGTATTGATCGGCAAATGATGGATCAGTTTGCAGTAGATAGTCACCTCAAGCTCCACCAGGCACAACAAGGCGGTGATTTATCTGAGGTCGAAGCAATATTTGATTCTAAAGGGAATGTGTACCAGCTAGACGATGGCGTTCGTCCCGACTCGACACTGGAGAAACTGGCTAAATTACGCCCTGCTTTCGATAAACCTTACGGTCTTGTGACACCCGGCAATAGTGCACAAATTACCGATGGGGCTGCCGCCCTGGTGCTGGCCAGCGAGGAAGCCGTGAGGCAATTCAAACTACCGGTTATGGCCCGCATCGTAGCGACAGAGTGGGCCGCATTAAGCCCATCAGAAATGGGTCTGGGCCCCGCTCATTCGATAGCGCCTTTACTTGAGTCGAATAAATTAAAACCTGGATCGATCGATTACTGGGAAATCAACGAGGCATTTGCTGCCCAGGTACTCGCAGTAGTGGCAGCGCTCAAAGATAATGACTATTGTAAAAAACATCTGGGCCTTAAATCGGCGGTTGGAGAGATACCTCTCGACAGGCTCAATATTCATGGCGGTGGTGTCAGTATTGGACATCCAGTTGGTGCCAGCGGTGCGAGAATCGTATTACATTTGGCTAAAATTCTACAACAGCGTAATGCAAAACGAGGCATAGCCTCTCTGTGCATCGGTGGCGGTCAGGGTGGCGCAATGTTGATAGAAAGAGAGATAAGTTCTAGTGCAGCGCCCAAGAAGGCTATAAAACGCAAGGCTAATACCAAAGCGCCTGCCAGGAGGGCAAAGAAATGAGTATCGAAATCAGCGACTGGCAAGTACACAGCGACGACGAGGGTATTCTGTGGCTGACGCTCGATAAGCAGGATACCGCAACCAATGTGCTCTCCGCTTCGGTTCTAGATCAGTTAAATGTCCTGATCGATCAAGTTTTACAAAACAATCCAGTGGCTGTCATCATCCGGTCAGGAAAGAAATCAGGATTTATCGCCGGTGCGGATGTCAGGGAATTCCTTCAGGTAAGCAACAGGCAGGAAGCCTTAATCATGATCAAACGAGGACAAAAGGTATTTACTCGGCTTGAATCGCTACCCTGCCCCACGGTCGCACTGATCGAAGGGTTTTGCATGGGAGGCGGAACGGAGCTTGCTCTGGCCTGCGACTATCGCGTAGCACTGGATGACTCGGCTACTAAAATTGGGTTACCCGAAGTCAAACTGGGCATCCATCCAGCATTTGGTGGTTTAGTACGTTTAACCGAGAAAATCAATCCACTCAAGTCACTAGAGATGATGCTTTCCGGCCGCGCACTTTCGGCCAGACAGGCCAAATCGATGGGGTTGGTTGACCTGATCCAGCCGCAGCGTCAAATTAAAAGAGCCGCTCAACAGCTCGCACTGTTGAGGCCAGAAAAACGCAGTATGCCCTGGCTCGGTAAACTATTGTCCCTGCCCGGCTTTCGTCATTTACTTACTTCTTTTATGAAAAAACAGGTCGCAAAAAAGGCGCCACGACAGCACTACCCTGCCCCTTATGCGTTGCTAGATGTGTGGTGTAAATATTACGGTAACAAAAAACGCATGATGGAAGAAGAGGCTAACTCGGTAGCGCGCCTGATGCAGGGCGAAACGGTCAGAAATTTAATCCGGGTGTTTTTTCTACAAACCAGGCTAAAGGGTCTCGGTGATAAAAAGTCACTCAAGCTCAGGCACGTGCACGTGATCGGTGCGGGTATCATGGGTGGGGATATTGCAGCCTGGTGTGCACTACGCGGCATTATCGTCACACTACAGGATAGAGAACCAGAATATCTTTCCGATGCAATGAAACGGGCACACAAGCTATTTGCCAGGAAACTTAAGACCACCCATGAACGTAATGCTGCACTGGATCGTCTGATACCCGATTGCAATGGCTACGGGGTTGAAAAAGCGGACGTTATCATAGAAGCAATATTCGAGGATAAGGACGCCAAGCAAGCTATCTATCGCGATATAGAACGCCGCATGAAGCCGGATGCTGTTTTGGCAACCAATACTTCGAGCATTCCACTAGAGGTTCTCGCGACCGTATTGAAGAATCCAAAGCGATTGATCGGCATTCATTTTTTTAATCCGGTCGCTATGATGCCACTGGTTGAAATAGTGAAAACAGCCGAAACCTCGGCAAATACGATTCAACAGGCTATTGCGTTCACTTTGCATATTGGTAAGTTACCACTGCCGGTGAAAAGCTCGCCCGGATTCCTGGTCAATCGAATTTTGATGCCCTATCTGGTAGAAGCCATTACCCTGTACGATGAAGGCGTTTCGCCCGAAGCCATCGACAAAGCCGCACTCGATTTTGGTATGCCGATGGGGCCAGTAGAACTCGCAGATACGGTCGGGCTAGATATTTGCTACTCGGTTGCAGAGAATCTCGCACAGGCTTCTGATATATCGGTCCCCAGTGGATTAGAGAAAATGGTCAATAATAAAAATCTGGGTAAGAAAACCGGTAGAGGATTTTATAAATACAAGAATGGCAAACCGATCAAAGATCGCGATGCAGATCAGGGAGACCAGAAAATGATTCAGAATCGTTTGATCTTTCGATTTCTTAACGAATCCGCATCCTGTATTGCAGAAAAAATTGTCGACGACAAGGACATGCTCGATGCAGGTCTGATCTTTGGCACCGGCTTCGCACCTTTCAGAGGCGGTCCGCTGAATTACAGTCTGCAGCAGGGTATCGAATCGATAACTGGGACTATGCGCGAGTACGAATCAAAGTATGGAGAAAGGTTTTCCCCGGTGAAAGGATGGAAATTGATCAAATAAGACCTTGCGCCTATACCTGTTCACCCTCATTTTGATCTAGGGAACCTCTGATCAAGTCATGAACGAACATCTTGTGCCCAAAAATAATCAATCTCCCCGTTGCGAAACTGAGCAATAGCGGTGCTATTACTTGCGTTCCACGCCTTGATCTTGATCATTTTGGATCCCAATCTGGTGCGCCCAGACTCGACCAGAGATTCCCCCCAACATGAGCCAATTCTGGTCCGACCTCGTGCAACAGCTTGATCCTTACGTTCCCGGCGAACAACCGCAAGATCATCAGTACATCAAGTTGAATACCAATGAAAACCCCTACCCACCCTCACCCGAAGTCGCGAAAGCAATTCAAGGTTTTCCGCTCGAGTCGCTACGACGCTACCCGGATCCCGAATCCAGCGATCTGCGAAAAGCACTGGCGGGCTATTTCAGTCTTGAGCCGAATCAGATATTTATCGGAAATGGTTCTGACGAAGTCCTCGCGCATAGTTACCAGGCTTTTTTTTCGGGTCGCGATCCTATTCTGTTTCCCGATATTAGCTACAGTTTTTACCCGGCCTACTGTTCGCTGTACCAAATTAAGTATCGGTCCATCGCACTCGATAAGAAGCTCTGCGTCGATGTAAGCGACTACCGGGGTGCGAACGGCGGAATAATCATTCCCAATCCCAATGCCCCGACTGGTATTGCCCTCAGTCTCGATGCAATCAGGGAGTTACTGGAAAATACGACATCGGTGGTCATTGTTGACGAGGCCTACGTCGATTTCGGTGCAGAGTCGGCGCTCAGACTGATTGCCGATTTTCCCAACTTGCTGGTGATCCAGACTTTTTCAAAATCGCGAAGTCTGGCCGGCATGCGCCTGGGCTATGCGCTCGGTCAGCCTGAGTTGATCGAGGGGCTAAATCGAGTAAAAAATTCGTTTAACTCTTATCCTGTCGATAGCCTGGCCAGTGCGGTAGCCGTTGCCAGTCTAAAAGACGAAGCCTGGTTTCAACAGTGTCGAGACCGAATTATCTCCACCCGCGGCTGGCTGGAAATCGCATTAACCGAGCTGGCATTTAAAGTCTATCCCTCGGCAAGTAACTTCCTGTTCGTACAGCACGCTTCTTTTCCAGCCCATGATCTTTACCAAAAGCTGAAAAAGGCTGGAATTTTGGTTCGTTACTTCGATGCACCCCGCATCGACAATTGTTTGCGAATCACAATAGGCTCAAAGGACGAGTGCAGAAGTTTGATAGAGGCATTGAAACAGATTATTATGAATTCTAAAATTGACGAGTAAGGAATACGACAAATGTCTCACTGCGATCAATTAACAGCGATTGGCGACATAGTTGTAAACAACGCCGATTATCCTGCTCTAAACAGAGTGAGCAGATGGTGTGCATTGGCTGGTTTGTTGCTAGCGATGACGCTTATCGGCCACTCGTCAGCGCAGGCCAGCAGCAACTCTAGCTCATCAGAGACAGGCATTGAGATCGGAATATTGACATTTCTGGGGGTAGACGTTCAGGTCTATCACCGCCCGATTGGGTCGTCTTTGCAATTCGGTTACAAATATCTTAAAACGACCGAGGTATTTGGATTTTTTGGCACCGATATCGATGAAACGACGACCACGAAAACCGGCCCATTCGTTCGCTATCTGTTGAACCCGAATCAGGATAGTACCTTGTATCTGGGCATTTCGCTGCTCAAACACACAGAATCAGTAAAATGCCTGTTGATCGTGGACCAGGATGAGGCCTCGGATACCAGCCCGTATTTTGGCGGAGGAATGATGGGGTGGAGAAATAAATCGATCTATTACAACATAGGTTTATACGTGAGCCCCACAGCATCTTTATCGACCCAAACTAGCTGCGGTAGCACCGAATCCGAAGCCCTATTCGACGTCAACTTTAACCTGGGTCTGGTTTTTTAGTGACAGGGATTTTAGAAATCTCGATCTTTAGAAGGTAAATCTTAAGCAACTCATCTAACAGAAACCATTACAGCAGCATCCTGGACTACTTGCAATAAACTCTACACAACTAGTCCAGCGACAATTCATATACTTCGAGGCGCGGGGCATCGGACGCCATCGCAAGCCAAAGCGCCTGATAGTCCTGTTTTACCAGCGGGTGCACGCCGTCAGGGGCAATATCACACAGCGGCTTCAGCACGAAGGCATTCTGTAGAATTTCTTCACGGGGAATTTGTATCCCTGGCTCATCGATTATCAGCCCATCGTAAGTCAGAATATCCAGATCAATCGGTCTGGGTGAAAAACGTGGCTGGCTTCGATCTCGCCCGAGACGATCTTCTATTACGCGTAATTCTTGCACCACCTCATGCACTTCGTTATCGGTCTCAAATCCTGCGACCAGATTTAAAAAATCACTGCCGTCAAAACCGACCGAGGCCGATTCATAAACGGGTGATAGCCTGAGGTTTCCAAAGGCTGTCCGCATTTCTTTGACAGCCAGCCGAATATTCCTGTCGCGCTGGACATTACTACCGAGGCTAACGTAGACCGTCACGCTCATGCAGGCTTTTCACCGCGTTCGATGATCACCCCAACCGACTTCGACCCCCTGACTGCGCCAGGTTTGCTCAAGCTCAATCGTACCCAGGGAACGGCAAATTCTTCACGAATGATCGCACATATCTTTTCGGCCAGCGCTTCGACCAGTTCATACTCGCTTTCTTCGACAAAGGATATCAACCGCTTGGCGACGGTTTTATAACTCAGCGTATCTTCAATATTATCGCTATTGGCCGCTTTTTGTATATCGGCGGCCATTTCAATGTCGAGGCTGATGACCTGCCTGATTTTGCGCTCCCAATCGTAAATTCCGATAACAGTTTCTATTTGTAAATCGCGAATAAATACTATGTCCATCGATGCCCTGCCTGCCCCGAGAAAATAATCGCCATCTTAGCCCGCAGGCCATCGAAAAGGAATCTGCTAATCCGGAGAATAGTCCACCGATTTGCTTGAATAGCAAAATAGCTTCTGGTAGAGTTCGCGCCCTCGAATCAATCTCGCTGGCAAGTACGGAGTCAAGCATGTCCCGCGTATGTCAAGTCACAGGCAAAAGACCTATTTCTGGAAACAATGTATCACACGCAAATAATCGAACGCGCCGTCGTTTTTTGCCTAACCTGCACAGTCATAAATTCTGGGTGGAGTCGGAAAATCGTTGGGTTAAGCTCCGTGTATCGAGCAAAGGCATGCGTATCATCGATAAAAACGGTATCGATGTGGTGATCGCCGACATGCGCAAACGCGGCGAAAAATGTTAGGAGCAGCATCATGAGAGAATTAATCAAACTGGTTTCAAGCGCTGGCACAGGCCACTACTACACCACCGATAAAAACAAGAAAAACACCCCGGATAAGCTAGTGTTGAGGAAATATGACCCGGTTGTGCGCAAGCACGTGGAATACAAGGAAGCCAAGATCAAGTAAATCGACGCTTTCGTTAGAGAAACCGGCAATCGCCGGTTTTTTTCTGCCCGGATTCAGGTTAAAGTTATTTTTCGTCATTCCCACGAAAGTGGGAATCCAGTAAATAATACGTTCTAGTTTCGATAGATTCCCGCCTTCGCGGGAATGACGAGTCCTGACTAGAACTTTTCAGATCAAAATATGGAATCGGCAGCTTTAATAAAAGTTGAAAACCTGTCTCGTTATTACCAGAATAACTGCGCTATAGACGACCTCAGCTTCACTTTGAATCCAGGTGAAGTACTCGGATTTCTCGGACCTAATGGCGCGGGAAAATCGACCACGATGCAGATTATCAGCGGTAATTTGGCGCCCAGTGAAGGCCAGGTCAGCATCGGTGGTTTCGATATTATCGATTCACCGCGTGAAGCCAAGCAATTGATCGGTTATCTGCCGGAGCATCCCCCGATCTATCATCAAGCCAGCGTCGACGAATATCTGAAATATTGCGCGCAATTACGCCGGGTAGCGCGATCGGCTATTGCTGGCGCGCTCGAACAGGTAAAGCTCGACTGCGGTCTCAGCGATGTAGGACATCGTCTTATCGGAAATCTATCCAAAGGTTTTCAGCAACGTGTCGGTATCGCGCAGGCTATTATCCACAATCCCCCGGTAGTCATTCTGGACGAACCTACCGTAGGCCTGGATCCGATCCAAATTCGTGAAATTCGTAAGCTGATCAAATCGCTTGGGCACGAACGCAGTGTTATCCTGTCTACCCACATTCTGCCGGAAGTACAGGCAATCTGCGACCGCGTGCAAATTATTCGCGCCGGAAAACTGGTTTACAATGCGCCGATCGAAGCCCTCGATCAGGGCAATGAGCAAGCCATCACTATAGCGCTGAAAAACCCTCCAGATATTGAAGACTTACGAAAGATTAGTCTGGTAGACGCGGTCGAGTCGGTCGATAGTAACCACTTTCATGTGTTTTTCAGTGCCGAATCTCCGGCTGAAACTATCGTACAACAGTCGGTGCGAAAACAATGGGGTCTTTACGAGATGGTACCCAGGAAAGCGTCCCTGGAAGATTTATTCATCGAGCTAACGCATGACCACGAGGCAGATAAACGATGATTTTGACCATCGCCAGGTATGAAATTCGCTCGATGTTTCTATCCCCACTGCCCTGGATAATCCTTGCAGTGGTCCAGATACTGTTGGGCTATATTTTCCTCGCGCAGGTAGATAGTTTTTTCATTCTGCAACCACGATTATTAGGCCTGGAAAATACGCCGGGTGTAACCGACCTCGTGATTGCGCCATTGTTTCAGCTTGCCGCAATCATCCTGTTGATGATCATGCCGCTAGTGACGATGCGATCGATCGCCGAAGAAAAACGAAATCGGACTCTGACACTGTTAATTTCGTCACCACTGAACATGAGCGATATTGTACTAGGCAAATTTCTCGGCCTGCTGCTATTCGTTCTTATACTGGTCAGTCTGTTAATGCTGATGCCACTGTCGCTGTATGTAGGCACAGAACTAGACACGGGTAAGTTATTCTCGATTTATATCTCGATGCTGTTGCTGCTGAGCTCGTTTGCTGCTATTGGACTTTATCTGTCCAGCCTGACCGAAAACCAGACGATTGCCGCGGTCAGTACTTTCGGCGCGCTGCTCATGTTATGGATTATCGACTGGGCGGGCGAATCGATTAACGGTGGTCAAAGTGTGATCAGCTATCTTTCGCTTCTGCAACACCAACAGAAAATGATGGAAGGTGTGTTTGACAGCAGCGACGTCGCTTATTATCTGCTGATAATAGTCGGCTTCCTGGTGCTGACCATTCGCCAACTCGATCGCGAACGCCTGCTGTGATTATCGATGCCCGAACCCGGTGGCAGATCCGCCTGCAGTCGGGATTGTTTATCCTGTTATTTCTATGCGCGCTGGGATTACTCGCCTGGCTGAGCAAGCTCTATTCAGTTTCGATAGACCTGACCACGAATGAGCGCAACAGTCTGTCGCAGGAAAGCATACGGTTGGTTAAATCGTTGCAGGAACCACTCGAAATCAGTCTGTTTATTTCACCGTTACACCAGAATAAAACGGCTCTGGAGCACCTGTTGGAACGCTACCAGTACCATCAGCCGCGTATACAGTTTCGCAGCCTCAACCCCGATTTGACGCCAGATTTGTTGCGCCAGCACGATATTCGTTTCGATGGAGAAACAATAATCGAATACCGGGGGCGTAGCGAAAAAATTAGCCAGGTGACCGAATCAGCTGTCACCAATGCGATCCAGCGCCTGATGCGCCAGGGCGAGCGCTGGATAGTGTTCTTACAGGGTCATGGCGAACGCAATCCTTATCGTGAAGCCAACCATGACTACAGCCTGTTTGCCACTCAACTAGCGAGCAAGGGATTTACTGTCGAGAATCTGAATCTGACACAATCCAATAGTATCCCTGAAAACACCAACGTACTGATTATTGCCAGTCCTCTGGTGCCGCTACTCGCTGGAGAAATAGATTTACTGCTCGATTACCTGGAACGCGGTGGCAATCTATTGTGGTTCGCGGACCCCGAACAGGCTACCGAGGGCCTCGAACGACTCGCGCTAAAACTGGCGATAGATTTTCTGCCGGGGGTAATTGTCGACCCGAACAGTCAGTTGCTCGGATTAAACCGGACTGATTTTGCTCTCGTGGCAGAGTATCCGCGTCACCCGATCACACAACAGATACAAAGCATGTCGTTATTCCCACAGGCGCAGGCGATAGAATATCAGCAGTCCGACGATACCTGGGAGCAACGCACAATATTACGCAGCGGTGATACTAGCTGGAGTGAGACCGGCACCAGGGAAGGAGAAGTTTTCAACGGCGACAACCCGGATGAAACGAGTGGGCCTCTCGATTTTGGAATCTCGCTATCGCGCAGCCTCCAGAAAGATGATGGCAATCTGTTCGAACAACGAATCGCCGTGATTGGCGATGCCGACTTTGTCTCCAATCGCTACCTGGGAAACGGCGCTAACCTGGAACTGGGGCTCAATTTGATCAACTGGCTTGGTCACGACGATAATTTGATCGCGATCACTCCGCGACCCGCGCCAGACACGCGCCTGGAATTATCTCAGCTAGAGCAAATTGCGATCTTCCTGATTTTTTTACTTTTGATCCCTCTATCGCTACTGAGTATAGGATTGCGTATCTGGCTCAGGCGCCGCAAACTGTAATAACAGGAAAATATGGCTGGAATGATCTCCAAACGCTGGATCATCAACTACCTGTTGATCATCCTGATTATCATATTTACCTACATCGGCAATCGCTATCAGGTAGAGACCGGATACCAGCCCGAAAATAGAATTACCACACTCAAACCGCAAGACATCAATCGCATTTCGATCCAGCTTGCTGACTATACAATTACGCTGACCAGGAAGGCTACACAATGGCAAATCGATACTCCAGTTAAATGGCCCGCCAACAATATTGTAGTCGAGCGAATATTGGGTATTGCGCTAAGTGAAACCGAATCCAGTATTCGCGCCGATCAAATTGACCTTGCGACACTGGGCTTGCAGTTTCCTACTGCAATCCTGAGTTTAAACGATACTCAATTTCTGTTTGGCGCCACCAATAATATTGGACAAAGGCGTTATGTAATGACAGGATCGACCATATACCTGATTTCGGATATCCACCTGCATTTTTTCAGTCAGGGCCTTTCAGCGTTGATCGACCGCCACCTGTTGCCACGCACTATGCGATTGCAGAATTTCAGGATCGGTAGTTTAAAACTGAGTAAAACTAACGACAACGGATGGCAAAATGATGGTAAAGCAATTACACCGAATCTACTCGGTGATATGATCACCAAATGGCAAACGCTGGAGGCTTCGAGAATTCAACCCTACCAGGAAGCGAATATACCCAAACAAAGGATAAGCGCCACGTTTGAGGATGGCAGCAAAATCGAATTTTTTCTGATGGATATCTCACCTGAAATTATTATCGCTCGCCCCGATCTTGGCCTGCAGTATCATTTTTCTGAAAGCCAGTATTATGGACTATTGGAGCCTGCCCAGGAATGAATTCCAGGCATGCCATTCTAATCCTGATTCTGTTCGCGACCAATGCGGTGGCGGACCAGCACGCATTACCAAAACTCGAACTCGGCGTGTCGCTATTATCGCTGAGCGCACCGCACTATAGAGGGTCGGCGCACTCGACCAGTTATCTGCTACCGGTCCCTTATATCAAGTATCGCGGCGAACGATTCCGCATCGACGGAGGCGTGGAAGGGCGGCTATTTAATTCGGAAAACCTGATACTGTCGATCAGCGGCAATGGCTCGTTGCCAGTCGATGACGACAATCCCGAGCGCGTCGGCATGGCGCCACTAGAAGCCAGTGTCGAAGTCGGGCCTTCGCTGGAATATCGCCTGCGCAAGGGCGAACGAGACTCACTGTGGTTCGAATTACCATTAAGGTTCGCGATTACGATCGAAAGCAACCCACAATATATCGGCCGGGTACTTCACCCTCGCCTCGCCTGGCGGATCCGCGCGCTCAACAAAAATCAATGGAAATTCCGTTTTGCCGTTGGCCCCCTGTATGCGAGCAAGCGATTTCACGACTATTACTATTCGGTTGGATTGGACGAGGTGCTGCCCTCGCGGCCCGCCTTCCAGGCCGGGGCGGGATATAGTGGCCTTCGCGGCGACTTTACCTATAGCAAACGCTTCGGTGACTACTGGATCGGCGGGTTTGTGCGTTACGATAGCCTGAAAAATTCAGTGGTCGAAGCTAGTCCGCTGGTTACCGACGTTTCAAACTGGATGGGTGGCATCGCGATCGCCTGGATATTCCACGAAAAGTAATCGAATTAAGCAAGTAGGCCCGAAAAATTCATGCCCGAACTTCCCGAAGTCGAAACCACGATGCGCGGTATCGCACCCTATGTCTGCGGACAAAAGATTAAACAGATAATCGTACGCGAACGCCGATTGCGCTGGCCTGTGGTGAAGGAAATCGCCGACATAAAGGGGCGCATGATCGAATCGGTGTCACGGCGCGGTAAATATATACTGATGCGACTGGATCGCGGCACGTTGATCTGGCACCTGGGCATGTCCGGTAGTATGCGCATACTACCGTCAGGCACCCCACCCGAAAAACATGAGCACATCGAGCTACAACTAGGCTCCGGACTAGCGCTCAAGTTTAAAGATCCCAGGCGCTTTGGGGCACTGCTTTATACCGACACAGATCCCCTTCAGCACCGTTTGTTGAGCAAGCTCGGGCCCGAGCCACTGTCGCATGATTTCAACGCAGAATATTTATACACGGCCTGCAAAAACAAAAGCGCAGCGATCAAATCGGTGATTATGGACAGTCGAATCGTCACCGGTGTGGGCAATATTTATGCCTGTGAAGCCCTGTTCGGCGCAGGTATCAGGCCCACCCGCAAGGCCGGTAGAATCAGCAAAAAACGCCTCAATTTCCTGGTCGATTCAATCAGGGATACGCTGCGCGACGCTATAGAGAAAGGTGGCACCACGTTGCAGGACTTTACCCAGGTCGACGGCAAGCCGGGATATTTCGGCCAGTCATTACAGGTTTACGGCGTCAGGGGACCCTGTGGTGTCTGTGGCACCACGATCAGCAAGCAAGTCCAGGGGCAAAGATCGAGTTACTTTTGCCCAAAGTGCCAGACCTGAATCGCAGCGGCAAGCCAGATCGACCCTTCGATATTCAGGATTTTATCGACACTCCGGCCTGGTGCCTTTTATTGCACCAGTAAACTCCGAAATCTCCTCACGGCTGTATTTGGTATGCACTCGTTTTTTTGAGGCTGGCTGGTGCGCCAGGCCTGTTTTTAACCGCTTTCGCAACATCCAGTTCACCGGAACATATCAGCCCAGCTAGGTGTCACCGCGTTCAATTAGTTCTATGTACCCGGTGATGTCGTCCATAATATTTTGCAAGGGCTCCGAATCCTTCTCCTTTTCAAGTTTCGATGCCAATATCTGTTGCGCCCGTTTCAAAGCGACCAGGGCATTTTCTTTATCCCCAAGATGATATCTGGATTTTCCCTCGATCGAATGGCACAACCACTCGAACTGCTCTTCGAGTTCCAGTTTCTTCGCTTTTAGCGCTTTTTCTAACGCCTGCTGGTAACGGCCGCTCTCAAATAACTTGTGCCCTTTCCCTAAAAGCAACGATGCTCGAATCGAGGTAATGAATTTCACTATTTATCTCAGTTACAGAAAATGTCTGGAAAATCCGGGAATTTGCCCTGTGCAGCAAACGACAAGATGCCCCTCCTGGTAAATTATACATCTGAAATCCAGGTATAAACTATTCGTTTAAGGGAGTCCGTGACAAATGAGAATGAATGCCAGTGGTCACCGACCCATTTATTTCGATCGTCCATTCAACCCCGAGCGGCCCAATCGTGTCTGGAGTACCAATATCATCTATATCCGGATCCAGCAGGGCTGGTTCCATCTGCCGTTAAATGCACATTTAAAATAGCCAGTTCGTTCAAGTATTTTCGTTTACAAACGCTTATCCTCCTAGTTACAAGCTTATTAATTAAACGAGATAGCATCAATTATCACCTTAAACTTATAGGAGCGTACCATGCATATTATCCAGCAAAGAAACCTTTCATTATTGATTTCCACGGTTATTTTAGCTTTTTTTAGTCTGTTTTTCGTTCAAACCGCGTCGGCTCATGGGCTGACCGATGTGATAGGACGACTCACATTAGAGCCATCCGATGCAAGGCCCGGAGAGCTGGTTAAATTTACCGTTACGCTTGAGGAAACATCAGGAGCCGAAGGAAGAGTGGACCTGGTCAATGTTAAATTAGATCTTAAACTCAGTGTGCCGGATGGCGAAGAAATTGAGAAACCCCTTCTCCCTTCGGGACCTGCCATGTTTTCCGAGTATTTTAAAATTGGCAAAGGATTTCATGATGTTCGCGTCAACTTACATCGCCTTGATGGTGGGGGAAAGGATACGGCTTCCCTTGGATTTACTGTTGAATCCACCATAGTTCCGTTAGTAGGACCTGACCAGGAGGTGTGGTTTTCTCCTGCAGGCGTCTGGCCGTACTTTCGTATACTGGATAATATAACAGCGACTTTAATCGCAATAATCGGTTTGGCTCTGATTGTTATCTTGTACAGGAAACCGGTTTCCTCTGATAAGTCGTCATCTCTGAACGGATCGGTTGGTATTCTGTTTCTGATGGTTCCAGCGATGGCCTTTGTTGGTTTTGGCGCATACTGGGATGTTTCATGGCATTCAGAATCGTTTCGGGAAAACATTTTTGCACCATCGCACATGTCGATTGTTCTCGGTATCGTGCTTGCCCAAATCGCCGCGATCGGTTTGCTCAGGAGAGGCAGGAAAGGTTCATGGATTGAACATATCAGGCAAAATAAATCGGCAAAAATCGCATTGCTTATTCTTTTAATCCCGCTGATTGGAGGCCCTCTCGATGAAATATGGCATTCGCAATTTGGAGTGGACGCCAGTTTATGGGCGCCGCCACACATCATCATCATTTTTGGATTCGTCACCGTGGGATTATTGATGGTGACAATGAACGTAGGGCAGGAAACCACTATGGCCAGGTTGTTTCGGGTATTGATCCTGGGCGGAATATTATTAACCGCATTCATTTTTCTCGCAGAGCACGAATTTCCTTTTCCCAGTTGGCACGAATCTTCCCGTCGTCCTTTCTTCGTTTATCCTGGGTTCCTGGCAATTTTCACACTTGTGGTCAGTATAATGGCCAAACGAGTGTTAGATTTTCGGTTTGGTGCAACACTGGTTGTGGCCACTTTTCTAGCCTACCGTATGTTGGTATACCCGTTTCTTGCAGCACTTGGCCTGGAAATCACGCCCCAGTTTCCTGTCGTACTCGTGGGTACGCTATTCATCGCTGTATTGGTCGACTGGTCTTTTAAACGTCCTGCTAAAGATGAGATTGGCCGGGCATGATCTCGTTCGGTGGAAAACCGGGCATGATCATGAATCGCACAATCTGACTTGAACCAGCGATTTATTTTTGAAAATTTCGGACGGCGTGATGCCGAACATTTTTTGGAAGGTGCGGCTCATGTGCGCGGAATCCGAAAAGCCAGCTTCATGTGCGGCTTTTGATAAATCAGATTCCTGTGTCATCAGCCGTAATGCATCCAGCAACCTTTCCCATAACAAGTAACGCCGGATGGGTAAACCCGTTTGTCCCCGAAATAAATGCGCCAGGCGGCCAGGGGACAGAAACACCTGCGACGCAAGTTCGGGCACTGAAATTTGTTTAACAGGTAGCGAGCGAATAATTTTCAATGCCTGTTCAACTCTTGAATCCAGTTTGGAAATAGAATCATGGGGGGAGGAAAATATTTGAACGATGCGGTCGGTCAGTTGTAGCGCATCACTACAATTGCACTGGCCTTCCGCGTAACGCCAAAGCTGACGCAAAAGCGGTTCGCACTGTTTAAAGTCGAATGACAAAATTTTGTGATCGTGAACATCAGGAATCAATTGACGAGTGAGATGGCTCTCTGGATCTAGAAATAGATAAATCACCGATGTATTGCGACCGTCTAACTGGTGCGGCTGATCGGGAGGAATCACGACTATCCATTTGTCGCTCCCAGGGTTCCGAACTTTTCGTTCTCAGTAGAAATGGCTTATCTAAACCAATGGTAATTTGAAGTAAGTGGTGTCGATGAAACTGGGTATCTACAATTGGCGAAAAGAATAAAGCTCTACCATTCCACAAATGTAATTGGCTGGTTTTCATAAGCTAAAATAGTTCAGCACAAAAATACTGTTGCTCTGAATGCTTATCACTCCATCGTCATTCCGGCATGTTTTTAGCCGGAATCTAAGGCAATCGGACGCATTATTACT